>JAKQCM010000103.1 GCA_029559155.1 Chloroflexota bacterium
GAAATCAAGCGGCGCGGTCTGCGCTGCCAATGCATCCGCTGCCGCGAAGTGCGGCGGGAGCGATTGGCGATTGGCGATTTACGATTGACGATTGACACGTATGCGACGGATGCCACGACGGAGCATTTTCTGAGTTTTGTGAATGAAGATGATCGCATTGCCGGTTTTTTGCGGTTGTCCATGCCCCGGCAAGATACGCCGCACCCCCTGGCCGAGTTGGAAAACCACGCCATGATCCGCGAAGTTCATGTGTATGGTCCCGCGCTGCCCATCGGTGACGAGAGCCAGGGCGAGGCGCAGCACAGTGGTTTGGGGACGCAGTTGGTGGAACAGGCGAAGGAATTGGCGCGGGCGGCGGGTTACGGCCGTATTGCCGTCATCAGCGCTATCGGCACGCGGGAGTATTATGCGCGGCTTGGGTTTGAACTGGATGGCTTGTATATGACGGCCGTATTGTAACGGCCGTTACCCCCCTCAGGAAACCGGCACGCGCCCGCGTGATTTCTCCGTATCGCGCATGGTCATCAGCGAAACGCCAACCCCATAGGTCACAAAATCACCCACAGGTTCCACGGCAATAATGCTGGTTTCCGCCAGCATGTCGGCATTTGTTTCTAAGCCGCGAAAAAGTTTGTGCAGCAGTTCTGGCGCAATTTCCGCCGGATCCTGGATGGCGGCCGTGCCGGAGCAGGTGATGGTGGCTGCCGGGATTTTGATCCACGGCATGATGGGAATGCGTTTGGCGATGGGAATGGTGAGCGAGACGTGGGGGTTTTGGCTGATGTGGCGGGTTTTCCAGGCGGCGCGTTGGGTGGTGATGTAGAGGCGGCGTTGGTGAACGGCATACACAATCCCCACGGTGCGCGCTTCGTTTTTTGCCGTCACCATGCCCAGCACGGCGAACAGTTGTTTTTCTATTTCTTGCCAGACCAGATCCGTTGTTAATTCAGTTGTCATTGGTAATTTACCACCATGTTTTGAAAGAGATGATTGTTTCGCCGATGATACGGCCGTCGCTTCCTTTGGCTTGCAGGCGGAGTGTGACTTCTTCGCCGGGCGGTACGGCCGTGGTCAGCGGATAAGTGATTTGCCCGTTACCATCGGTTGGGCCAAGGGTGATGGTTTGGGATTCTGCGCCATAAGAAAGGGTGAGGTCTAGCATCAACCCGGTAACTGGCGCGCCGCCTGAGGTTTGAGCGGTAATATAAAGGGTTTGGGTTTCGCCGCCGTATAAAATGGGCGCTTTGACGTAGGCGTCGATCTGCGCCGCTGTCACGCCGGCAGAGGGGACGGGGGCGGCATCAACCCGGCTGTTCTGATAGGTGAAGCGCATTTCGTTGTCGAAGTGGGCTTGACCAAGCGGACTGAGCTGCACGCGCAGGTTGGTGGGAGCTTCGGGACGCCATTCGAGACGGCCGTTGCTAAAATATTGCACGCGCAAATCGTCTACATTTAACTGGTCAGAAATGGGTTGCCCTAGAAGTGTTTCCCCGTCATGTTCGTTGTAAAAGGCGAGGAATTCATCCTGGAGGGTATAGACGGTGTTGGGAAAGGTGCGAGTCTGGCTGTCTTCTGGCGTGGGGGCGAGCACTTGTTGGTTTAATCCGTCCAGCGCCCATTGCCCCAGCGGCGTGATGCTGATTTGTTGGCGGGCGGCGTCGTATTCCAGGCGGATATTTTGGAAGTATTGCAGGGAACGGCCGTCTGGCTCGGCGACAAACATCTCGGTAATGGGGTCGCCCAGCAGGCGTTGGCCGCCCATTTGCGTGTAGAAATCGAGGAATTCCGGGGCGACTGGGATGCCGTTGCGGCCCACGGCCGTTGTGGCTGAATCCGGTCCTGTTGTGCAGGCTGCCAGCAGCCCGACCAGCAAGACGACAATCCACCGCAGCTGCAAAATCAAACGCTTTTTGCCCATTTTCTAACCAACTTGCCATCAACCCTTATTCATTCATACGCCGATTTGTCTAGCATCTCATGTTCTTCACGCAGGCGCAAGTAGCTGTCGTAGCGTTCCGGGGAGATACGGCCGTCTTCAACGGCCGTGCGCACCGCGCAGTTTGGTTCGTGGCGGTGGCTGCAATCGCTAAACTGGCACGCCTCCACCAGCGGGGCAATTTCCCGAAAATAAGCATCCAACTCCCACGGTTCCAGATCATACAAAGCCAGGCCGCGAATCCCTGGCGTATCTGCCAGATACCCGCCGCCGGCCAGAGGGAACAATTCAGCATAGCGGGTGGTATGCAGCCCTTTGCCGGTTGTCTGGCTCACATCGCGGACCTTCAGCCCCAGCCCAGGCTCGATGGCGTTTAGCAGGCTGGATTTGCCGACGCCAGAGGAGCCGGTGAGGACAGATAATTTATCATGCAGGCAATCGCGCAGTTCGGCGACGCCTTCGCCGGTGACGGCGCTGGTGTAAATGACCCGATAGCCAATATCTTGGTAGAGTTTGAATTGGCGACGGGCCACATTCAGACCTACGAGATCGATTTTGTTGACGCAGATAACGGCCGTTAACTCATTTACCTCAGCTACAACCAGAAAGCGATCTAGTTTACGCAGATTCGTGGCCGGGTTTTGTGTGGCAAAAACAAAAATCAACTGGTCCGGATTGGCAACCAGCACCTGTTCCTGATCGGATAATAGACGACGATTTTCGGCTGACGGCCGTGTCCGCGAAAGAACAGAACGGCGCTCAGCGATCGTTTCAATCGTTCCGCTGCCATCTCGATTTACCGAAATTGAAACCTGATCGCCAACGGCAACAATCGAAGTCGTTTGCCACTCTTGCTTTAGACGGCCCGGCAACTGCGCCACAACAGCCCCCTGGTCAGTTTGAACGGTAAAAAAGCCACTAATCGCTTTCGTAACCAGACCTGACAAAACTTGTTCCTTCAGATGTCTATTCTCCTTCCTGTAGTATCCCTGCAGAATTATAACACTGAAAACCCAACCCCGAACATCATCCGTAAAGCCCGCAAAGCTTCCAAATCGATCTAGAAGACCTTGCGTAAGCAGCGAAAAATACCTCGCGTTAGTAGATTGGACCAATCTCCAAGATTGGTCCAATCTACGCCCTTAGTCTCTGAGGCGCATAATCGCTGCCCACCAAAGCGATCAAGGACAAAACATCTGAATTTAGTGCCAAAAATTATGTACAGAGTATACTAAAAAAGATAGATGACAGACGGCAACACATAGATGTGACATTTATCAATACGTTTGCAACGGGCATTATGAGAAAATGCCCGCGATTTGGCGATTGACAACACCTCCACGCAAACAAACCCATCTGTGGAGGCAAGCAGGATTCCATCAGACAATGGAATTCTTCCCAAGGAGGTTATATATATGTCCGCGATGCACGGGATCTCGCCGTTTGAGCAGACCATGATCTATGTGGTTTTAGCAACGGCCTTTATTGCGTTAGGATATGCCTATTGGCTCGCCCGGCAAACCTTTGCCGCCGATAAAGGCAGCGAAGCCATGCAGCGTATCTGGGGGTTTATTCGGGATGGCGCCAATGCGTATCTACGTACACAGTTACGCACTATCGTCATTCTAATCGCCCTCCTGACTGTAGCCATGTTCTTGAGTGTGGCCTTGGTAAAGCCCACAGGAGAAGCCAACGAGTTGTTCTGTGGCAGCGCGGTAGAAACAGCTTATGCTCAAGATATCGCCGCCAACACCAGTCTGACCGAAGCCGAAGTTTCAACCCTTCTCCAAACTCAAACACCCAAAGAAGTTGCCAGTGCAAACGGATATGCAGCCTTTAACCCGGAGCGGGTAAGCGCATCTGTTACGTGTTCGGCCGCCACCTGGTGGATTGCCAGTGGTCGAGCGATTGCGTTTATGATGGGCGCCACGTTCTCGGCGACGGTTGGGTTTATTGGCATGAACATGGCTGTTCAGGGCAACGTGCGTGTTGCTGCTGCCTCGCGAACCAGTTTTAAGAAAGCGTTGACCATTGCTTATCGTTCTGGAACCATCACCGGTATGCTTACAGATGGGTTGGGGTTGTTAGGGGGTACCCTGATCTTTATCATGTTTGGTAAGGCTGCGCCGGATGTGCTGCTGGGATTTGGTTTTGGTGGTACGCTGCTGGCGTTGTTTATGCGCGTGGGCGGCGGCATTTATACCAAGGCTGCCGACGTAGGCGCAGACCTGGTTGGTAAAGTGGAAGCCGGTATGGAAGAAGATGATCCGCGCAACGCGGCCGTTATTGCCGACCTGGTGGGTGATAATGTGGGTGACTGCGCCGGTATGGCCGCAGACATCTTTGAATCCTATGAAGTAACCATCGTTTCCAGCCTGATTTTGGGTCTGGCCCTGACGGCGATGACCGGGCATCTGTTCTGGATCGTTTTGCCTTTGTTGGTGCGCGGCGTTGGCGTGGTGAGTTCGATTGTAGGCACGTACGCTGTCTCCATTTGGAATGTGGAAGACGCTGAAGAGGCGATGTACAAAAGCTACGAGTTGTCGAGCGGCATCACCATCATCTCCACGTTTTTGATCTCTGTATTTTATGCCAGCGCGCAGTATCCGGATGGCAGCATGATTTCGCACTTGTCGTTGGGCGCACTGGTTTCGGTTGGCGTGGCTTTGGCCGTGGTCTTTAACCCGCTCACCGCTTTGGCCACCAGCGCCAACAGCCCGCGTGTGCGCAATATCTCCAAAGCGACCGCATTTGGTCCGGCACTGGTTATTTTGGAAGGGCTTTCGTTGGGTTATTTGTCCAGCGTCTGGTCGGTGTTGGTGATTGTAGCCAGTATTTCGGCTTCGATTCTGGTGTATACGGTTGTCTTCCCGACGAGCCTGTATATTCCAGCCCTGGTGGTTGCGGCAATCGTTGCTGTAGGTTTTGTGGTTCGTGGTTATATGAGGAAAGACATGGTCAGCGGTCTTTTCTTTGCCATGTGGACGATGGTTGCCGCCCTGTTCTTGATCAGTATGCAAGGCGAGGGTGTAGCCAATGGGGATCCGTTTATCTACATTTTGTTTGGTGTGTCGTTGATTGGCGTGGGTATGCTTTCGCACACCGGCAACAATGTGAGTATGGATACGTTTGGTCCCATCGCCGATAATGCCAATGGCGTTGCGGAACTGGCGGGCGAAGAGTTCTCGCCTGAATCGCGGCAGATTTTGGCTGACCTGGATGCGGCGGGTAATACGACCAAGGCTATTACCAAAGGTATTGCAATTGGTTCTGCGGTTATCGCGGCCGTTTCTCTCTTTGGCGCGTTTTTCACCGATATCGAACGGGTGCTGCCGGCCGAGCGCATGGATTCCTTCCAACGCGTGATCAATCTGGCGGATCCGACGGTGTTTGTGGGTTTGTTGATTGGGGGCGCGCTGCCGCTGTTGTTTGGCGGCTTGCTGATTAAAGCGGTTAATCGGGCGGCCGGCTACATCATGGCTGAAGTGCGACGTCAGCTGCGGATTCCGGCCATTATGAGTGGTGAGCAGACGCCGGATTATGCGAATGCGGTTACGATTTCTACGAAAGCGGCGCAGTCGGAGCTGGTTCCGTTGGGGTTGATTGCCATTCTGTCCCCGATTGCTGTGGGTCTGTTGCTCAAAGAGCAGGCGTTGGGTGGTTTCCTGGCAGGCGTTATTGTTTCTGGGCAGCTGCTGGCGGTGTTTATGGCGAACGCAGGCGGCGCCTGGGATAACGCCAAGAAGTATGTGGAAGATGGCAATTACAACGGCAAGGGGAGTGAAAATCACAAAGCTTCGGTTGTCGGCGACACGGTGGGCGATCCGTTGAAGGATACGGCCGGTCCGGCTTTGAATCCGATGATCAAGGTGATGAACCTGGTAGCTTTGATTTTGGCGCCGATTGTGGTGCAGTATACTGGTTTGACGCCGGCAATTATGGTGATTGTGGCGATTTGTATTATCCTGATCGTCTGGTCGGTGCGGCGTAGTGACCGGCAAGAGTCGGCGGCAGATGAGCCTGGATTGCAAACGGCCGTTTCCACCATCTCGCAAGATTAAATAAAATGAAGCGCGTATAATAAAAAGCCGAGGTTATGCCTCGGCTTTTTATTTTGCCTTTGGGTTTATGAAGTTTAGGAGATTGTTTTTTGGCAGCTGTTATCCCCTTTCATAATTTTGGCGGCGATGGGTCGGTGATTCATTTTGCTCATGCCAATGCGTATCCACCGGCCTGTTACCGCCAGTTTTTGGCGCCTTTTCTGGCGCAGTATCATGTTGAAGGTGTGAATCACCGCCCCTTGTGGCCGGGCACAGAGCCGGCCGAATTGCAGGGCGATTGGCAGATCATTGCCGATGACTTGATCCACTTTTTTGAACAGCGAGGCTGGGAGCAGGTGATCGGTATTGGTCATTCGTTGGGAGCGGTGGCCACGATGTATGCGGCGGCAAAACGGCCGTCTCTCTTCCGTGCCCTGGTTCTCATTGAGCCGGTTTTTCTGTCCCCGAAGATTTTGCAGATGGCCGCCGCTCACCCTGAACAGGCGTTCCTGATGCCGATGGTGCAAAGCGCGCTGCGCCGACGCGATCGCTGGCCTTCGCGGCAGGCTGCTTTTGACCGGTTTCGCAGTAAAGATGTGTTTGCGAGTTGGTCAGATGACAGCCTGTGGGATTATGTCAATTACGCCCTGGTTGAAGATGGCCCTGAGCTGACGCTGGCTTTCCCACGAGAATGGGAAGCGCAAATTTACGCCACGCCGCCGCAGGCTGTCTGGGATACCATCCCCCAGGTCACTCACCCCACCTTGGGCATTCGGGCGGCCGAAACCGACACGATTTTCCCTGAAGCGTGGCAGTTGTGGCAGAAAAAACAGCCTCAGGCCACGTTCCTGCAAATTGAAAATGCAGGCCACATGCTGACGATGGAACGGCCGTTACTCGTTGCCGAAACCATCTTAACTTGGTTAAAACAGATGGACGCGTAAAGATTGGGTCAGCCGCCAATCTCCAGTCCTCAATCCCTCGCCATTATGTCGACTAAACCGTCTTCCGGCGCTCTGCTCGTCCTGACAGCTTCCGTTTTGTGGGGCACAACCGGCACGGCGCAGACGTTTGCCCCGGCCGGGGTGTCGCCGCTGGCTGTGGGGAGCGTGCGTATGGTCTTTGGCGGCATCGCCCTGGTGCTGCTGGTGCTCATTAGAGGCGGCTGGCGTGATGGGCCACGCTGGCCTGTGCTGCCCACGTTGTTAGCCACGGCCGGCGTCGCCGGTTATCAACTCTTTTTCTTTGCCGGGGTGGCCCGCACCGGCGTGGCGGTGGGAACCATCGTGGGCATCGGCAGTTCGCCCATTTTGGCAGGACTGCTCACCTGGTTGGTTTGGCGGCAGTGGCCGGGACGAAACTGGTTTGTGGCGACCGTTCTGGCGATTGCGGGCTGCGCCTTGTTGATTTTGGCCGGCAGCAGCAGCGTGCATGTGGATGTGTTGGGCATGTTTTTGGCGATGGGCGCCGGATTGGCTTATGCGATTTTTACCATAGCTGGCAAGATTTTATTGGCCGACAGACCGCCGCATGTGGTGACAGGCGTGGTTTTTGGCCTGGGGGCGCTTTTTTTGCTGCCGCTGTGGTGGCGGCTGGACATGAGCTGGTTGATTGAGCCGCGTGGTTTGCTGGTGGGGCTGCATCTGGGAGTGGTGACAATGGCCGTGGCTTATCTGGTCTTTACGATGGGCTTGAAGCGGGTGTCGGCGGCAACGGCCGTCAGCCTGACTCTGGCTGAACCGCTCACCGCCGGTCTGCTGGGCATATTTGTCGTTGGCGAACAATTAGGACCTACGGCCTGGTTGGGCATCGGACTCCTGTTTGCCGGCCTGATCGTCCTGACGCGGCAGTCGGATTAAACACGGCCGTTCTGATCACATCTCCCTCTTTACTCGTCAACTGCTGGCTGGCCCACATAATGGCGCAAACTGGGATAACGCCAGGCAATCACCCCTGTTAGCGCCACCGTAATCACGCCGCCGGTGATGATGGCAAACGGCACGCCAAACGCCGCCGCCACAAGACCCGCTTCTAATTCGCCTAACTGCGGCCCGCCCATAAAAAACATCATATTCACGCTGGTCATTCGCCCGCGCAGATGATCCGGCGTGTTGAGCTGCCGCAGCGTGCCGCGAATGACCGTAGACACCGTGTCACCCGCGCCTGTCAGGGCAAACAAAAGATACGAGAGCCAGAAAATGGTGGAAAAACCGAACAGCGCCGTCGCCGCGCCGTAGACGGCCACGCTGATCAACAAAACTGCGCCCTGCCGGTAAATGTCTCGGCGCAAGGCCATCACCCCGCCGGCAATGAGCGCCCCTACTGATTGCGCCGTAGCCAGCAGGCCATACCCGGCCGGCCCTAGCCCCAACAAATCGGTGGCCACAATCGGCAGCATGGTGCGCGCTGAACTGAAGAAGGTGGCCATGAAATCCAGCAGCATGGTTCCCCAAATAATGCGCGTGCGGTAGGTAAATTGAAAGCCTTCTACCAGCGCCGACCAGCCCAGGCCAGTGCTGATAGCGGCCGGTTTGCCGCGATAGTTCATGAGGAGGAGGGCGATGATCACGGCCGTAAACGATACCGCATTCACTGCATAGACCATGCCCACGTCAAATGAACCCACCAGGACGCCGCCCAACGCCGGCCCGATAATGGTCGCTAATTCCCACAGCATGGTGTTCAGGCTGACCGCGTTGGTCAGGTGCTTTTTTGGCACCAGATTGGGCACGATGGATTGCCGCGCCGGTTCGTCGAAGGCGGCCGCGGCCGAACCGGCGGCTGTAAGCAGGTAGATGAGAGGGATGGTGATACGGCCGTTCAATGTCAAAATCGCCAGCGCAGCCGCAAAAAACATGGCCGCTACCTGCGCCCAAATCAGCAGCTTCCGCCGATCTACCGTGTCGGCCAGAAGGCCGCCCAGAAGGGCAAACAACACAATGGGCACAATGCGCACCAACCCCAGCGTACCCAGCCCCAACGCTTCCGCGCCCAGGTCAAATTCGCGCCCCAGCAGCGACAAGGTGAAAACCTGGCCGCGCAGCAGAGCAAAAATATGCCAGTTAACGGCGATCAACTGCATCTGCGAGCCGATGGTGGAAAGGAAGCGGCCAATCCAAAAGAGGCGAAAATCGCGGTATTGCAGCGCGGCCAGTCGTGGTGGGGGCGTGTTGGCAGTTTGGTTCAGAGTTAGCCTCTTGCCACCACATGAGTGGGCGTGATTTTGCACAAAACGCGGGTTTCTGTTTGTTCCAATTCGGCCGGGGCGGAATAGCCATAATAGGCGGGCACGCCGCGATACAGCCGCGCCATGTCGTTAATGTGCTCTTTTGCGCCGTCTTCGGTTAGTTCCACGCTGCCGCGAATCTCCAGATAGCGGTACGGATTTTGCGGGTCGATGGCCAGGATGCTGGCCACAGGGCGCGCCTGGAGATTTTTGTCTTTTTGCCGGCCACGGGCTGTATTGACCAGAACAAATTCGCCATCGTAACTGCACCAGACGACCGATAGTTGGGGCGCGCCATCGGGCATGATAGTGGCCATTGTGACCGAGACCGGACCCGTTAGCAGGTCCTGGTAGGCTTCCGGAATTGGTTTAGACATGGGGTTGCTCCTTGATTTTATAGATGGTAAAGATGGGCAATTATAACGGCCGTTCCCGCCAACCCCTAATTAGCCACACCTTTGTTTTTTAGGGCGGTAGAAAAATCAGCCAGACGCCAGGCTGCGGTTTGCCAGCCACCGCTAAATGTGCCGAATTACTACCTTCAGGCCCAATGGCTGGCCTCCGGTGCGCCACAAAGTTGAGTATGTGGAGCGGCTTTGTTACAATTGGCATCTTGCAAGGGCATGAAACCGTCACTTTACCCATCTCAACGGACAACGGTGAACATTTTTCATAGCTTGAAAAGGCAGGGCGTTCGCTTTTTCTGGTCACTGATTTGTTGTACATGCTGTATGACATTGTAAAGGCAATTCATGAGTGAATTTGACCCAACCGTTTTTCATATTTTGGTCATCGATGACGATATTCTGGTGTTGGAGATGATCGAAGAGGCCCTGAGCCGAAGTGGGTTTCAGGTAACGGCCGTTCCCTCTGCCGAAGATGGTCTGGACTGGATCCGGCGCAACCAGCTTCCTAGTTTGGCCGTGGTAGACATCAATATGCCGTTTGGCATGGACGGCCTGGAATTCTGCGAAGTGGTGCACACATTCTGCGATTTGCCCATCATCATGCTCACCGCTATAGAAGACGAAGACACCATCACGCAGACCATCGATCGCTTCGCAGAGGACT
>JAKQCM010000118.1 GCA_029559155.1 Chloroflexota bacterium
TTACGGGGCGTTGTTTTTTAGCCTGGAGCTTTTGGTCTTTAAGAAAACAATCAGGTAATGAACTGGTCATTCTGAGCGGAGTCTTCGGAGCGAAGAATCCCTATCACTCGGTCATTTCAAGCAAATGGGATGCTTCGGAGGATACTTCGGTAAGCTCAGCACAGGCTCTCAGCATGACACGTCTCTCGATTAACGGATTAATTTTTTAATCTGCAATAGCTCCATGCGCAACGGATAGCCGCCAACGACCAGCGCTAAAGCGCCGGTCTACAACACAACGCCGGGTAAACCCGGCTTTTACGGCCGGCGCTCGTTGAAAATGGCCTTTGACATGCCGGCGATTTGCTTAACTTGTAACCAATGCTATAAGACCAGAATTGCCTGCTCCACTTGCGTCACCAGCGCATGGCTCACGTCGTCTAGCAGCAGCCGCTCCCAGCCGGTGCTGGTATGCGTACCGATGATCATCAGGTCATAGAGGCCAGAGGCCGCCTCGGCCACAATTTCATCTACCACCAGCCCATGACGGATTTTAGCCTTGGGATTGGTTTTGTTTTGTTCTAACAAGGCGATGTCGTGATCCAGAAGTTCGCCTTCGGGCGTGTGTTCAGCCATTAGCTCGGCGGCGCTGGCGTGTAATTCCCATTCTTCCACGCCTGGCCCGGCGATAATTTGCGACATGACGTGCAGGATGGTGATCTCTGTGCCGGGGGTGAGTAAGGTGGGCAGGCGTGTGTTCAGGCGCTCCAAAAGGGACGGTTCGCGGCCGCTTTCGCAGATGAGCAGGCGGTGCAGGCTGTCTGGCTCGCTTTTGGCGATGAGTACGGGGCAGTTGGCGCGCAGCATCACGCGCTCGGCCACCGGGCCGAGCAGGCGTTTGACCAGATGGTGCATAGGGCGCGAGCCGACGACGACCAGATCAAACGCGCCTTTTTCGGCTTCGGCGGCGATTTCTTCGGTGGGGTGGCCGATGCGGATTTTGGCGGCAACGGCCGTTACCCCTTCAGGCAGCAGCGTTTGGGCGGCCGCTAATATCTGGTCTCCTTTGGCGGAGTCGCTTTCGTGTTTCACGGCGGTCAGCAGCGTAACAGACCCGTTCATCATGGCAGCCAGCCGCCCGCCAAGGCGAACGGCCGTGTCGGAATGGGGCGCGCCCCCTGTGGCAATCAGAATACGCATCATAGGTTAACCTCTTGAATAGAATGCCTGGGTGAATACGGCCGTATCACACCAGCAGCAAAATAATCGGCACAATCAAGATCGACAGCATAAACAAACTCAAATTGCGATTACTCAATGTGACCCAACCCGCAAAATCCAACATCGCCCGCGCATACCGCCGATAGATGAAGGTTAACACCAGAATCGACACAATGGTGATGCTGGTCATCTCGGCCAATACAACCGTAAACGCCTGCGGATTATTCAACAAAACGGCCGCCAGCAGTGTATCGACAAATGTCGTGATATTGGCCCCCATGATATACGGAATAACATTCTCCCGCCGCACAAACCCACGGTTGCTCAGCGGCACCAAAATACTCAATGACACACTCACCGACATCGAGATCAGGGTGATCGATGCGCCCAACAAAAACATCACCCACGGCCGATAAATAAGGCGCGACATACGCCCCACCTGGCTTTCCTTCACGGCCATCTCCGGCAAACAGCGGTCAAACAGGCTAAAACTAACCATGATCGTCCCCAGACCGGTGATAAAAAGCATCCAGCGCGGCAAAAAGCTGAGTAAAAAATTCACCATGGGGTCAAATATCAAATCGGTGACGGAGTTTAAAATTGCCCCAGATTGCAATTGAAACTGGTCCAACACACCCGATTGCAGTAAGGCAACGCCTACCACCAACGCCACAATGTAAGTGCTGCCGGTGACGGAAAGCGATAACAAACCCATTCCCAGGCTGTCGCGTTTATTCCGCCCGCGAAGCACATAAATAAACCCGATGAACAACACAATGAAACTGGCCCCTAAACGGCTGCCGGTGATCATGGTGAATGTGCTCATCTGGCTCAAAACGTTGGCGTCGAAAAAGGTGAGCGCCGCCGCGGCTACAGGCGAACCGCTCATAACGATGTAAGCAAATAACCAGCCGAATCCCAGGCTGTTGGCCGGGTTGGTGACGGAAAATTGGTTTTGCACCAGTGGAGCGAGATCTTTTGCCCCTTCTTTCATCTGGGTTATGCCCAAAATAAAGAGAAAAAGGCTGATGATGAACAGGATAATTTTGCCCCAACCAATTCGCTGCCATAGAGGCAGCTTTGTTTGGGCTGTCTGAGGCGGATTTTCGGGTGCATGTTCTGCGACCGAAGGTGATTGGGGGTTTGTGTCTGGCGAATCTTCCATTGGCCTTACTCCTTTGCGTGGCGCCCATCACGCAGTGGTACTAGTCCGGGATCGCCGGTTGAGGGCTTGCGGCTGGGATGTCTGGTTTGCAGGAACAGATCGGTAATTGTGTTCCAAATTGGAAGCTGGAGTGAAAAGGAACGGGAATTTTGTAAGGAAATTATCGAATACACTAAAACCCCATTGCTCGACCGATGATTTCTTTCATAATTTCGTTGGAACCGCCATAAATTTTTTGGGCGCGAGAGTCGATGTACGCCTTGGCGATGGGGTATTCCATCATGTAGCCATAACCGCCGTGAAGCTGCAAGCATTGATCGATGACGCGCACTTGTAAGTCGGTGGTCCACCATTTGGCCATCGCGGCTTGCTCCACGGATAAATCGCCCCGGTTGTGCAGGCTGATGCAGTGATCGACAAATGTACGGCCGATTTCGATTTCTGTTTTCATTTCTGCCAGTTTGAAGCGGGAATTCTGGAATTTGCCAATGGGACGGCCGAAAGCCGTGCGCTGTTGGCAGTAGGTTGTTGTCCATTCCAGGGCAACTTCGGCGGCGGCAATGGCGCCTACGGCGATGGTCAGGCGTTCCTGGGGCAGGCGCTGCATCAGGTAGATGAAGCCCATGTTTTCCTGACCGATTAGGTTGTCGAACGGTACCTGTACGTCGCGGAAAAACAACTCGGCTGTATCTTGGGCGTGCATACCGATTTTATCCAGGTTGCGGCCGCGTTCATAACCGGCCGCGCCCCGCTCCACGACGATGAGGCTGACGCCTTTAGCGCCGGCGTCGGGGTTGGTTTTGGCGGCCACAATGACCAGATCGTTGAGGATTCCGTTGGAGATGAAGGTTTTTTGGCCGTTGAGGAGGTAATGATCGGTGTGGCGCACGGCCGTTGTCTGCACAGCCGCCACATCACTGCCCGTATTTGGCTCCGACATGGCGATGGCGGCGATGGTCTGGCCATTCACCAGACCGGGCAGCCAGCGCTGTTTCTGCGCTTCTGTGCCAAACTGGCTGATGTAGGGCACGACCATATCGGTATGCACGGCGAACGCCGGCCCGGATGCCGCTGCGCGGACCAACTCTTCGCTGATGATGGCATTGTAACGAAAATCTTTAACTCCAAGACCGCCGTACGTTTCTGGCACATCCATGCACAAAAATCCGGCGGCGCCGGCCTTTTGCCACAGGTCGCGGGGCACAATGCCATCTTTTTCCCACTGCGGATGATGGGGCGTAATCTCTTTGGCTACAAAGCGTCGGAAGGCATCGCGGAACATTATGTGTTCATCCGTTAACAGGTCTGCTCGCATGGTACGCTCCATTCATTCAATTGCTCTCTAAAGGTGTGATACGGCCGTTTCCCGGCCAATGATCCCGTCTAACCACACATGGCGCTCATTCATGCACCGCCGCTGCAAGCATCGATTGTAAGCCGCTTCAGTGAATCCTTCCAATAATTAGTCCTGGCAGGGACGAAATGTATAGACGAGACCAACCTGTTGTGTTATGCTGCCTTTTAATGGCAGGCAGCGGTTGCCTATAAAACGAGGCGATTTGGTCCTGGTTTAGGCAGATTCATAAGAATAAATCTATGGTACTGAACCATTTTAGAATCTGGCGGCAAGTACTCTTAATAGTCATGTTGGGGGGGATGGCTTGTTTTTTCCAACAGCCAGTTCGCGCTGATGGCCAAAAACGCGCTCTCCTCATCCTCTCTTACCATCCCACATTCCCCACGTTTTTTGACCAAATTGAAGGTGTTCGCTCCGGTTTTGAAGGGCAAAATATCGCCCTGGATATCGAGTTTATGGACACCAAGCGGTTTAACGACCCGCAAAATTTGGACAATTTTTACCAGTCGCTGGCCTATAAAATTTCTAAAAACCCGCCATACGACATTATCCTGGTGGCCGACGACAACGCGCTGATGTTTGCCTTAATGCATGAAGCGGATCTGTTTGCCGGTATTCCGGTTGTCTTTTTTGGGGTTAACAATCAGGAATTGGCGCTAAAACAAAACGAGAACGATTTGGTAACCGGCGTTATTGAGGCTGTGTCCATGCGCGAGACCATCGCCTTAATGGCCGATCTTTCGCCGGGAGCCGATACCATTGATGTGATTGTGGATGATACTTTAGGCGGGCAAGGCGATCTACAAACGTTGAAAAATCTCGCCGGGGAATTTCCTGGTCTTTCATTTCAGGTATTGTCGTTAACTGAAATGACTTTTGCCGAATTAGCGGTGGCCTTACAAGCGGTAGATGTCGGAACGCCGGTGCTGCTGCTGTCGGCTTATAACGACAGCGCCGGTACGACGTTGTCGTTTGATGAAAGTTTAGCGCTTATCACAGCCAATCTAAAAGCGCCGCTATATCATCTGTGGTATCACGGCATGGGGAAAGGCGTGTTGGGTGGGGTGTTGATTTCCCATTTTGTTCAGGGGCAAACGGCCGCTTCCCTGGCGGTGAAAATCTTGGAAGGGACGCCGCCGTCCGCTCTGCCGGTCATCCACATCAGCCCGAATACGGCCGTCTTCGATTACAATCAGATGGTTAAATTTGGTATACGGCCGTCTGACCTGCCTCCGGATCATGTCATCATCAACCAGCCAGAAACCTTTTACATGAAGTACAAAAATCTGGTTTGGACCATTAGCGGCGTTCTTCTTGTTTTGTTGGGCCTTGTAGTGGTTTTGTCGGTCGGCATGGCTCGCCAGCGGGCTATTGAACTGCAACTGCGCGCCAGCAGAGAGCGGTACCGCACCTATGTCGACAGCGCGCCTTATGGCGTGTTTGTGTTGGATGATTACGGCCGTTGCCTGGATGCCAATAACACGGCGGCCGCACTTACCGGCTACAACCAGACCGACCTGCTGAACATTCCCTTTTCCAGCCTCATGGCCGGGCATAAACACGAAAACACATTGATTTTTCTGGATCAGGCCCGGCGTCTGGGCTGCGGGGAACAGGAATTGTTGTTCCGTCGCGCGAATGGCGATACGTTCAATATGCTGGTCAAAGCGGTTCCCATAGGCTCCCAGGAATATCTGGCTTTTTGCAGCGACATTACTGAACGGCTCCGGGCGGAGCAGGCTTTGCAGCAAAGCCATACCCGGCTGGCCCAAACTTTGGACCAACTTACCAATACACAAGAACAACTGCTGCGCCATGAGCGGCTGGCGGCGGTGGGGCAGTTGGCGGCGGGCATTGCCCACGATTTTAATAATATCCTGGCTTCTATTATGCTCTACGCGGACATGGCTTCGCGCGACACGCACCTCTCCAAAGTTTTGCGCGAGCGCATGAAAACAATTGTGCGCCAGGCGGAACGCGGCGCGGCGCTGGTGCAGCAAATCCTGGATTTTGCCCGCAAGTCGATTGTGGATTTACGGCCGTTAAACCTGTCTGATTTTATTCAGGAAACAGTTGCCTTGCTGGAGCGCACGCTGCCCGAAAATATCAGCGTTAGCCTGAGCCAGGAACCGGGCGAATATGTCATCGAAGCGGACGCCGCGCGAATCCAGCAAGTTGTGCTTAACCTGGCGCTAAACGCCCGGAACGCCATGCCCCAGGGCGGCAGTTTGCGCATCGCTCTGGGCATAGTCGCAGCGGGGACGCCGATCCGGTGCGTTTGCTGTGATCATCCGCCTCGTGGCTCCTGGCTGAGCCTGGCTGTTTCCGACACAGGCTCGGGTATTCCCGATGAGGTGTTGGGGCACATTTTTGAACCATTTTTCACCACACGCGCGCCGCTGGGCAGCGGGCTGGGCCTGGCCCAGGTTTATGGCATTGTGAAACAACATGGCGGGCACATTGCGGTGGATACGGCCGTTGGTCAAGGCGCCACTTTCACCATTTATTTGCGCGCCACAACCGCCGATGTCTCAGAAACGGTTGCGGCGAAAAACGGTATCCCCAAAGGGCATCAGGAAACCATCCTTGTGGTGGAAGATGACGCCTCCGTGCGCACGGCGTTGATGGATATGTTGCAATCATTAAATTATCGGCCGCTGGCGGCGGCAAACGGCCGTGAAGCCCTCCGCTGCCTCACCCAGGAACAGGGCGGCGTCGCGCTCATCCTTTCGGATCAGGTGATGCCGGAAATGGGCGGCGTAGAATTAGCCCAAGAGTTGGTGAGCCAGCACATTCCCAGCAAGATTTTGTTGGTTACCGGTCATTCTTTGGGAGAAACGGCCGTGTCCCCAATGCCAGCCAACATTCTCGGCTGGTTGAAAAAGCCATTGGCCATTGAAACGATCGCTCAAGAAATCAGCGTCATTTTGAGTATGCCGGCAGGCGGATAACGAGCGCTGCGGCACTGACGGGAAAGGGGTTATTCCTCGGGAAGCTCCGCTTTGGCGCGCACGTGCAAATCGCGCTGCGGGTACGGAACCTTGATGCCGTGGGCAGAGAAGGCGTCCATCAGAAGGTCGTACAAATCGCTGCGATACAACCCCCGCTTTTTAGGGTATTCCATCCAGACGAACAGTTCAAAGAGGAAAGCGTAATCGCCAAACCCGCGGTTGAGTATTTTGGGCGGCGGGTCGGCGAGAGTGAGTTCGTGTTTAACGGCCGTTTCCAGCGCCACCTGCCGGACAAAAGCCAGATCGCTGTCATAATGCACAAAAAACGGCACACGAACCCCAATCAGGCGGCTGGATCGGGTGAGGGTGTTCACCTGGGCGGTGGTAAATTTGGCGTTGGGAATAATCAATTCCACATTGTCTAATGTGCGCACGATGGTGGCGCGCAGTGTCACCTTCTCCACCTCGTTGATGGCCCCATCCAGTTCAATGATGTCCCCCGGCCGCAGCGATTGTTCGAACAACAGGGTTAACCCGCTGACAAAATTGGCCACAATATCTTGCAAACCAATACCAATACCAACGGACAAACCACCGGCGACAATTGCCAGAGAGGTGGCGTCGAAGCCTAAGAGCGCCAGGGCAAAAACCGTGCCGATGGCCAAGATGGCGTAGCGAGTTAGAGTGGCTACAGATTGGATCATGCCTGGCTCGGCATTGAGCCGGTCTGGCAGGGTGCGGTTCAGCACTTGCTCAACCATCCACCCGCTGACGACGAACGCATAGAAGGTGATCGCCGACGAGAACAGATTTCCCAGGCTGATTGCGTTGTCGCCGATGGTCAGGATGGGTATGGTGATGATCGAGTTCAGGCCGACCGAGCTGCCGATGAGGCGCCACAAAATGATGATGATAAACATGGGCGATAGCACCCATCTGTAATACGGCCGTACCCCGTCAGACCAGCGGTAATATAACAAAGTCACTACCAGACGGAAGATGAGCCACAAACTGAACAGAGACCGAACGTTTTCCAGCATCCCGCTGGGATAATCGCGTAGGGTAAATAGCCAGATGGCCAGGTTGATTAGCAAAATGCTGCCGATAGGCGCGGCCAGGGGAAATATAAGAACTCGAGACTTGTTCCACCACACCAACTGTTTTAATTGGTCGCCTGCTCGCCGGGCCTGCCGAATTTGCCAATAACGGATTAATTCTGGCAGCATCAAGGTAATAGACAAAATGGCCAGGATGGTTAGCAACTGCTGTTGCACCACCGGACGCATGACGATGGCCAAGCTGGTATTGAGTTGGTTTTGCAGCACTTCCCAAAGCGAAATGCTGCTTACCGTGCTGGTGGTTTCCGGGTTCACAAAGACCTCGTGATGGTAATTAGGGCTGTGTTTCAGGCAGCTCGCAGTTTGGCGGTAGGGTAACTTGCTCTGCTGTCAGGCCGTTGGCCGCAGCGACTTCCTGGCCAAAGATACAGACCGCGCTTTCTGGCGTTAAGGCGCCAGATAAGGTGGCGGCGTACGCCCGATTTCCGGCCGTGATCAATGATGATTTCTCGAAGGTGTTGGGCAGCACAACGGCCGTAAACGACTGCCGCCAAAAACCAGATACGTTCGGGTAAATCCGCGAATCGACCGAAATTTGCGGGTTGGCTGGCAGTTTGTCCAATTCGCGCATAAAACGAATGCCTTGCTGCTGGTTGGCTAAAAACTCAGCCAGTGTCGTAGCCAAAACTGCTTGTTCAGGAGAGGAAAACTCGTAAAACATCATGGTTTCTACCGGCAGCAGCGGGCTGGCCGAGCCATTGGGGCCAGATGGCAGGGTGGTGACGCCAAACGAGCCTTCGCCCATCTCCGCATTAAAAACGGCTTGTTTTTCCGGTCCGGCGACGTAATAGGCAATGCGCCCCTGGATGAACAGTTCTTCCAGAGAGGCGTCGTCTATGTTCAGGATGACGCCGGGACGGTTTTGAATCTCGCTGAGCCAATCCAGCCAGGGTATGAAGCCGCTGTCGGCCAGATTTAAATTCCCTGCCCGATCAAATATGTCTGATCCGAATGTCCGAATCCCCCAATAGGCGTCTTCAAAGCGCGGCACAAAGGCGACGCGCCGCCCTTCAGCCGCCTGGGTGAGCAGGTCGTCTAGCGACCGGGCGAGCGATCCGGAAACAATGGTTCTGTTGTAATAAAGGGCATACGGCGACAGGAATAGCGGCAGACCGTACAGGTTGCCCTGGTAGGTGACGGCCTGTTGGGCCAACCCGTTGATGGGCACGGCCGTTTGGAAAGTGTACGGCCGTATCAGGTTGGCGTCGGCCAATTCCTGAATCCAATCGTCGGAGCCGATGAGCAAATCGGGGCCGGAGCCTTCTCTGGCCGACTGGATGAACCGGGGCAGCAGTTCATTTGGCGCCAGGGGCACGCTGATCACCATGACGTCCGGGTTGATTTCTTCAAAATCCCTGAGGGCTTCTTGGAGAACGGCCGTTTCCGTGCTGTTCCAGCTGTGCCAGACAATGATACGGCCGTTCAGGCGTCGATTTTCTGGCAGCCATCCCTGACAGCTGACCAAAACGAGAAATAATGCCGCGCAGGCAAACAAGTAGATCGATCTCTTAACCACGTTTTTCCTCACCATGCCACTGCAACGATTATGACCCTAAACGGCCGCATTGTCACGAATTGTTTCGATAATGATGCAATTTCTCGCAGCGGGTTAGAGCAGGAAAGGGGGTGGTTTCTAGGAGGTAAGGAATTGGGTAGTTGCCAGGTATGCAAAATGCGAGGTTATTTGGTTCACATGACATAGGCGCAGGCCTGGCAGCATCAATGAAAAGGGCACAGATGAACACGGATTTTCTCGGATTCTTAGCCATGTTCAGCTACGTCAATCTGTGTCCTGTTTTTTAGGGAATAACAAGGAGTCGGGCAAGCCATTCTCCGGTAATTTACGAGTATAATGGCGAAGTTGTTATCGGAGACACTGTTATGGAATGTCGTATCGGCTGTGGGGCATGCTGCATTGCTCCTTCAATTTCATCCCCCATTCCCGGAATGCCGCAGGGCAAACCGGCCGGCGTGCGCTGCATTCAGCTGTCGCCGGATAACCGCTGCCTGTTGTTTGGTCGTCCGGAACGGCCGTCCGTGTGCCAGCGTTTGCAGCCCAGCCTGGAAATGTGCCGCGAAACCGCCGCCGAAGCGCTGCAATTTTTGACGACTTTAGAGCTGGCTACCCGACCTGATTCAGAAGTTGTTGCTCAAACCAGGGGGTTTTCCCACACCAGCCATCCGGCCAGCGGCCGGTAGCCCAACTTTTTGTTCAAAGCGAGAATGGGCGGGTTGGCGGTGTCGTTATGCGTGCGCGCTTCGGTGAAGCCATGCGCTTTCAGATATCGAAACGATGCCAGCTTCATCGCCGTGGCCAGGTTATGGCCGCGATGCTCGCGCAGCACGCCGGTCATGCCGGTGATGGCAATGGCGTTGGGCAGCAGTTCCAAAGAAGTCATGCCCACCATGCGCTTGCCGTGCCGGGCAATGAAGATTGCGTTGGGGTCGGTGTTGGGCGCGCCCAACAATTGGCTGCGAAAGTTGTCGTAATTGGGTTTGGCGCGGTCCTCGCCGGGGAAAGGCACGTCCACAATGGTAGCCGCGAACACTTCGTACAGGTGTAAATCTGCGTCTGGGTCTGTCTGGCGGGCTTCGGCGAGCGTGATGATTTCATAACCCGCGCCTGCGGCCTGGTCTTCGGCAATCCGGAAGGGCACATCATCGAAGGCCGGTATATCCAGCGCTGCTTCAAAGCGGATGCCAATTTGGGTGAAGCCGGATTTTTCCAGGAAGCGGATTGCGCCGGGGTCGTCTTCTTTGCATTCGGTGCGTAATTTTGTGGCGCCTTGTTTGGCGGCGAAGGGGGCAACGGCCGTAAACAAAGCCTGCCCAATCCCCCGCCGCTGCCACGCAGGATCGACGGCGATAAAGATGGCGTAGGTATTTAACTGATCGGACCAGAACGGCCGTTGGCATTCGCCATACCCCACCACCTGCCCATCTTCTGTTTCGGCAATGCGCCGCAGCCTTGGGTTGTCGGCCGGATACGTCTGTTCCCAGTGTTCATTTTGCTCCAGCGTCGATGGCTCATCCGGATAAATACGGTTAAAAATGGTTGTCAGAGGAGCAACGTCTCGCGGCTCAAATGGGCGAAGGCTAAATTTCAAGGCAGGGTTAGTAATGGTCATAACACACCTTTTCTCAATAATGGTTTGTGCCATCTTACTATTAAATCACCTGCCGTGGCAACCGCATCGCCTGGATTCTGATCTCTCCGTCGATCATTTCCCCCTGTTGGTCAGCCCTAAGCGCCCGTTTCCGGGTCGGCTAAGCGGTAGTGGAGAACACGGAAGCCGCGGCTGAATGAGGGGACAAGGTGCAGCCAGCGGTATTTTCCCAGACGAGGCTCTGGCTGCGCAAAGTAGTGATATTCACCGAGTAATTGGATGCGGTTTTGCCAGTCTAATACTGCCTGGCTGCTGCGTAATCCCCAGCGAACGCGGGTTTGGGTTGTGCGCAAGGCGGGGTGCAGGCTGCTGGCCCATTCCATAACCGGCGGTGTGCTGTCGAATACGAGTTCGGCGTTGGGGAAGCGGGTCTGGATGGTTAAGACCAGTTCGCGGATCACCGTCTGGTCGAAGTAGGGGAATACACCTTCGGCGATGAAGAGACACGGCCGTTTCCCTTCAGCCTGAACCCTATCCAACCAATCACAATCCAGCATGGATTGCCCGATCAGGTGGTGGCGGGCGGATACTTCCTCGCCAAATACCTGCTGCCGCAAGACCATAACCTCCGGCAAGTCCAGATCGAACCAGGTCGCCTGACCATTGTCTACCCGCATAAAGCGCGTGTCCAGGCCACAGCCCAATTCAACCACCACGCCGTCAGGATGCTCGGCCAGGAAACGACTCACGATCTGATCACACTGTCGCGCGCGCAGCATGGTACTCACGCGTTGTTCCGTCTGGTTTGCCAGAGGCGAAAAATCATAAGCGAGCCGCTGCACTGCGCTGGCCGCGGCGTTGTCCCGAATGAGCGCATCAGGTCGCTCTGATTCCCGCGCGCGGTAATACAGCGGCAGGACCAGCGTTTCGGCTATCGCCCCCAACTGCGCCACCGACAATTTGCCTTGATCTGGTTTGAGGAAATGGGCTGTGTATGCCAGGCCATTGCGCCATTTTTTGCCTGGTTCAAATCCGGCTTGCACAGCCAAACGGCGCACTGTGCTGTAAATTTGATAATGTGGGTCGGGCAGCACCTCGGTGATGGAGAGAATGCCGCCTGGTTTTAGAGCGGTGTAAATTTCCGCCAGTGCGGCCTCTTTTTGCGGCACTTCACCTAAAACGGTTACCAACAGCGCGCGGTCAAATGAATTGGCCGGTAATGCACCTGCGCCCAAGCCCTGCTGTAGATAGGTGATGTTGTGGCAGCGGCTTTCGGCGGCGCGCTCTTGTACGCGGCGCAGCATTTCCGGTTGGATGTCCAACGCTGTAACATGGCCAGCTGCGCCCAAGGATTGGGCCGCCGGAATGGTCAGCCGCCCGGGGCCGCACCCCGCATCCAGGATGCGCATGCCCGGCCCCAGGTCCAGCCGCGCCAGGATGCTTTCGGCGCTGGCGACGGCGCGCATGTAAGGATTTTCCAGGAGTATGGTTAGCCAGGGAGGACACGGCCGTTCCTGCCTGTTGCTTACCCAACGCCAGAACAAAGTTCCACTCACAGCTGCCGCCAAAGGCGCGGCCACAATCAGCGTGATAGTTTTTCGATTCATGGTTGGCTCCCCTGCTACAATACCGGCCAGTTACACAACTGCCCGATATGCAGCTTAGTAATAGTTGTTTGAATTATAACTAATAGTAATTTTGTGAACAACTATCAAAATGAAATCTGTAAAAGAATCCCGGCCTCACCGCCGCTAAAAGGAGAAAATCATGACCGCCAAATTTGGACTGATCCTGTGTATCTTGTTGGGACTGGGAGGGTGCGGCCTGGTTCGGCCGGAGATAAGCGCGACTGC
>JAKQCM010000147.1 GCA_029559155.1 Chloroflexota bacterium
GAGCAAAGCCGGGGTGCCGGTCATCAACTTCAGCACGGGTACGACGCCGTACATTGAAGAGGTGGCCGCGTGCGGCGGCGACGTGGTGGGCGTGGATTGGCACCTGCCGCTGGACGAGGTGTGGGCACGCATTGGCTATGACAAGCCCATCCAGGGCAACCTGGACCCCATCGCCCTGTTGGCGCCCTGGCGGGAACTGCAGGCGCGGGTGGATGACGTGTTGGGAAGGGCGAACGGCCGTTCCGGCCACATCTTCAACCTCGGCCACGGCATCTACAAGGAGACGCCGGTGGAAAATGTGCAGCGGCTGGTGGAATACGTGAGAGAGAAATCAAGACGTGATGCGTGATGCGTGTGGCGTGAGGGTCTTATGAATTTTGAGGGTTGGGAAAAGGAACTTCCGCAGACAATCACGGGTGATCCGTTATGGCATGTTCAAGTTTATCGGTTGTCGCTGTTCGTCGCAGATATTAGTTGGCATGATGTGACGAAACTAAGCCAGGACTATCGGACTCGCAGTTTGTCTGATCAACTTTATCGTGCAGTTGGCTCGGTTGGCGCCAATATCGCCGAGGGTTACAGTCGCCAGTCAAACAAGGAACAGGCCAGGTTTTTTGAGTATGCGCTGGGTTCTGCCAGAGAAAGCCGCGACTGGTACTTTAAAGCACGGCATGTCTTGGGAGATGAAGTTGTCAATCACCGCCTGGATCTACTCACACAAATCATCCGCTTGTTGTTAAAAACAATCCCGCAAAAACGTGTCCAGGCGCTCAAGGAAGACGGTCCCAACTACCAGCCGGAAAATCTATTTTCCGAACAAAAGGACATCCCATTTTAAACCCTCACGAATCACGCATCACGCATCTAATAAGGACTGAACTATGACTCTTACCGCAACCAATACCCCAATCGGCGTTCTGATTATGGCCTATGGCGGGCCGAACGGCCTGGACGAAATTCCGGGATACCTGGCGGATATCCGCAACGGCCGTGTCACCACCCCCGCCATTCTGGAAGAAATCAGCCACAATTACCGCCTCATCGGCGGCAAATCGCCGCTGTTGGAAATTAGTACGCGGCAGGTGGAGGCCGTGCGCGCCAAACTGGACCCCGACAAGTTCAAAGTCTACATGGGCATGCGCCACTGGTCGCCCTGGATTGAAGACGTGGTGGGCCAGATGATCGACGACGGCATCACCCGGGCCATTGCCCTGGTGCTCGCGCCCCATTACAGCAAACTGAGCGTCGCCAAATACCACGCCAAAGTGGCCGACGGCCTGGATATGTATCGCGGCCAGATTGATTTTGAGTTCATCGACAGCTACCACGACGCGCCCTTGCTCATTGAAGCCCTCGCCAACCGGGTCCACGAAGGGTTGAGCCGTTGGCCGGAAGCCGAGCGCGACGACGTGCACGTTATTTTCAGCGCCCACAGCTTGCCGGTGCGCATCATCAAGATGGGCGATCCGTATGATGAACAACTGCGCGAGACTGCCCGGCTGGTGGCCGCCAAAGCGGGCCTGCCGGATGCTCGGTGGTCGTGGAGCTACCAGTCGGCGGGCGGCAGCCCGGAACCGTGGCTGGGGCCGCAGTTGGAAGCGTACATTCCTGAGCTGGCGGCGCAGGGTGTCAAAAATGTGATCAGTATTCCGGTGGGTTTTGTGTCTGACCACGTGGAGATCTTATTTGACATTGACATTCAGGCGCAGGAGGCGGCCAA
>JAKQCM010000150.1 GCA_029559155.1 Chloroflexota bacterium
GTTCACGGTTCACACCTGGATAATGTGCTGCTAACCGATGGCTGCCGGATTCAAAACGCCTCTATCACCAACTCGGTGGTCGGGCTGCGCAGCATCATCCATTCAGAAGCGGTGATTCGCTCTACGGTTATCATGGGCGCCGACTACTACGAAACAGAAAAGGAACTGGCTGATAACGCTAAAAATGGCATACCCGATGTTGGCATCGGCGCCGGCACGCACATTCAACGCGCAATTGTGGATAAGAATGCGCGCATCGGCTCCAACGTCCATATCCGCGACATTCCCAACCGCCCAGATACTGAAGGGGACGGCTGGGTCGCGCGGGACGGCATCATCCTTGTGCCCAAAAATGCCATCATTCGGGATGGTACGGTGATCTGATTCCAGCAGCAGGGCAATTAAAATAGACCCCAAGGGTTTGGTCTCGAGAGATTCAACGTTGCGTTATTTCAAACCCTTGGGGTCTTCTCTTGGCAAAAAACAAAGAGGCTTGAAAAGAAATATTTTTCCGGCCTCTTTGTTTTTTATGAGCGATTGACCGCTTGGCAACGAGTTTAGGCTGTCGGAAAACTCAGGGACTCGCTGGCTTCCTCCGGGGTGGAAAAGCGAGTTTCCAGATGGGCATATACCATCACCTGCTCTTCTTTGGGGTAGATGATGGCCGGATACCACCCATGATCGGCAATAGACGGCCGTACAGCCCCGCACAGCCCAGTTTCTTTTCGACGAGGAAACTGCCAGATTACCCAGTTTTGTAAATCGTCGAACGATAATTTTGTTGGTTTTTGCCTCGATAGGGTGATGTTGGCCACAATACTTTCTTCAGCGTTCATATTCCCTCCTGGTGAAGTCGAGCGAACAGCGAGCCGAAATTGCTTGCGCTCGCCTGCTTAGGGTTCGCACGTCATTTCGAATTTCCAGATTGGCCCAATCTCTAAGATTGGACCAATCTCCTCATGTCAAAAGCAGAAGCACCTTCAAGATTCGTCTAATAAAATGGCCAGTACGGCAGCGGTATCACCTAGATTTTCCAAAAGATGGTCTGGTTTGTACTGCGCCAGCGTGGCGGCGGCGTGCCAGCCGCTGGCCACGGCCACGGCCGTTGCCTTTCCCGCCCGCGCACACAAAATATCCGCCGGAGTGTCGCCAATGATCACCGTATTGGAGCCATCAAACAAGTCGCCGGTTAATTGGGTGGCCCGCTGCATGGCAATGCCTGGCAGTTGGTTGCGGTCCATGTGGTCAGAGCCATAGGCGCCGATGCGAAACAACGCCGTTTCCAATCCGGCGGCAGCCAGTTTTAGGGGAGCCGTGCTGACAATGTTGCCGGTTAACAGCCCCAAAACAACACCTTCACGGCCGTGCAGCGCCGCCAGCAATTCCGGCACGCCCAGACACGGCCGAATTCCCTTATCGGGAAACGTTTCCCGCGCCTGAGCCGTCATCCGATCGTAAATGGTGGGCAGCTTGGCCCGAATTTCTTCCGGCGAAAAGCCGGAAGCCTGCAGCAGATCGGTGATGATGCGGGGGTCCGTTTTGCCGCCCATGTGGTATGTGTCCACCGGACCGGCCGTGCCGCAAACCTGCTCCAGCGCCGATGTCATGGCGGCGCGGCCGGCGCTGTTGCTGCGGATCAGCGTGCCGTCGATGTCGAATAAAATCAGCCGGGTCATTGGCCCAACAGGTGTGCAACGGCCGGCCAAAAAGGACCATTGGGCGTGGCTCTGGGCGGAACGGCCGTGCCCACCGGCACGCCGCGTTCCTGTAAAACAGTTTTGATCCAGCCGATTCGCTGCCCCGTCGGAGTCAGCGCCAAAATTTGGCGGACGATCTCTTGCTGGCGCTGGGCTTCGGGCAGATTGCCCTCGGCTACAGCCCGGGTCAGGGCGACAAGCGGTTCGGGAACGGCCGTAGCCAATCCGCTCAACAAACCATCCATGCCCAGAGCCAGCAGCCCCAGGGCAATGGGTTCGTTGCCTGCCAACGCGACGATTTGTTCCGGGCGGGCATCCAGAAGATTGCGCACCTGCCCGGCATCGGCGCGGCTGGATTTGATGCCTGCCAGAGTGGGCAATTCGCGTCCCAGGCGGGCCAGCAAGGCCGGGCTGATGCCGTTCACCGCCAACTGCGGGATGTCATAAACAATGAGCGGCGTGTTGGGGGCGGCGGCGGCGATCTGGTGGAAATAGTCGGCCAGGCTGCCATCGTCCATGCCGTAAAAATAGGGGGTCATGGCGGCGATGACGTCTGCGCCAATGGCTTCGGCGTGGCGGGCCAAAATCAGGGCGTGATCGGTGCGCATTGCGCCGACGTGAACCAATACGGGGACACGGCCGTTGGCCGCTTTTAACGTGGCCTCATGTAATTTCTGCCGTTCACCCAGGTCCAGCGCGATGCCCTCGCCGGTGCTGCCGCCGGAAAACAGGCCGGCAACCCCACGGTCAATTAGAAAGTCAACCAGTTGGGGGATAACGGCCGTGTTCACCGTATACCCATCCGCCGCAATGGGAGTGGCCATCGCCGGCGTTACGCCGCCCATCAATCTACTTTTTAGTTCTGCGATTTTAGTTTTCACAACAGCACATTCCTATCCTAACAATTTGGTATCTATGAAGACCCCAAGGGTTTGGCGCTCAAAACCTCCAAATCCTCAGGAGTAAACCCTAGGGGTCTTATGGTTTTAGACCCCAACCAATTGGGGCAGAAACATCTGCTCGGCTTTGGTGAGGGCGTTTTCAAATTTGTATAGGGCTTCGTCTACCAGATGATCGGGCACGTTGAGGGCCGGCGTCATGCGGATGGCGTTGCGGCCACACGGGATGAGCAGCAGCCCATCTTCAAAGGCGTTTTGGATGATGGCGTTGCGCAAATCAACAGCGCGTTCTTTGGTGTGTCGGTCTAGCACAAACTCCAGCCCAATCATCAGGCCACGGCCGCGTACATCGCCGATGCTGGCGTGGCGCTGCTGCATATCGCTCAGGGCAGACATGATGGCCGTGCCGGTTTGTTCGGCTTTGGCCAGTAAATTTTCCTCTTCGATGACCTGCAAGGTGGCCAGGGCCGAAGCGGCGGCGACAGGATTGCCGCCAAACGTACTGCCGTGTGAGCCTGGACCCCACACCATATCTTCCTTGCGGGCGATGATGCCGCCGATGGGCATGCCGCTGCCCACGCCTTTGGCAAAACAGACAATGTCTGGCTCGACGTTTTCATGTTCGATGGCCCACCACTTGCCGGTGCGGCCGGCGCCGCTCTGAATCTCGTCGACCATGAGCATGATGCCGTATTTGTCACAAATGTCGCGTAGATAGGCGAAGAACCCAGGCGAGGGCACAACGTAGCCGCCTTCGCCCTGTATCGGCTCGATGAGGATGCCGGCGATGTCTTCAGGTTCCAACAGGCTGTGGAAGATGTGTTCGTCCAGATATTGGCTGATGGTGTCGGCGGGCGTTTGGCCATTTACGGGGAGAAGCAACGGGCGGTATGGGTTGGGGTAAGGCAGGTGGTGGACGTAAACGCCGGGTTTGTAGCTTTCTCGCTGCACGGCTTTGCTGGCGGTGAAGGAGAGAGAGCCGAGCGTACGGCCGTGAAACGCCCCCAGAAATCCAAGGAATTTGGACCGGCCGGTCTTGTACATCGCCAGCTTGATGGCCGATTCGACGGCCTCGGTGCCGGAATTGGCCAGATAGACCAGCGTGTCGTCCATGGGGGCGATGGTTTGCAGCTTTTCGGCCAGATCGACGGCCTGCGGGTAAAAGAAGTCGCTAAGACAGATGTGCCAGAATTTGTCGACTTGTTCTTGGACAGCCTGCACCACGGCCGGGTGACGGTGGCCGACGTTGAGGACGGCGACGCCGGCCATAAAATCTATGTAACGACGGCCGTCGACATCCCACAATTCCGAACCCTGGGCATGGTCAACTACCAGCGCATATTCGCGGGTGTATGATGGCGATAAACTCGCCTGATCACGTTGGATAATGGACAGGCCTTTCGGACCTGCCCCATTTAAACTGAATTTCATGACTTGACTCCTTGAAATGTAGACAAAAATAAAAACGGTTTCACTCGCTGGCTAAAAAATAACCGAAATCGGTCATTTTTCTTGTTTGCGGTGCGTCTGTAGGAGGGGAGTCTGCTCAGATTGTGTTGATTCGGTCAACCGCCTGGGGTAATGGCCCCCCCTTTAGGCGCAGCAATGCCGCCAGTGAGGTCCGCTACTCCGGTTCAATGGTAAAAGATAGTGGATACCCTTCTAAGCTGGCGGCAAACTGTGCTTTTCCGACCCGTGA
Organism: Chloroflexota bacterium; assembly: GCA_029559155.1. Lineage (GTDB taxonomy): Bacteria > Chloroflexota > Anaerolineae > Promineifilales > Promineifilaceae > Leptovillus. The sequence goes on from JAKQCM010000150.1 coordinate 4,296, forward strand.
TTCGGCTTCGGCCTGGGGCAATGTGGCGACGTAAGCGATGCCGGCGGTGTGGGCGACGAAGGTGACGTGTTCGGCTTCCATTGAGGTGAGCTGAAAGATTTTTTGCAGGATAAGAATGACAAAATCGTACGGCGTCACCTCATCGTTATGGATGAGGACTCTGTAAAGTGGCTCGATGGCTTCTGCCTGATCGGTCTCTTCGCGGATTTCTGGGGCGATTAGCGTTTGTGCTGCCATCCTGAGATTATAAGGAGTGCAAGGAAGGCGTGCAAAAGTTGGGAGGAGTTGGGAATTTTAGCCGCATGGGGTGGATGAGGTTTTAGAATCTGATGTTGCTTAGAACGGTGAGGGTGTGGGTCATCAGGATGGCCAGAGCGGGGTGATCGGTTTCTAATTGGGGAACGGCCGTTTCCAATAAATCCACCAGGTCGCTTCTGTCCACTTCGGGGGCCACAACCATCTGGCCGATCTGTTTTTCCAAATGCCGCAAAACACGATCATCTCGTGAGCTGACGGAATTCGTGTGTTTCAGCTCTTTGTTCAACTCCACCAACAGTTCTTGAAGCTCTTTCTTCGATGCCATATCGCTCAGCCTCCAAATCCAATGAGCAGATTGCTGCTCGCCAGTTCTCAGCCAGTCAGGGGCGGCTGATTCTTATTTTAACCTGATTTTAGGCTGATATTCCAGTGAGAAACGGCCCAAATTACCCCGTTTGCCCAAAAAAGCCGGCCATGCCCATAAATCGGGCATGGCCGGCTGCGTCAGGTGGGCTGTAGCGGTTCTATTTCTGGAAAGTGGCCACCAGTCCTGCCGCTAACTGCTCCTTTTCCGCCTGTGTTAGTCGAGCTTCGGGGTGCATCAGCAAAAATTGCGCGGGGGGCATTTCGCCGCCCAAGACGATATTGCTGATTTCCTGCGGCTCCCTTTTGATCTCAAAGTTGCGGTTCCATTCCGAAAAATTGAGGCGGCTGCGTCCTTCGACAACGTCGTGGTAAACCAACCAGGAGGCGGGGGCGATGCCGGTGTACCAGGGCGTCCAGTCCGTTTCGTTGCTGTGGCAGTCGAAACAGGCGCGCTGCGCCAGTTCTCTGGTTTGTGGGCTGTCCCAATTTGGCTCCTGAACGACGGCCGGGTTGGTGTGATCACGGCCGTACGGCACAATTTGAATCACCAACAAGCCAACCACCAAAATCACTATTACACTACCAATTATTTTCCAAAGACGATTCATGTGTACATGCTCCCTTTCGATGTGTGAGAATCCCAAAAATGCAGCCTGGTTCCCATCTGATGAACCGGGCTGCGTTGACTATGGTAAGGGTACTGCGGGTGAACTTTGGCCTCCTTGAATGGCGTCCACCAATTCGTTTGCCAGGGTAAGGATGGCTTGTTCGTCGGCAGGAGTGGCGGCGCTGCTGCCGGAACCGGTAAAAAGCAGCTCCGAGCCGGTTGCCGTAGGTGTTGTGGTTGAGTCTGGCGTCAGGGTGATGGTGGTCAGTGAATCGACCCAGGTGTAAAGCTGGCTCAATTGATCGCTGGTGAGCCAATAGTCGCCATAATCCGGCGCTGGCGTGTCTGCGCAAGAGGTTAGCGTCATGCGGCCGGTGTTGAAAACGGACAGATCGGTGCAGACGCCATTGTCGGCGTGGTCCTGATGATAGGTCAGTACCGGTTGTGTGCCGGGCGATTGTGCGCCTGTGGCGGCGTCGGCCAACCAGCGGGCTAGGTTCATGATTTGTCGTTGTTCAACAGGGGTGGGAATGTGGGTTCCCAGCCCGTTCAGGACGACGGCTCCGTCTGGGGTGTCGGCATAAAAGGGCAGATTGCTCAAGGCGGTGGTGATGAGATCGGTGGCGGCGTTGGGGGTGGTGGGGCTGAATTGTACGGCCGTTAACTCCCCATCGCATGGCCCAATCTGCAAACCGGTGTCGCCGCGCATCACGGCCGTTGTGCATTGGTCTCCTTGCCGCCAGGTGGCCGCCAATCCGCCCTCCGGCGGGACGGCCGTAGGCACGAATACCAACTGCCGTCCATCGTAGTTGGTGTGGTAGGTGAACAATTTGTTGTTTGCCTGAAAAATGAAGAGGTAGCCGGCAACGGCCGTTTGGGCGCACACTTCATTGGCCGGGTAAACGCCTAAACAGGCATCGGGCCAATTAACTTCTTGAATGGTCATGACTTCGATGGATTCAGGGGCAAGTTTTAGCTGTCCGGCTAAATCCTGGCGGGCGATTTCCATCACCTGATTTTGCGAGGGAACGGCCGTGCTTGCTTCGGTGGGGCTTGTTACGGCCGTGGGTGGGGGCGGGGCTGCGTTTTGGCAGGCTGTTGTCAGGCACAGACCCAGGCCAAACAGCCCCACCATCAAAATCTGTAAAAATCCTCTTTTTAACATTGGTCTATCAACCTCCATACATCCACGTTAAAAAATTTTGGAAGATGGGCATGGCTGGGAATGACCAGATCGCGTGCTCACTAAAGGGCATTATAGGCCTGCCTGTCTGAGCTTACAAGCAAACGCCAATTGTCTAAGGGATTTCCAGGCGACGCCGATTATTGGCGGGTGAGTCGCAGCCTGAAGGGGGAGATTGGCCCAATCGCGGAGATTGGACCAATGTCTCCAGCTGGGTTTGTGGATAGTTGGTTAGGCCGCCTCTGTCGCGTTTTCTTCAGGCTCCTCAATGGGCTTTAAGGCGATTCGGAAGTAGCTTTCGGCGTATTTGAACCCAACACGCTGCCCGGTTTCACGGCTCCATTCCTTCAACCGCTCAGTCGGATCCCAGTCGCCCAATTGGCTGACGTGTTGGCGCAGCGCGGCAATTTTGGTTTCGATGGTCTCGCTGATGTCGATGAAGTAATTGGGTTTTTGCGCGGGCCAGGAAACGTAAACGTAATTCACTTTGTGCGGGGCCAGACCTTCGGCGTCTAAATCGGGGTAGAGCAGGTGCATTTCGGCGGCCGGAAAGACGGCGTCGATGGCCACCTGGGCTGCCGCGCGGTGGTCGGGGTGGTTGATGTAATCTGCGCTGGGGAAATAGACGGTCGGGTCGCCGCAGACGACGACGTTGGGGCGGTGTTGGCGGATCAGGCGCACCAGTTGTTTGCGCAGTTCCAGGCTGGGTTGGAGTAGGCCGTCGTGTTCGCCCAAGAAAATGCAGGCGGCTCCGGCGGTTTGGGCAGCGGCCGTTTGCTCATTCCGGCGAATGGCGGCTAATTTTTCGGCCGTCATGCCGGCTTCGTGGCTGCCGACGTTGCCGTCTGTGAGGACGACATAGGTGACCTGGCTGCCATATTTGGCCCACAATGCGGCCGTGCCGGCCACGCCAAATTCGATATCGTCGGGGTGCGCGTAGATGAACATGGCTCGTTCAGGAATATAAGTTTGGGACATAATGTTTGGTTGCCTCCGAAAAATGATTAGTAGGATTATACCTGTACCTGGAAGGGTGTATAGACGGCCGTTTCCCAACCTTCTGTTTACCCTGGCAGGCGCCCCCTGTCTGGTCACATTAGCACTTCTTGATATACTAGATTTTTTGGTTCACTGTGCGCCTCGTTTCCCACACGACAGGTTCGGATTGGGGCAAGAGCTTTTATCAGGCAGTGACAACGCCGCCGGTTTGCGCGGGCGGTTTTTTTGGCGACGCATTCAAGAAAAACACAAAAGGTCCATTTATGAGCAATTGGTATAAGCGTGAAGCAGACGACATCGTGGCAGAGTTACAAACATCGCCCCAAAATGGATTGACATCGGCCGAAGCGAAGAGCCGTTTGGAGAAATATGGGCTGAATGAGCTGATCGATCGCGGCACGAAAAGCCCCTGGCTAATTTTGTTGGATCAGTTCAAAGATGTGATGGTGATTATTTTATTTATCGCCGCCCTGGTTTCTTTGTTCCTGGCCGAATATGCCGATGTCGTGGTTATCATGGCCATTGTGGTCTTGAATGCGGCGATTGGCTTTTCGCAAGAATATCGGGCGGAGCAGGCTGTGGCGGCGCTGAAAAAATTGGCTGTGCCGACGGTGAAAGTGCGGCGCGACGGCCGTGTGGAAGAAATCTCTGCCCGTCTACTGGTTCCTGGCGATATTGTCATGTTGGAAGCCGGTAACCTGGTGCCAGCCGACGGCCGTTTGCTCTCATGCGTCAACCTCAAAATTGAAGAAGCAGCCCTCACCGGCGAATCGGAAGCTGTAGAAAAAGTAGACCACATCCTCACTGGCTCGGATTTGCCAATTGGCGACCGGCGGAATATGGCATTCATGGGCACAGTCATTTCCTATGGCCGCGGAACGGCCGTGGTTACCGCCACCGGCATGGACACCCAACTGGGCGCCATCGCCGACCTCATTCAAGGCGTCGAACAAGAGCAAACGCCCCTCCAGCGCCGTCTGGCCCGCCTGGGCGTCACCCTGGGCTGGTTCTCTCTCGGTATTATCGCCATTGTCATCGTCCTGGGGTTGCTGCGCGGCGAAAAATGGGACATTCTCGTCCTGACGGCCATCAGCATGGCCGTGGCGGTTGTGCCAGAAGGGCTGCCCGCGGTCGTCTCCATCACCCTGGCCCTGGGTTCCCAGCGGATGCTCAAACGGCATGCGCTTATTCGCAAACTACCAGCCGTTGAAACGCTCGGGTCCGTTACCGTTATTTGCTCCGATAAAACCGGCACGCTGACGCAAAACCGCATGTCCGTAACTGTGTTTGATGTCGCCGGACACACGCAAGAATTGGAAGCGCTCATCGACAAGCGCGGGGCTATCCTTCACGCCGAACTGACGCCTCATGCCCCGCCGGAGAATCGCTCGCTGAGCCTGCTGATTAAGGCTAGCGCTCTGTGCAACGATGCTTTTCTGCAAATCGAAGATGGCGTTGAACGCACCATTGGCGACCCTACCGAAGGCGCGTTGGTGGTGGCCGCAACCCAGATGGGTTATACAAAGGAAGAATTGGAAGCCACATGGCCGCGGGTGGCCGAAATCCCCTTCACCTCAGAACGCAAACGGATGACCACCATCCATCGCATCGCCGACACCCAAAACGCCGAGATTTCTTTGCCCGCCCCGTACATTGCGTTTACCAAAGGGGCCATCGACAGCTTGCTGGAAGTTAGCACGCATATGTGGCAGGGCGAGTTAAACAACATTATTCCCCTGGATGATGAGCTGCGCGGGCGGATTTTGGCGGCGAATTCTCGATTTGCCGAGCTGGGGCAACGGGTATTGGGGGTGGTGGTACGGCCGTTAGACACCCCAGACATCGGCCCAGACGTTAACGTCGAATCCGACATGATCTTTATCGGTCTGGTATCCATGATCGACCCACCGCGTCCAGAAGTGAAAGAGGCTGTCGAAATAGCCCGCAAAGCCGGCATCCGCCCTGTCATGATCACCGGCGACCACCCCCTGACCGCCCTCTATATCGCTCAGGAACTGGACATCACACGGAACAATCGGTATCTAACCGGCAAGCAGCTGGCCGAAACGAGCTTGCCAGACCTGGAAGAAGTGGTCGAAGACATTTCCGTTTTTGCGCGCGTTTCCCCGGAACATAAATTAAATATCGTCAACGCCCTGCAAGATCGCGGCGAAATTGTGGCCATGACCGGTGATGGCGTCAACGATGCGCCAGCCCTTAAAAAATCGGAAATTGGCGTGGCAATGGGCATCACCGGCACCGACGTGTCCAAGGAAGCCGCCGACATGGTGCTGCTCGACGATAACTTCGCCACCATTGTGGCCGCAGTAGAAGAAGGGCGCGTTATCTTCGATAACATCCGCAAATTTATTCGTTACACATTGTCCAGCAATACCGGTGAATTGATTGTGATGTTGGCCGCGCCCTTCCTGGGAATGCCGCTGCCTCTGGTTCCCCTACAAATTTTGTGGATCAATCTGGTAACGGATGGGCTGCCGGGTCTGGCTTTGGCTTTGGAAAATGGCGAGCGCGGCATCATGGAACGGCCGCCATTCCATCCCAAAGAGCATATTTTTAGCCGGGGGTTGGGCTGGCAAATTATCTGGATAGGCATCTTGATGGGCCTCGTATCGCTGTTGACCGGCTATTTTTATTACGTGCCTGGCGTGTCCAACGTGAAAGCCGACACCTGGCAGACGATGATCTTTACCACGCTGACCCTGGCGCAAATGGGCAATGCCCTGGCCATCCGTTCTAACGTCGATTCGGTCTTTAGTATCGGCTTTTTCACCAACCGCATGATGATTGTAGCCGTCATTTCGACTTTTCTTTTGCAGTTGGCGCTGATTTATTTTGGACCTTTGCAGCGTGTGTTTAGCACTGTGGCCCTATCGGCGCGCGATTTGGGCATTAGTTTAGTCTTGAGCACGATTGTGTTTACGGCCGTTGAACTTTCGAAATGGGTCGGCCGGCGGCGGCACGCTCACGCGTAAGCAGACGGCTAAGGATTGCCGAGCACGACCACTGGCTCGACCAAACCCCAATCAAAACTGGCCAGATTTTCTGCGCCTAAGGCGATGATCGTCTCATAGTAGGCATTGGCGTTGGCGCGGAACTGAGCCACGTTGACGGTTCGGCAGACGGCCGGCAGCGGTTCCAGCCACTGCCGGGCGCGCAGCAGCATCTTCACCGCCCCACGATAATTCCCCCGTTCCACCTGATACAAGGCTATACCGACCTGTAAAATGCCCTGGTAGAGGTCGCGGCCAGGGCTGTCATCGGCGCGCCAGGCGGCTTCCAGATCGTCGTGGCAGCGGTAATACTCGCCCTGGTTGAAGAGGGCGATGCCCTGTTTGGCAAGATCAGAAAGTGGCTGCGCGCATGTTGTGGCCAGGATATGGGGGTCGGTGATGCGGGCGTATTTTTCGAAGAGTTGGGCCATGTCGGCGGTGAATTTGGAGCGGGCGACGACGGCGTCGGCGCCGGCGCTGCGGGCCGTTTGGGCGGCCGTTACGTCCATGTGCGAGCCAAAGCAGAGGATGGGCAGGCGGCGGGTGGCCGGCGAAGATTTAAGCGCCGCTATCCAGCGCTGCCAGGGTATGGCTTCGTTGTTAAGGTCAAAAAGCAAAAGCGCGGGCTGCCAGGCGGTTAGAAGGTCGAAGAGCTGCCCGCTCTGGCCGTGGAGCGATTCGCCGGGGGTTTCCGGTCGGGCGGCGTCGGGGAAGGGGGAAACGGCCGTTTCTCCTAAATCTGCCACATTGCCCACCCAGCGGATTTGGTAACCCAGGTGGGCGGCAACGTTGGCAATACGCGGCGTGAACATCAAATCAGCCACGAAGCCGACGATGAGGGGAGCATTTTGTGTGTTTTCCATGGCAGCGATTGTAACAGAGGCGAGATGGCTCCGGTAGGGGAACGGCCGTTCCCGTGTTAAACTTAGGCCAGTGACGTTTGGTGGGCAAGAAAGGAGCGTGACATGGCAGAAGGAGATGAATTATTCGATCGTTTGCAGGCCCGGTATGAAGAGGGGCGCGTGCCGTGGGATGACGAAATGCCGCCGCCGGAAGTGGCGCAGATAGCGGCCAGCTTACCGCCGGGTCGGGCGTTGGATCTGGGTTGTGGGTACGGCCGTTCCAGCATCTATCTGGCGCGACGAAATTGGGTCGTCGACGGGGTTGATTTTATCCCCCTGGCCATTGCCGGCGCCCTGGCGCGTGCAGAAATGGCCGGCGTCGCGGAAAAGGCCAATTTTCACCTTGGGCGAGTCACCTATTTGCCGTTTTTGTCTGGGCCATATGATTTGGCCCTGGATGTGGGGTGTATGCACGCCTTGGACGATACCGGCCTCAGCCAGTATCGGGATGAGGTTTATCGGCTGCTGCGGTCGGGCGGTTTGTATTTGCTTTTTGCCCATTTGCGCAGCGATGAGGAAGAAGTGCCAGGGCGAGGCGTATACGAAGCTACATTGCATACCTTGTTTGGCTCGCACTTCACTTTGGAAAAAGTGGTTCATGGCACAACGCAAGTAGAAAACAGACCGCCATTCGCCTCGGCCTGGTTTTGGTTTCGGCGAAATTGAGCCGAAGATTAAGAACGCTGTGGGATGCGGCTGATTGGTTGCAAAACATTTGCAAAATATGTACAAATATCCTACAATATAGTCATGCTTGACTAAAAGAAGGGGTATAACCATGACGCAGCAAAAGAAATGGACCACGGCAAATATGCCGAATCTGAGCGGGAAAACGGCCGTTGTGACCGGCGCCAACAGCGGACTGGGGTACGAGACTTCTCTGGCGCTGGCGCAAAAAGGGGCGCGGGTCATCATGGCCTGCCGTAATCAGACCAAAGGGCAGCAGGCCGCCGGACAAATCCGGCAAATCGCTCCTGGCGCAGAGTTGGATTTGCGCCCGCTCGATCTGGCCGATCTGGCATCTGTGCGGGCGTTTAGCCAGGCGGTGCAAGCCGATTATGCCCAACTTGATTTGCTGATCAACAATGCCGGGGTGATGGCGCTGCCTTATCGCCAGACGGCCGATGGGTTCGAGATGCAGTTCGGCACCAATCACCTGGGACATTTTGCCCTCACCGGCTTGCTGCTGGAGCGATTACTGGCGGCGCCGGCCGGGCGGGTGGTGACAGTGAGCAGCATGCTTCATCGCGGCGGGCAAATGAATTTTGATGATTTGCAGGGCCAGCAAACCTACAACAAACGCGCGGCTTACGGCCAGAGCAAGCTGGCGAACCTGTTGTTTGCTTATGAGTTGCAGCGGCGGTTAACGGCCGTTTCCGCCAACCTCATCAGCGTGGCGGCGCATCCGGGTTATGCCGCGACCAATTTGCAAGACGCCGGCCCGGCAATGGAAAACTCGGCCGTGCAGCGGCAGGTAATGCGCCTGGCGAACAAAGTGATGGCTCAGAGCCAGGCGATGGGCGCGCTGCCTTCGCTGTATGCGGCTACGGCCGTCGACGTTCACGGCGGCGACTTTATCGGCCCGGATGGTTTTGGCGGGATGCGCGGCTACCCGACGCGCGCCCAATCCAGCGAGCGATCACATGATCTGACAACGGCCGTGCGCCTCTGGGATGTCTCTGTCGCTTTAACCAACGTCACCTATGCCCGGCTGGATGTAAATCCGGTAAAATAAGGCAAAAATCTGGGGATTAGACAGATTCCAAGGGTTTGTTTTAGAGAAGATAAACCTGATGGACCTTAAACCCTTACGGTCTTAACAAGCAAAAACCATGATTGATCCGACACTTCTCTGGCCACTACTTCTGATTCTGGCTGCCGCCATCCTTGCGGCAGGTGCCGGGTTTCCCGCCCTGAACCGGCGGCTTTCCATCACACGGTTAAGCTGGATTTTGGCGTTAGCGCCAGTGGCGGCGGCCGTGTTGTTGGCCTTGCGTGTGCCCCAGGCCAACGATGGAACAGTTTTCACCTGGCAGTGGACCTGGCTGCCCGCGCTCAATCTCAACCTTGGTTTGTACGTCGATAGTCTCAGCTTGTTATTTGGCCTTCTGGTCACCATCATCGGGGCATTGGTTGTGGTGTACGCCGGACAGTACTTCAAGGGCGACCAGAGCGCGTGGCGATTCCTCGCTTATCTGCTGCTGTTCATGGTGTCTATGTTGGGCATCGTCATGGCCGGGGATGTGTTAACCCTGTTCATTTTTTGGGAGGGGACCAGCATCCTCTCGTTCTTGTTGGTGGCGTACAAATACCAGTACCAAGAGGCGCGATATGGGGCGTTTCGCGCCTTGTTCATCACCGGCGGCGGCGGCATTGCGCTGTTAGCCGGCCTTTTGTTTGTGGGTTACGCGGCCGGCGGCACAGATTTTGCCACCATTCTTAGCAGCGGCGATGTGCTGCGCAGCAATGATTTTTATCTGGTGATGTTGGGGCTGGTGGCTTTTGGCGCATTCACCAAAAGCGCCCAATGGCCCGCCCATATCTGGCTGCCCGGAGCCATGAGCGCGCCCACGCCTGCCAGTGCCTACCTCCATTCCGCTACGATGGTCAAGGCAGGCATCTACCTGATGGCCCGCATGAACCCGGCCCTGGGTTTCACCGATGCCTGGTTCTGGCTGCTGACCATTTTCGGGGGAATTACGATGCTTGCCGGCGCTTATTTGGGTCTTAAACAACACGACCTCAAGGGCTTGTTGGCCTACTCCACCATCAGCCAATTAGGCGTGTTGATGATGCTCATCGGCCAGGATGTGCCGGAAGCCTACAAAGCGTTGGTAATCGGGATCATTGCCCATGCGTTTTATAAGAGCGCGCTCTTTTTGGTGGCCGGCATTGTGGATCACGAGACAGGCACGCGAGATATTCGGCGGTTGGGCGGACTACGTAAGGTGATGCCTTACACTTTTGCCGCCGGGACGCTGGCGGCTTTGTCGATGGCCGGTCTGCCACCCATGTTTGGATTTTTGGCCAAGGAGACTCTGCTGGTTACTGTGACCACTATGCCGCCGGTAGTTGCCGGGGTGATTCGCTGGAGCACGGTGCTGGCGGGGTCGCTGATGTTGGCGCAGGCGGGTTTGTTCATCTGGGAAACCTTCATGGGGCAACCCAAAGACCCAGAGGTTCACGGCCATGAAGCGCCCTGGCCGATGTGGCTGGCGCCGATGATTCCGGCCGCGCTGTCGCTTGTTTTGAGCATTTTGCCCGGCCCGAAAGAGGAGGCTACCTTCCTGGCGGCGGCGGCGCAAGCGGCCTATGGAACCAAGGTGAAAGTTTCTACGGTGCTGTTTCATGGCCTGACGGTGGAATTTTTATTGTCGCTGGTGGCTATTTCATTGGGCTTTGGGCTGTTTGTGTTCCGTCATCGGGTGCGGGCATGGCAGACGGCCGTATTGCCCGAAATGTCGTTTAACAAGCTGTATGTGTGGGTGTTGGCGGCGATTGACCGGGCGAGTGAGTGGGCGACGCGATTGCAGCAGGGACGATTACGGCCGTATCTGCTCATCATGCTGTCGGCAACGGCCGTGTTGGTATTTGCCTTTAGCTGGCGTAATTTGCCGGGCGTTTCGTTAGGTTCCTGGCCGGGCCTGAATCTGGATGGCGAACTGGATATTTTGCGCTTGTTTGCCCTGCTGGTGGTGGTGGGCGCATCGTTGATGTCGGTGGTTTTGGTGCGTGATTTTAACGCCATCCTGGCGTTTGGCGCGGCCGGATTAAGCATGGCGCTGTTGTTTGCTCTGGAGCCTGCACCGGACGTGGCTCTGGTACAAATTGTGGTGGATATTTTGGCGGTGGTCATTTTGGTGCTGGCGCTGACCCGTCTGCCGCGCCGCCAGAGGCGCAAAGCGCAGGAAGTGGCCGTTATTTTGCGTTATTCTCGCTGGTCTATTTTGCGGGATACGGCCGTTGCCGGGGCTGTTGGTTTGCTGGTGACGCTGATCACGCTCGCTGCTCTAACCGATCGACCGCGCGAAAGCGTGGTGACGCCTTTTTATGCGGCCAATGCCAAAACCTTGACCGGCGCAACGGACATTGTGGGCGCGATTGTGGTTGATTTTCGCGCTCTGGATACCTTGTTGGAGATCACCGTGTTTAGCATGGCCGGTCTGGGCATTTACACGCTGCTGCGGCACGCGGCGCAAAAGCATGGGGACAATCGTGCTGTAGAAGATGGCGAGGGAACGGCCGTGTCCGACCGGCAATCCACCTATGGCATTAGCGGGATGCGCACCTCCGCTTTTGTGCGCGTTCCGGCGTTTGTTTCGCTGCCGTTGTCGCTGATGCTGGCCGCCACGCACATGATGTACGGCCACAACCAACCCGGCGACGGCTTTACGGCCGGCGTGGTCATCAGTCTGGCGGTGGCTTTGTGGTATGTGGTCTTTGGCTACGAAGAAACTCGCCGCCGCTTGCCCTGGCTGCGTGCGACCTCGTTTGTGGCTGCTGGGGTGCTGTTGGCCGTGGTCACAGGCAGCGTCGCGGCGCTGATCACCGGTAATTTTTTGGGCAATGTGGATTTTACGGCCGGCTGGACGTTTATGCCGGACGGTTTTCATATCAGCACTTCTTTCCTGTTTGAGGTTTCTATCTGTCTGGCGGTGTTGGGCGGCGCGGCGCGCATGTTGAACTCGCTGGGACACCCGGAAGGGAGAGATAGGGATTAGGGATTTACGATTTACGATTTACGATTGGCGATTTACGATTGGTGATGGGTGATGGGTAGGGAGGTGGAAGGGTAATTATGGAATTATTAACGGCCGTTGCCGTCGGTTTCTTGTTTGCCATTGGCGTTTTTCAGATGCTGCGGCGGAATGTGATCCGCTCTGTGATTGGGCTGATGATTTTGGCTAACGCCGTGAACCTCTTTCTGCTTAGCACCGGGGCGTATAACGGCCTGGCGGCGGCGTATACAACGGCCACAGACCTGCGCAGCGATGCTTTGCCCCAGGCGTTGATTTTAACGGCCGTTGTCATCAGCATGGGCGGGACGGCGTTTGTTTTAGCCATGTTGTACATCCTATCTTCCCGCTACCAAACGGCCGATATGGATGAAGTGAACGGGTTGAAAAATTGAGACCCCAAGGTTTTTGGGGAACTCAACCCCTCAGGGTCTTCATAGAGGAACCGGAAAAGAATTGGTTCATGATTGTGCTGGAGGATAACGCTTGATTGCTCATCTGGTCTTGCTGCCGATATTGATTCCCCTGGTGGGGGCGATGGTTGGCCTGCTGGTGCGCGAGCGACGGCCGTTGCAAACCGCCTGGACGCTGGGAACCATGCTGACTTCCCTGGCGAGCAGTTTGTGGCTCCTGTGGACGGTGTGGCAAACCGGCCAACCGGTTGTGTTCCACTCCGGCGGCTGGCTGGCGCCGTTTGGCATCGTGCTGGTGGGTGATTTGCTGTCGGCGCTGTTTGTGGTGATGACCCAGCTGGTGATGGTGACGGGTATCATTTATGCCCTGGGCAGTCAGGACAAGGTGGTCACATATCCCACCTTTTTCCCGCTGTTTCTCACGCTGGCTACCGGTCTGACCGGGGCAATGTTGACCGGTGATCTGTTTAATCTGTACGTGTTCGCCGAGTTGTTGGTCATTTCCGGCACGGTGCTGACGGCCGTTTCCGATGACAAATACGGCACGGAAGCCGCCTACAAATATTTTTACATCAGCCTGCTGGCCTCCTTTTTTATGCTGCTGTCGATTGGCAGCCTCTACATTTCCTACGGCACGCTTAACATGGCCGATCTGGCGGTGCGCGTGGCGGCTGATGGCAGCCGACCGCTGCTGCTGCCGGGCATCGCTTTTCTGCTGGCCGCCTTTATGGTGAAAAGCGCGGTGTTCCCCTTCCACTTTTGGCAGCCAGATTTTCATACAGCCGCGCCAACGGCCGTCAGCGCCATGTTGTCCTCGGTGGTGGTAAAGCTGGGTGTGTACGGTTTCTTACGCATGACCACGCTGCTCTTTGTGGAACAATCGCCGCTGATCCGCGCCGTGCTGTTGGCCTTAGGCGTCATCGGCGTGGTGTTTGGTGGTTTGTCGGCGCTGGGAACCCACAACGTCAAGCGCATGTTGGCCTATTCCACGCTGGCGCAGGTGGGATTCATTCTGGTGGGCATTGGTTGGGGCACGTCGCTTTCCCTGGCGGCGGCAATTGTATTTGCCTTTAACCACAGCCTGATCAAGGCGGCGATGCTCATGCTGGCCGGTTATATTGCCAGCCGCGCATCGGTGAAGTCGGCGGCGTTTGCGGTGGTGACAGGTGTGGGACGGCCGTTGCCGGCTGCCGGCGTGCTTTTCTTTCTGGGCAGTTTGGCCCTGGCGGGTATTCCGCCGACCAATGGTTTTGTCAGCAAGGCGCTGCTGTTTACCAGCGGCATCGACGCGCAGGGTATGTGGCCGCTGTTTCTCATCGGTCTGGCCAGCATTTTTACGCTGATGTACACCATTCGCGCTTTCCAGCGCATCTGGTGGCAGGCTCCGGCTGAGGGAATCAGCACCAAATCTACCGGCGACCAGTTAATTGCGCCGGTAATTTTGTTGGCTTTGATTTTGGCCTTGGGCGTTTGGGCGGAGCCGTTGGTGGCTGTGGCGCAGGCGGCAGGGACGGCGTTGAGCGATCCGGCCATTTATATCCACGCGGTGTTGGGAGGATAACCATGTATTATTATGCGCGGGCAGTTTTGCTGCTGACGTTGATGTATCTGGCGCTGACTTCCAATTTACAGGCGAGCAATATCGTCATGGGGCTGCTGTTGTCTGTGGGGGTGATGGCGCTGCTGCGGCCACAACTGCGGGAAGCGGATGGCCGGCGGGCGGGCACGGCCGTTCTCGCTTTGGTGAAGTATATTTTTGTGCTGATCTGGGATTACATCGTGAGCGGCATCCAGGTTGCCCGCATCGTGTTGTCGCCCGTCATGCCGCTGCACCAGGCCATCATCGCCATCCCCTCAGACTGCCAATCGGACCTGGGGTTGGCGCTGAGCGCTCATGCGCTCACCCTCACGCCCGGCGAAATGGTGGTGGAAATTGGGGATGACGGGACGATGTATACACATGTGCTGGACCTGGAAAAGGTGGAAACGGCCATAGCCGCCGCCCAAAAACAGCGCGAAGAACTCCTGGAAAAGATTTTCCCTTAAGCGGCAAGGTTAAGATGCTGACAACCATTCTAACAACCACAATTTATCTCTCTTTGCTCATTCACCTGGCGCTCATTGCTGTGGCCGTGTGGCGTGTCTGGCGCGGCGAAAACGTCATCGACCGCCTGATTGGCCTGGATGTGCTGAGCTTGCTGTTTCTGGCGATGTTGGTGTTACTGGCCTTGGTTTACCGCGACAGCGTTTATATCGATGTAGCCTTGGGTTTGGCTGGCCTGGGATTTATTACCACCATTGCCCTGGCCAAATATGTGGCCGATGAGCAGATGTTTTAAGGAATAAGTAAATGATGACGAGCATATTACAGATGATTGCCTTGGTAGCGATCATTTTGGGCACGTTTTTTTCGGTGGTGGGCATTTTAGGGATGGTGCGCCTGCCGGATGTGTATGCCCGCCTGCACGCCACGGGCAAAGTGGGCGTGTTTGGCGTGGTGCTGCTGCTGATTGGCGCGGTGGCCTGGACGCCTTTGGGATGGGGACGGGCGCTGCTGCTGATTGTGTTGTTGATGGTATCTGGTCCGGTGACGGCCCACGCGCTGTCGTCGGCGGCCTATCGCATTGGCCTGCGCATTAAAGAGCCGGTGCGCGATGACTTGAGGGAAATATAGTAAAATAGGCGATACGATTGAACAATCATTTGGATTGTATTTTGCATAAGGAGGTCAGTGATGAGTGAAGCAGATGCGGGTATGGAGGAAACGGCCGTTGCCGATGAATCGAATATGGGGTTTGCCACATTTAATAAGTTGCCCGGCGGCTGGCAGCGCGTGGTCATTGCGGCGCTGTTTGTCGTCGCCCTGGTGATTGTGGTTATTTTGCGCCAATTGGTGCAATCTCATGGGGAAACAAGCCTGGAAGAAGCCGAAGCAGTTGGCCTATAATTGTCTATTCGAGACGCAAGTTCTCGGCAGACCCAATAAGGAGGATTTATGGTTAAGTTAATTGGGCGTATGATCGTGAGCGCGGTGGCTATTTGGGTTGCGGCGTTGATCGTCAGTGGCATCAGTTTGTCCGGTGGGTTGGTGGGCACGCTGGTAGTGGTTGTGATTTTTGGTTTAATCAATGGGTTGATCAAACCATTGGTGAAATTATTAAGTCTGCCGTTGATTGTGGTGACCCTGGGGCTGTTTACGCTCATTATCAATGCGCTGCTGTTCTGGGCTACGTCCTGGCTGACATCTTATCTGGTAGTGGACGGCTTTTTCCCGGCATTATGGGGCAGCCTGATTGTCAGTTTGGTGAGTTGGGCGTTGAGCATGTTTTTGGATGACGATTAGAAATCAACCTTTTGATATTGAGTCAAAAAACGGCCGTTACCCACGTAACGGCCGTTTCCCTTTAACCCCCACAGGACCATTTTTGTGACCAACCAATTGGGTGAACAGCGAATGAGCCGACGGAAATTCTTGGGCGCAGGGTTGCTGGCTTTGGGCGGCGCTGTCGCCGCAACCACGTATCACATCAACGCCAACGACGAATCTGATCAGCTGGTGGTGGAGCGCCTTACGCTGCCCATCAAAAATCTGGCCCCATCATTGGAAGGGTTTCGGCTGGTCGCGTTGGGGGATTTTCATTTACGGCCGTTTACCCAGCCTGAACTCGTGCGCCGGGCCGTCGATCTCGCCAACAGCTTGCAGCCTGATCTGACGGTTCTCCTTGGCGATTATGTCTGGCGGGACGTTGAAGCCATCTTTGAGTTAGCCCCCATCCTGGCCGACCTGAACGCCAAACAGGGCGTCTACGCCATCATGGGCAACCATGACCTCTGGACCGATGTCAACATCGTGCAGACCGGTTTCGATGAATCGCGTCTGCCGGTGTTGGTCAACCAGGGCTTGCCCATTACCCAGGGCGGCGGTTCATTTTATCTGGCCGGTTTGGATGATGGTTGGGCAGGCAAACCTGATCTAGCTGCTGCTTTAAATAACGGTTCGGCCAATCTACCCGTCGTGTTGTTGCTGCACGAGCCAGATTTAGCCGACACCTATGCCCGTTACCCAGAAATTGCCCTGCAATTGTCTGGGCATACTCACGGCGGACAGGTCCGCTTTCCTCGCCTGGGCGGCGCGTTTGTCCTGCCTTATTTGGGGCGCAAATATGATATGGGCCTTTTTCAGGTGAAGGATTTGTGGGTCTATACCAATCGCGGCATCGGTGTGACCAACGAACCGGTGCGTTTTAACTGCCCCCCAGAAATTACCGAAATCACCCTGATTGCCGCGTGATGCGTGACCGGCGCTCGTCACGCATCACGCCTGAAATCCCTGTTATTCTAAAACAAAAATGTTACGTTCTGCGCCCAAATCCTTCAGGATTTGCGGCCAGACGGTGACGCTGACCTCGCCCAGATGCGCTTTTTTGAGCAGGTACATAAACGTGCGCGACTGCCCAATGCCGCCGCCAATGCTTAACGGAATGTCGTCGTTGAGGATGGCTTGATGGTAAGGCATGTCTAGAAAATGAAGCTGGTTGGTGATGTCTAACTGCTGGACCAGGGTTTGTTTGTTGACGCGGATGCCCATCGAGGAGAGTTCGTGTCGCCGCCGGGTGACCGGGTTCCAGACCAAAATGTCGCCGTTTAAGCCGTGCATGGGACGGCCGTCTTTCGACACCGTCTCTGTCACCCAATCGTCATAATCGGCTGCGCGCATTTCATGCGGGTAGCCATCCGCCAGCGTCCAGCCGATGCCATAAATGAACACGGCGGGATATTCCTGCAGAACGGCCGTTTCCCGCTGTTTGCGCGGCAGGTTCGGGTATCGGGCCAAAATATCCTCGGCATGTAAAAAGACCAGTTCCTCCGGCATGTCGGGATATTTGTCGGATTTCAGCTCCGGGAACATACCCTGAACCAGTTGTTCCGCGCCCTTCAACACCTTCCAAATGCGCTGTACCACCCAGGTCAGAAAGTCCAGATTGCGTTCCTGGGGAATAATCGCGCGCTCCCAATCCCACTGATCTACGTAGACGCTGTGGTCATGGTCCAAAAAATAATCCTTGCGCACGGCGCGCATGTCCGTCAGCAGCCCTTCGCCGGGATTCATGCCGAACTGCGCCAGCGCCATTCGCTTCCACTTTGTCGCTGCCTGCACCACTTCAGCGTCGATGGGATGCTGGTTGTGATCGTTGTTGATGTGAAACTGGATTGGCGTACGCGACCCGTCTCGATCCAGGTAATCATTCACGCCGCTTTGCGAATCGACAATAAGCGGCACCTGCACCGGGATAAGGTTCAATTCCCGGCACAAATTGTCCTCGATGTATTGTTTGGCGGCATAGAGCGCGATCATGGTCTCTTTGGGGGATAAGGGGGTTGTGTAATCGGTGGGCAGGACTTTGGCCAGGTCATCGTAATTGCCAATGCCGGGGCCGGCGAGGTCTGCAACCTTGTCTAACATGGCGGTTCACTCCTTTTGCTGAGCAGGGCCAACGCCGGCGGCAGAGATGGGGTGATGGTATTGTGTGGCTCCCACTCGTTGAGAAAATAGTGGGTAAGGCGTCTGGTTTGGGAAATCCAGACGTTTCAAGTATGGATCGAAAGTTGGAAGCGGCGCTATTGTGAAAAATCAGGCTGGTTCACGCCGAATGTCATGTCTGCTAGAGGTTAGAAGGGCCAGATGATGGGGACCAGCAGCAGCGTCGTGAGCAGGAAGAGCAAAACCAGGGGAAGGCCATTTTTGACGAAATCTTTGAAGGTGTAGCCGCCGGGTGACATCACCATCAAGTTGGTGGTAGAGGCAATGGGTGTCAGGAAGGCAGTGGATGCGCCGATGGCTACGGTCATCATGAGGGGGTAGGGGGACACGCCCAGCGCGGCGGCTGTACCCAAAACGATGGGAGCGACGAGTACGGCCGTTGCCGTATTGCTGATCACCTGGCTAAATCCGGTGGTCAGGATAAAAATGCCCACCAACAAGGCCAGGTTGCCCCAACTGCCTAAGGTGCTGACCAGTAAATTGGCGACCAAATCTGCCCCGCCAGTGAGTTGCAGCGCGGTTGACATGGGAATCATGGCGGCGATGAGGACAACGCTTTGCCAGTTGATGGTCCGATAGGCCTGGGTGGGAGTGAGACAGCCGCCAAGGATCATGATGACGGCCGTGATCAGCGCCGCCATCACTGTGGGTACGAGGCCGGAAACCATCATGCCCACCATGGCCACCAGAGCCAGCGTCGCAATAACCGACTGCCGGTTGAGTTCAATGATCTGGCGCGACATCGCTTCCGGCTGGCCGACGACGACGAAGTTGCGGCTTTCGTTGCGCAATAGTTCGATGTTTTCCCAGCGGCCGCGCACCAGCAGCGCGTCGCCAAAATTGAGCCGGGTTCCCTGGCGAGACATCAATTTGTTTTCCCGTCGGATGCTGATGACCTGGACGCCGTATTTTTGCGTGAAACGGCCGTCCTGAAGGCTTTGACCAATGTAGGCTGAGCGGGGCGTGATCAGCACTTCCGCCACGCCAATGTCGTGCGATACCAGTACGTCGGCTAATTCGTTTTCATGGACGTCGATTTCTTCCAGAGAGAGATCGTATTGTTCGACGGCCGCCTGGACGGCTTCGGGCGTCCCTTTTACCAGCAGCACGTCATTGATCTGGAGTTGGGTATCGGCCGTGGGGATTTCCTGGTGAGTTTGCAGGTGTTCAACCGTCCGTTGTACCTGTCGGCGGGTGACTTCGGCCGGAGAGAGATACGGCCGTGAACTTTCTGCCGGTTTCTCAATGCGCAGCGCCGACACGTTGAAATCATGTCCCAAGGCCGCCTCGGCCAGCGTCTTACCGGCCAAAGCGGAAGTGGAACTGACGCGCAGCCGGTACAGTTTGCCCTGCAGCGCAAACGAATCGGCCATGGCCTGCATGGAAGCGTCCAGGTCTACCGGCTGTTCATCGGTTTCGCGCTGTGGCAGGCTGCGCTGCCCCATCACAACCATGTACCCGATGGTAATGACGAGCAGCGGCACGCCAATCAGGGCAAATTCAAAAAAGCTGAACGGCTTAAATCCGCCGCTGCTCAGGACCTCTGCCACGATGATGTTGGGCGGAGTGCCGGTGAGGGTGAGTAAACCGCCGGCGTTGGCAGCAAAAGCCAGGGGGATGAGATATTTGGAAGGGACACTTTTTACGCTCCAGGCAATGGCGATGACGGCCGGAAGCAGTGTGGCCACTGTGCCGGTGTTGCTGATGAAGGCGGACAACAGGGCTGCGCCCAACATGACCATGACCAGCAGGCGGCGCGGGCTGTCGCCGGCCAGGGCTAAAATCTGCTGGCTGACCCAGGCGGTCACGCCAGAGCGCGACAGGCCTTCGCCGACGATGAAAAGAGCGGCGATCATGATGACTGTGGCGTCGGAAAAGCCTGCCAGGGCTTGTTGGGTATTGAGAATGCCCAGGAGATAGAGCAGCAGCAAAGCCATGATGGCCACGAGATCAGAGCGGATTTTGTCCCAAATGAACAGGGCGATGGTGATGCCCAGAAGAATGAAGGTGATAATCATAGCAGGATGCTTGGTATGGGTGACGGGTGATTGGGTAACGGCCGTGTCGTTCAGATTTGCCGAATTTTGCGAATTTGCTGCCCAATCACGCGCCAAAATACTGCCGTATTATAGCTGCAACCGTTCTTGGCGGCATCTGAGATTGGCGGGTAATGTCCTAGGGCGATTGCATACTCGCCAATATCAGATGTCTTAGACGGCCTCGCCAGGGCGTAAACGCCCCGGCTAGATAACAACGCCGGTTAAAACCGGCTTAAAGCCCCGTTTACGGGGCGTTGTTTGGTAGCCAGATGCTTGAGCCCCTGGCGGAACGGCCGCAAAGTTGAGTATGCAATCGCCCTATATTATGACAACCTCATTTGCCTTTTTCCCATTCCCCCCTTATACTTTTCAGTCCGTTAACAAATTGTTAACAAACTATCACAACTATGAGCCCAACTTTAACTTTTCTGCTGATCACATCCCTCCTGTTTAATTTCCTTAACGGCCTGCACGACAGTTCTAATATCGTGGCGACGCCCATCGCCTCCCATGCCATGACGCCGCGCAAGGTGCTCTGGCTGGCCGCCGCCGCCAACTTTGCCGGGCCATTTTTGTTTGGTGTGGCTGTCGCCGAAACCATCGGCACGGGCATCACGGATCCGGTGAATGTGACCATGCCGGTGATCATCGCCGCGCTGTTGTCGGCGGCCGTGTGGAATGTGATCACCTGGTGGTTGGGCATTCCATCCAGTTCTTCGCACGCGCTTATCGGTGGATTGGTGGGCGCGGTGGTGCTGCACGCCGGTATGGACGCCATCCACAGCAAAGGGCTTATCACCGTCACGACCACGTTGTTTGTATCGCCGATTTTGGGCATGGTGATTGGTTATTTGTTGATGAACCTGACATTGTTTCTGGCGCGCGGAGCGACCCCAAAGGTGAACCGGACGTTTAGAGGGGCGCAGGTTTTTACGACGGCTGGATTGGCGCTGATTCAGGGGGCAAACGACGCGCAAAAGACGATGGGGATTATGACGCTGGGATTGTTGATAGACGGCCGTATCCCCAACTTCACCGTCCCGCTCTGGGTCATTTTCCTTAGCGCCCTTACCTTCGCCCTCGGCACAGCCACCGGCGGCTGGCGGCTGATCAAAACCCTGGGCTATCGCATCTACAAAATTCGACCGGTGCATGGTTTCGTCGCCCAGATATCCGGAACAATGATTATTCTCGGCGCGGCGCTCATCGGCGGCCCGGTAAGCACGACGCAGGTCATGAGCTCCTCCATCATGGGAGCCGGTTCAGCTGAACGACTGTCTAAAGTGCGCTGGCTGGTTGGTTACGAAATGCTGGTTGCCTGGATGCTGACGATTCCTATTTCGGCCGTTTTGGCCGGCATTATTTATTTGCTGGCATCCCTGTTTATCCCCCAATAAGTGAGGTCGTTATGCAATGGTTTAAGCGTTTTCTCAAACCGCGCCAAAATGATTTTTTAGACCTGATGATTCGTCAGGGCGAATTTGCGGTGGCCGTGGTGGAGGCTTTGCAAGCCTACCTCAAAAAACAAAACGACAAAAAAAGCATTCGGGCGCGCCAATTGGAAAATGA
This sequence comes from Chloroflexota bacterium, assembly GCA_029559155.1. GTDB lineage: Bacteria > Chloroflexota > Anaerolineae > Promineifilales > Promineifilaceae > Leptovillus. The sequence continues at coordinate 25,921 of JAKQCM010000150.1, forward strand.
AGCCGACGAAGTACAACGGATCCTCGTCCATGATTTAATGAACACGTTTGTTACGCCTATTGACCGTGAAGACATCTTTTCTTTGTCCCGCGCACTTGATAATTTCATCGATTATGTCTATGACACCGTCGAGGAACTAGAGATTTTTGATCTGGAAGCGCAAGGGCCGGTATTGGTCATTGCCGATTTGCTGCACGAGATGGCTTCGGAACTGCACCTGGCTTTACAGCGTCTCATCGATCACCCCGGCGTCGCCTCGGAACATGCGCGGCGGGTCAAATCGTTAGAAAACCGGGTTGAAGATGTCTATCGTCACAGCCTGGCCGAATTATTTCAGGGACCGCAAGACATTGCCCAGGTGATGGAAATCCTAAAAACCCGCGAGGTGCTGCGCCATCTCTCCAACGCCGCCGACCAGGGCGACATCGCCGCCGATACGATTATGGATATTGTGGTGAAGTGGAGTTGAGGGAGTGGGGAGTGCGGAGTGCGGAGTGCGGAGTAGGTTCTAATCTCTAATCTCCAGTCTCCAATCTCCAGTCTCCAATCTCCTATCTCCAATCCCACTCTCCCATTGGCTCCCAGGTAATTTTCGGATAAGATGTGCCCGCAGAATCGGCCTGTGGCTGTATTTAAAGGCATGTGGACATGAATATAATGTGGTTAGAAGAGGACAAGCACCGCCGCTGGTTGGTGGGGGGGCTTGTCTTTATTGTTGTCATTTTGGCTTTTGGGCTGCGCTTGCGGCTTATCGACACGACCGGCATTTGGGGCGACCAATCGTTTACGCTAAATACCGCGATGCGCTGGGTGAATGGCGGCGAAATCCCGCTGGCAGCCAATAAATCATCGGTGGGCGTGATGAATCCGCCGATGATTGAATATCTCTACGCCGCAGCCCTGCGCGTGTGGCCGGATGTGTTGAGCGTGGCCTGGCTGACGCTGGCGGCCGGCATGGCGGCGGTAGGGATGACAGCCTGGGCGGCTTACCGGTTATTTGGTTGGCAGGCCGGTTTGTGGACGCTGCTGCTGTTTGCCCTGAATCCCTGGAGTGTGTTTTACAGCCAGCTTATATGGAACCAGACCATGATTCCGGTTTTTGCGGCGCTGACGTTGGTTTCGCTGCTGCTTTATTTCGCCGTGTCGCCGCGTGGGGTTTATCTGGTGCTGGCGTTTGTGGGAGCGGCGTGTATGACTCAGGTTCATCCCGGTTCGGTGATGCAGTTGGGCACGATGGGTCTGATCGGCTTACTTTTCTGGCGGCGGCTGCGTGTTTGGCCGTTGGCGGCCGGGATTGCGGCGTTTGTGGCGCTGTATGTGCCGTTTTTGATGTACGAAAATGGGGTGGGCTGGACGGATGTGACGGCGACGTTGTCGTTAGCCGGGCAACCTTCCGCATTTAGCCGCGCGGCTGTGTTGGTGAGCCTGGATTTGCTGCATGGAAAGGGGCTGCTGCCCACGGCCGTTCTTACCACTCCCCTTGATTCCGCCATGACCCTCTTGTTCAGTCTGTCGCTGCTGTATGCCCTGGGTTGGGGCGCGCAGCAGTTCAGCCGGCGGCGGCAAGATGAACAGGCGGCGAAGAACAGCACGGCCGTGATCATTTTGCTCCTCTGGCTGGCGATGCCGGTGCTGTTTTATTTGCGCTCGGCCGTTTATTTGCAGGTGTATTACGTGATGGGGCAGTGGCCTGCGCCGTTCATTCTGATGGGCATGACCGTGGCCGCGGCGCAGCGCTGGCTGCGACAGCCCCGGCGGCAAGCCTGGGGGCGATGGGTGAATCTGGTATTGGTCGGCGCGCTGCTGGCCGTGCTGGCCGGACAGGTGGTGATGAACTTGCAAATTCAGACCAACCGCCTGAGCGAAAATCAGGTGCAAATTCGTCATATCCGCCAGACTATTCAACAGGTGAATCAATTAGCCGCCGCACGGCCGGAATGCAGCGTGGTCCTCATTTCCGAAGGCCACCAGATTGAGATTTCCCGGCTGGCCTTGCTGCGCGAGTTTACGCGCGTCCCCGACTTGCTGCTGGCCGATGGCGAACTGGCTTTGCCGCTGCCGCAGCCCTGCGCCTTGTATCTGGATGCGCGGCCTGGGAGTCGGGCATCGCGGTGGTTGGCGGAAACGGCCGTTCCCCTCCCCGCCGCCGACCTGACCATCCAAAACGAAACGTGGCGTTTCTACGACCTGCCTTCGGAATTGATGCAAGTGACGATTGGCGAGTGGGTGAACGGCCGTCAGCCCGACCATTGGACCAACAGCGCTGCTTTGGCCCAATGGCAGCGCGGTGAATGGCAAAGCGGCGCGCCCTTGCCCCTGACGCTGCTCTGGCAGGTAGCCGATCAACCGCCGCACCTCACTTACCATATCGGCGCATACCTGCTGACTACGGCCAACGAAGTGGTTGCCCAGGCCGATGGCCCTGGGTTCGACAGCATTCAGTGGCGACCGGGCGATTATTTCCTCACCTGGTTCGAGATTTCCGTGCCGCCGGATTTGCCGCCCGGGCAATACCGCCTGGCGTTGGCGCAGTACACCTGGCCGGGATTGGAACGGGTAGATTTGGTGCAGGGCGACAACACTTTGTTTATCGAAGAAATTGAGTATGCGGGTTCATAAACTCAATGCTTGGGCGTGGGAGATGAGGCGGGAGACGTGAAGACGTGATGCGTGATTCGTGAGAATCTTCAATCACGCATCACGCATCCCAAATTTTCAGCTACGGCGGGGGAAACAAAGTTGCATCGGGAACAGCCTGCTCCGGCGGTTGGGGCATAGAGAAATAATGGGTCAGGCTGTACTCGGTCACCGGCGCGATGAGGCGTTGGGTGGCGTCGGCTAATTCGTTGTGCGTGGGGCCAAGATACCAGATGGCCGCGCCTTTCACCTGCGGGAAGGGGGCGTACAGGCGGGCAGCCCAATCAATGTCAATCATCGCTTCGGGCGGCTCGGGAATGAGGTCGTAGGTCCAGCCCCATTCGGTGATCAGGACTGTGGGGCGGGGGATGCCGTATTTGTCGGCGATGCGGAATATCTCTGTGAAACGGCCGATTTTGTACGGGAAGCCATCACCGATATCTTCGCGGTTGTAGCTGTATTCGTGTACGGCGATGGCGATCTGATCGGGATGGTCGCCGGCGAGGCGCAAAAATTCCAGCATCTTCGGGCTTTCCCAATCGCCCGGTTCCGGTTCACCGGCAGCCCAGCCAAACGCAGCCCATTTACGGCCGTCGCGCAGCGCCATTTGGGCAACCGCCAGGGCAAACTCGGCCAGCCACTCCGAACGGTTTTTATCCACCTCGTTCATCGTTTCCATCCACACCAGAGTGGGGTCCAGCTCCGGCGGGAAGGCGGCCGTATGCTCTTGCCAGTTCAGTTCGGCGGCTTGCTGCGGCGGCAAGTCGTAGTAGGGCACGCTGATATGATCGCCGCCGGCAACTTTGCGATAAACCAGCGTATGGGGCACGCCGCTCTGGCGCATCAACTCTTGCGCCACAAACAACGGCTCGGCATTGTCGGCGCTTTTCAGGAAAAACGGCACCCCGGCAGCGTCTAATTGGCGCATCCAATCGCCCAACCCATCGGTGTTGCCGCCGACGCTGACATGGAAACCAATTTTGGCGAAGGCGAGATCCTGTCCCTGGGATTGCAGCGTGGTTTTCATGGCGGCAAAATCAATGGTGGGCACGGCCGTTGGCGGTGGAATAGGCGACGGCGTTGGCGTAAACAGGGGCGTGGGGCTGGCGGTGACGCCGTTGCCGATGAGCGGCAGATAGGTTTCCTGGTCGCCGGGTGGGGGATAGGCGGCTGGCGGCACGGCCGTTGCCGTTTCCGGCGCGGGATAAGCGGTTAGCGGCAGGTTGGCGGTGGGGCTTGCCTCGGCGGGGTAAGCTGGCGGTACGGCCGTAGCGGTGACGGTATTTGTGGCCGCCAGCGTGGCCACCGGTGTGGCCACCGGTGTGGTCGTAAGGGATGCCAGGGCAGCTGTGGTGGTGGGTACTGGCGGCGCGACGTTTGGGGTGCGGCAAGCGGAAACGGCCGTCAGGAGGACGGCCGTTACGATCCACCACAACCAATTTGCCCGTTTGGTTGTCTGTTTTTGTCTACCCAACCGTGATCAGCTCCCGCGTAAAGCTGGTCAGCGAGCGACGGCCGTCGGCCGTAATAACCACATCGTCTTCAATGCGCACGCCGCCCCGCCCTGGCAAATAAATGCCCGGTTCCACCGTAAACACGTTGCCTACGGCCAGCGGCTCCCGGTTTCCCGCTACCATCGAAGGCATCTCATGCACTTCCAATCCCAGGCCGTGCCCGGTGCGGTGAATGAAGTATTTGCCGTATCCGGCGTCTTCGATCACTTTGCGGGCGGCGCGATCCACGTCTTCGCCGGTTGCGCCCGGTTTGGCCGCCAGCTTGCCCTGGGCGTTGGATTCGCGCACCACATCATAAATGCGGGCCATTTCGGCATCCACATGGCCCACGGCAAAGGTGCGCGTGATGTCCGACGGATACCCATCGACATACGCGCCCCAGTCAATCACCAAAAAATCGCCGTCGGCCAGGGGGCGGTCGGTGGGGGTGGCGTGCGGCGATGCGCCATTGGGACCGGTGGACACGATGGGACTGAAGGCGACTGTGTCCGCGCCTTCCTCTTGCATTAAACCGGTCAGCATCCCGGCGACTTGTTTTTCCGTCTGGCCGATTTGAATTTGTGGGATGAGGCGTTCGATGGCCCGTTCGGCCACGCCCACGGCGCGTTCCACGGCGGCTAGCTCGTCGGCGTCTTTGATGGCGCGCAAAGCCATGATGGCCGGTTCGGCGTGAGAGGTGCGCAGCTTGGGAGCCACTTTTTGCAGCGCTTCATACTCCAAAACGCGCATGTAGAGGGCTTCGACGCCCCAATGCGCGCCATCCAGATGCAGCGCCGCCGCCGCGCTGGCAAAAGCGCCTTCATACCAGTCCACGTCGGTCCAGGCAAAGATGCGTTCTTCGGGAATGCCGGCGTCGCGGGCCTTCATAGCTTCCAGCACGGGGATGATGGCGGCCGGCGCGCCATCGGCAGGCAGGAAGAGCAGGATTGGCCGTTCGCTAACGTGGGTGTGCATATGGCTGAAGTAAACCTGGTTAGGACCAGGCATAAGGATGACGCCATCTAAGGCTTTGGTTTTCATTTCTTGTTGCAAACGAGTGACGCGTTTCTGGTTCATAATTTTCTCTTTTTAGGTGTGATGTTGTGGGTTCTCTGGTGGATTTGGCGCTTGAAGGTCGGCTGAAAATAACCGGGCTTCAATCGATGATGGTGATTTTTTCCAGCTCGATGAGAGGGATGCCAGCCTGGACGGATTCACCGGGCTGGCATTTTAGCTGGGTGACAATGCCGGCGTAAGGGGCCTGGATGGGAATGACCATTTTCATGGATTCCAGGAGGATGAGTTTGTCGCCTTCGGCGACAGTATCGCCTACCTGGACGAGGATTTGGGTGACGACGGCCGGGATGGAGGCGGCCAGGGAAGCGTCGTCGGACATGCCGCCGCTGCCGCGTTGCCGGATGCGCTGATAGGTGAGGGTACGGCCGTTTACCCAAATCTGCCGCTGGTCGCCATGCCCGGTGTGGCTGGCGGCGCGAATGCGGCGGCGCGTGCCATCCGGGCGCGCAAATTCCAGCAGCAGGGCGGGGCCATCGGCGTGGATCAGTTCGATTTCGGCCGTGTGCCCATCTGTGGCCACATGGAAAAGGTTGCCTTGCCGGGTTACTTCGAGGTCAGTTTCTTGACCGTTGAGGTTGATGGTGATTTTTGCCATATCGTCACAAGGATCGGCGAACAAACGTGTTAGCGGTGGCTGCCGGTAATGTAGTCTTGCAGGTGATCGATGAGTATCTGCTGTTCGGCTATGATAGCCTTAACCACGTCGCCAATGGAAATGATTCCTATCAACTGCTCATTGTCGTCTAAGACGGGCAGGTGGCGAATGTGTTTGTCGGTCATGAGGGCCATGCAGCGGGACATGCCTTCTTGCGGCCGAACCGAGATGACCTGGGTGGTCATGATGTCGGCGATGGGGGTGTCGCGGGAGGAACGGCCGTGCAGGACCACTTTGCGGGCATAATCCCGTTCGGAAAAGATGCCGCAGATACGGCCGTTTTCCACTACCGGCAGCGCGCCAATGTTTTTCTCGGCCATCAATTCCAGGGCGTGAAACACCTTGTCGGTGGGAGCGATGGTCCACACGTCTTGGCCTTTGTTTTGCAGAAGTTGATTAATCGTTGTCATTGGGTAAGTCTCCTTTGGTCTCGCTGTGTGTTTTTGCCAGATAAATGGCGCCCCGCCCACCCATCAAACCCGTTTAACCTGGAGAGTGAAGCCGCGCACGGCCGTTACCTCCACTTCTTCCCCCGGTCCAATCTCGTCATCCGCTTCTGCGCGCCAAAGTTCGCCCTGGACAAACACCCTGCCGGTGTGTACGTCGGCGCCTGGCTGAATGATGATGGCTTGACGCACCACACCTGTTTGTCCGATTAACCCTTGTGTGCCGGTGATGGGTTTGCGCCGCTGACCACGCACCACCATGAACACCAGGAAAATAAAGAATACGGCCGTTGGCAGTGTAATCAACAAGGCGCTGGTGATGGAAATACGAGCAAATTCCGGCGTGCCGGGCGAATTAAACAGCACCAAAAAGCCGACAAACATGGTGGCTGCGCCGGTAACAGCCAGCGCGCCGTGGACCGGCGCTTTCACCTCTAACAAGAATAACACAAAGGCGATGAGAATCAGCCCCAGGCCAAACCAATTGGCCGGTAATTGTCCCAGGCCATAAAAAGCCAGCGCCAAAAACAGCACGCCCACAAAACCGGCCACCCAACCACCCGGATTGGTGATTTCGATGAGAATGGCTTGCACGCCAATGGCCAGCAAGATGCCGATGAGGACCGGGCTGGACAGGGCGTGCAAAATCGATTCGATGAAGTTCATGGCATACGGCCGTATCGGCGCATTGGCCGTGTGCAGAATGATGGGTTGGTCGGCGACGATGACGGTACGGCCGTCTAACTGCCGCAGCAGGTCGGGCACATCGTTGGCGATGGCGTCAATCAGCCCCACCGCCAGCGCTTCCTCGGCGTGGACCGCGCGGGCGTCTTCGATCATCGCTTCGGCCAGGGCGATGGCTTCCGGGCTGCGGCTGGCCGCCAGCCCGCGAACCTGCGCCTTCATGTCCTCTGTGATTTTGCGGAAGAGGGTAGCGTCCAACTCCGCGCCATCTTGCCCAACCGGCGAAGCTGCGCCGATGACTGTTTCCGGGGCCATGCCGGAAGCATGGGCGGCAATGGTGATGATGCTGCCCGCTGAGGCGGCCTGCGCTCCCCGCGGCGCCACGTAGACGATGATTGGCACGCGGCTGGCGCGGAAGGTCTGCACAATCTGTTGGGTGATGTCGATTGCTCCGCCTGGGGTATCTAGTTGCACGACGACAGCCTGATCGCCTTCGGCTTCGGCGGCGCGGATGCCGCGCGCGAAATATTCGGCCATGGCCGGGGTGACGGGGCCTTCCACTTGCAGCAGCAAGACGCTGCCGCTGTTTTGCGCAGCAGCCTGGCCAAACCGCAGCAGCAAAAGCAGGAGCAGAATTGTGACGAGAAAATGTTTACGCATCTGTTGAGCCTTTGGGCAGCAGCGGCAGGGCGACGGTGAAGGTGCTGCCTTGCTGTAAAGCGCTTTCGGCCCAGATACGGCCGTTATGCAGCTCCACCAAATCCTTGGCAATCGACAACCCCAGACCCAGCCCTTCGTAGCGGCGGCGCAAGGCCGGTTCGACCTGGTAAAAGCGCTTGAATACCCAATCCAACTTGTCGGCGGGAATGCCGATGCCGGTATCTTGAATGCTGACCCACGCTTCTTGCCCGTGCCGCGCGGCGAAAATCTCGATCTGGCCGCCATTGGGCGTGAATTTGATGGCGTTGTGCAACAGGTTGTTGAGCGCGGTCAGGATTACGTCGCGGTCGGCGTAAATGGGCAGCGGTTCCTGGGAAAGGTGGCAGGTGATGGTTTGTTGGCGGGACACGGCCGTTTCGTCGGGAACGGCCGTCATTTCAGCCACCAATTCGCCCAAATCTACCCGCTGCAAATTCAACACGGATTCTCCAGCGTCTACGTAACGCAGGTTGAGCATGTTTTGGATCAGGTTGCGCAGGTGAACGGCCGCATCCATGACGGTATCTAGCTGGCCTGCCAGCCGGGGGTCGGCTTCTTCCTGCAAAAACGAGACGTAGCCCATAATCACCGACAGCGGCGTGCGTAATTCATGCGAGGCGACAGCGATGAAGTCGGTTTTGAGTTGGTCCAGTTCATTTAATTGGCGGTACGCTTCTTGCAGCGCTTCCGTCAATTGGGCGCGGGCCACGGCCACTCCGGCAATGTCGGCCAGGGTGGTCATGGTTTCGGCGTCCTGGCGGGTGAAACGGCCGTGCCGTTTGTTCAGCGCTTCCAACACCCCCACCGCCTGCCGATCCACATCGTGCATGGGCACGCCCAGAATAGATTTGGTCTGGAAGTTCACCGCCTGGGAGGCGTCGGGGTTCCACCGCGGGTCTTCAGACACATCGGCAATGAGCATCGGGCGATTTTGCTGCAAAATGGAGCCGGCAATGCTGTTATCCAGAGGTACGGGAATGTTGGCCAGCACTTTGCCCGGCGCGTTGGAAGCGGCCTTAAAGTGAAGCTGGCGCGTGCGCGGGTCGAGCAGCATGATAGAAGCGGCTTGCGAGTCGGTCAGGTCGGCGGCCTGTTTGATGATGTAATGGAGCAGTTCATCTACGTTGGTGGCCGAATTGAGTACCCGGCTGATTTCTACGAGCCGCGCCAGCCGGTTGGCGTCGATTGTGTGAGTTTCTGCGGGCATGGGTTGTGTCTCCTCATCCGGTCAGCCGACCACCTGCCAGACCTGAATCGACTGTGAGTAATGGTTGACTTATGACTATGATAAAGTATGCTCGCACTGTTAACAAGCTGTCAATCTTCAAGAATCGTAACGGTTCAGGTCTCTCTGAGAAGACCCTAAGGGTTTAAGGTTCTGATAATCTGGCTTTTCATGAGCAAACCCTTAGGGTCTGGTTAGATACCTACAATCAACTAATATGAGCCTCAGTCTTTATATTCATATTCCGTTTTGTGGTCATCGCTGCGCGTACTGCGATTTTAATACCTACACCAGCCTGGGCGAGTTGAAAGGCGCGTATGCCGACGCCGTGTGCGCGGAGCTGGCGCAGGTGGCCGGGGACGAAAAACGGCCGTATCACACCATTTTTTTTGGCGGCGGTACGCCATCGCTTATGCCGCCAGAAACCATCCGCCAAATTTTGCAGGCGGTAAACGCCCACTTCAGTCCGGTGGGCGTGCCGGAAATCACGATGGAGGCCAATCCCGGCACGGTGGATGGCGCGTATCTGACGGCCGTGGCTGCCGCCGGGGTGAATCGCTTGAGCTTTGGCGTGCAGAGCGCGGTGGCCAGCGAGCTGGCTTTGTTGGAGCGCACGCATGATTTTGCCACGGCCGTTCAAGCCGTGGCTATGGCCCGCGCCGCCGGACTGAGCAATTTTAACCTCGATTTGATCTATGGCCTGCCGGGGCAAACGCTGGCCTCCTGGCGCGAGAGCCTGGAGGCTGTGCTGGCCTTGGAGCCGCCCCATCTCAGCCTGTACTGCCTGACAATTGAACCGGGTACGCCGATGCAGCGCTGGCTGCTAAACGGCCGTATCCAATCCCCCGACCCCGATCTGGCCGCCGACCAGTACGACCTGGCTTGCGATTTGTTGGCGCAGCACGGTTACGATCATTACGAGATTTCCAATTGGGCCAAACCGGGCGGCGAATGCGCCCACAACCTGACGTATTGGCGGGATGGCGACTATTTGGGTTTGGGCGCCGGGGCGCACGGCCATGCCGGCGGGGTGCGTTATCAGGTGGTCAAGCAGCCAAGAGTTTACATAAGGCGATTGGAAATGCAAGAGGCGAGAGGGTATCCGTTGTCAACGGCCGTATCCGACCACCACCCCATCAGCCAGGATGAAGCAATGACCGACGCCGTTATCACCCAACTGCGCCTGCTGCAAGAAGGGCTGGATTTGGCGGCCTTTGCGGCGCGATTCGGACGCACATTGGATGAGGCGTTTCCCGGTACGGCGGCGCAGTTGGCGGCCTGGGGCATGGTTCGGGAGGCCAACGGCCGTTTGTACCTGACGCCCAAAGCTTACTTTTTGAGTAATCAGGTGTTTTATCGTTTTATGTTAAGCGATTAAGGGGCGCACGATGAAAGATGTAACCGTAGCAATCATGGCGGGCGGCAAAAGCAGCCGCATGGGCACAGACAAAGCCTTTGTGGATTTCCAGGGGCGGCCGATGATTGAGGTGGTGCTGGGGCGTGTGGCCGGTTTAGGCGCGCCGACCATCCTGATCGCCAATCAGCCGGCAGCGTTTGCCCATCTCGGGTTGCCGGTGTTTGCCGACGTGCTGCCGGATAATGGGCCATTGGGGGGAATTTATACGGCCGTTTACCATGCCCAAACGCCTTATACGCTCGTGGTAGCTTGCGACATGCCCTGGTTGAATCCGGCTTTGTTGGCTTACCAATTGGACCTGCGCCAGACGGCCGACGTGGTTGTGCCGCGTTGGGACAAATTTCCTGAACCGCTGCACGCCGTCTACAGTCAGGCGTGTCTGCCGCCCATCGAGGCCAATTTGCGCGCGCAGCGGCTTAAAATTACCGGATTTTTTGGTCAGGTGGCGGTGCGATTTGTGGAGAGAGAGGAGATTGAGAAGGTGGATAGGAACGGCCGTTCCTTCGCCAATGTCAACACGCCTGAAGATTTACATAACGCTAAATTGGACGAATAAAGATTGGAGACTGAAGATTAAAAGCAAAAAATCTCCAGTCTCCAATCTCCAGTGCCTTACTTCTTCGCCAGGGCAATTTCCGCAGCGTGCAGCGTGTTTTTCATCAACATGGCGATGGTCATCGGGCCGACGCCGCCGGGAACCGGCGTGATGGCTCCGGCGACCTCTTTGGCCGAGTCGAAGTCCACGTCGCCTACCAGCTTGTACCCCCGTTTGTCGCTGGGATCATCCACGCGGTTAATGCCTACATCGATCACCGCCGCACCTGGTTTGATCATGTCGCCGGTGATCATATTCGCCCAGCCGATGGCCGCCACGACGATGTCGGCGCGGCGAATGTGTTCGGCTAAATCTTTGGTGCGGCTGTGGCAAATGGTCACGGTGGCGTTGGCTTTCTGTAGCAGCATCGCCATCGGCAGGCCAACAATGTTGGATCGCCCGACGATGACCGCTTCTGCGCCGTTGGTGTTGATGCCGGAGCGTTCCAGCAAGACCATGCAGCCATACGGCGTGCAGGGGATAAACAGCGGGTCGCGCCCTTTCATGGCCAGTCGGCCGATATTGACCGGATGAAAACCATCCACGTCTTTTTCCAGGTCGATGGTGTTGAGGACGGCCTCTTCGTCGATGTGTTTGGGCAGGGGGAGCTGCACCAGAATGCCGTTGATGGTGGGGTCGGCGTTTAGCGAGGCCACCAGCTTGATCACTTCTGCTTGGGAGGCGTCGGCGGGTAAGACGTGGCCGATGGAGCGAATGCCCAGTTTCTCGCAAGTGCGCTGCTTCATGCGTACGTAGGTGGCAGAGGCTGGGTCTTCCCCCACCAGGACGGTAGCCAGGCCGGGTGTGTAGCCATGTTCGGCTTGCATTTGGGCGACGGCCGTTTGAATTTCTTCTTTTACTTGATTGGCGATGGCTGTGCCATCAATGAGATGTGCTGTCATTGTGTGTGGTTCCTTTTGTGGGTTGGGTAAATAAAAGCAAAAGACCCCCGTTGAGCAGCGTGGAGGTCTTTATGCAGCAAAAAGTTTTGGCATAAGATGCGCTTATTTGGGCAAAATCTTCGTGTCCATAAATTTGTCCAGCCAGATGGCCAGGAAACAGGCCAGCGCCAGAGACGTGAAGAAGAAATAGCCAAAACCGAAGGTTTCATAGTCGGTGCCGATGAACACCAGGATGCCAAATGTTGTGACGACGCCAAAAACAATTGAGATAACTGCCAGAATTAGTCGCTTGACCAGCATAACTTTAAGCCTCCAAAAAATATACAGTTCCAAACCTTTGTGTTTTTTATCACAATTATCCGAGAAGGCAACCAAATGGGCGGGAAACGGCCGTTGCCAGAAATCTACCCAATCGGATTAGGGTCCAGCACTTCTTTTACATGCCGGGTTAGATCTTCTGGTGAAATTGGTTTTGTCAGGTATTTGGTTGCGCCTACCCGAAGGCCCTTATTGATACTGTCCAAATCCGTCTTTGCGCTTAACATAATGACAGGGAGCGCGGACGTTGTTTGTTCCCGACGCAGCGTTTCACAAACAGTAAAACCATCCATTCCGGGCATCATCACATCGAGTAAAATAATGTCCGGTTGATTTTGTTTTACCTTATTTAAGGCATCATAACCATCTTCTGCTTCGGCAACATTAAACCCCGCCCGTACAAGCATCAACCGCAGCAATGTGCGAGCCATTGGCTCATCATCAACGATTAAAACCGATTGAGTCAAAACATCTCCCAATATACGTAAAAAACCTGAATAATCTCCAGACATTGCAATACTACCATTTCCCAGAAGATGATGCACTTCTTGGATTAGGCCAGATAACCACGGAATAAGGTTTCTTCTGGGGAGAAAATGCTCGGCCAGGATTTTTTAATAAATGCGTCATTGTAGGCCCGAAGATTGTAAAATCAGGTGATGGGTAAATAGTGTGTTAATAGTACTATAGACCTAATTTTAATCAAATCTAGTGTAATAGCAATCGGAATCACAGGTTCAGCCGGATATTTAAATCAACCTATGGCAATTCCGTAAGCGGCAGGTTTATTTCTAAGCCTTCGCGGCTTAAAAAGGTTTGTGGAAATACTAGTCGCGCTTTGTCTAAGATTTGTTCAACCGCATCATCGCTTAGATCTGGCGAGTAGTGGAAAAGGGCAAGCTTTTTTACGCCGGCTTCAACGGCTACTTGCGCGGCTTCTTGCCAGGTGCTGTGCCCCCAGTCGGTGCGTTGGTTTCGCTCTTCGATGGTTCCAAAATGAGAATCGTGAATGAGAAGGTCGGCGTTATAGGCCAGTTTTAACACGGCCGGATCAAAATGATCGTTGTCATGGCCCACATCGCAGCAGTAGGCCAACACGACGCCGTTATCCTCGATGCGAAAACCGAGGCAGCCGCCGGGATGATTCATCAAGGCTACTTCTACGCGCGTGTTTTCGCCGATGATGATGCTTTCGCCGTCGGAAACTTCTTTAACGAGCAAATCTGCGGGCAGTGATTTGTAGGCAAAGGGCAGGTACGGTTCCAGAAATTGCCCGGCGACGATCTCTTCCAGGCGCTGCCCGACCCGTTTGCGGCCTACCAGGACAAATCGGTTGGTGCGGCCCCACACGGGGGCGAAGAATGGGAACCCTTGAATATGGTCCCAGTGGGTGTGACTGATGAGGATATTGCCAATGATACGACCGGGGTTATGTTTTAACAGGTGTCGGCCCAGGGGTAAAATGCCGGAACCTGCGTCGAGAATAATCAATTGATCGTCTGATGTGCGCACTTCTATGCAGGATGTATTGCCACCAATGCGAATGGTATCTGGGCCTGGTGTTGGGATTGTGCCGCGAACTCCCCAAAATCGTATATACAACGTTACCTCACTGATTTTTGTTGGGATAAATTTGATTGATAGTTTGTTCGATTGATGATGTTGCCAGTATAGCAGATTGAGGCGAATACTTGAAATGAAAGAGACGGGGTTGTATGGGTCATGGGGTGTGCGGGGCAGACGGCCGTATCGCTTCGTTGCATGCCTGAAACGAAAAAGCCCGACTGTTTCAAGCGGGCTTTTGGGCGTAACAATAACTTTTTACGGATTAGCGGGTGCGCTCTTTGGCGTGCGTGCGGATGATGCGTTCGACGCTGTCGATTAACTCTTGCGGACCAAAGGGCTTCGTGATGTAATCATCGACGCGGGCGATATGCAGACCCAGTACGCGGTCAATGCTTTGCGCTTTGGCGGTGACGACGATGACGGGAATATCTCGCATATCTTCGGAGGCTTTCATTTTTTGATAAACCTCCCACCCATCCATTTCCGGCATCATGAGATCTAATAAGACGAGATCGGGTTTAATTTCAGCTATTTTTATTAGTCCCTCGTGCCCGCCAACTGCGCCGGTGACTTCGAACTTGTTGCGGCCCAGTATGAGCTTGACCAATTCGATCATTTCCAGTTCGTCTTCGATGCAAACCACTTTTTTTAGGTCTTCGGCCATTCCAAATCCTCGGTTTTCGCAGAAACAGGATCTTGAGACAGTCTTCAGGATTTATTTTTCATTGTCATGATTTTGTACTGAAAACTGGTTGCTGATCATTTTACCTTACAAGTAAAGCATTGATTAGTGATTGTAAGGTTATCACAAGCAATTTGGGTTGTCTACACTATTGCTTTGTTTATTATACCAAAGTCATGGGTGTGTTTGACTTTCAACGGCCGTTTTGGCATAATGCACCCCAGTTCGATAACAAAAAGCTTTGATGGAGACGAGTAATTCGACTCTTGTTTGGCAAGCGAGCCTGTGTGGGTGAAAGTCAGGCACAAACAGGCGGATGAAAATCCCTCCGGAGCCGCTGACTGAACGGCCGTTATGATTGACGTTTAGTAAGCTCAGCCGGATTTGCCCCACGTTATCGGGGCCGCGACAATAAACGGCTAACGGCCGTCGTTGTTGACCGAGAGCCTGGTTTACGACCAGGAATTTGGGTGGTACCGCGGAGACTATGCGCCTTCGTCCCATTGGGGATGAAGGCGTTTTTTATTTCGTCTGTTCGTCCAGCCGTTTGGTAGTCGGAGTGTCGAGGGCTACCAGACTAACGGGCGAACCGACCACAGGACTAAAAAATGACTGACTTGCTTTTTCAGACGGATGCTTATTTGCAGGAGTTTGCCGCCCAGGTAACGGCGCAAGTGGATGGCGGCGTGGTGCTGGACCGCACGGCTTTTTATCCGGGTGGCGGCGGGCAGCCGCACGACACAGGGACGCTCACGGCCGTTTCCCGCACATACCCCGTCGCCAAAGTGGCCAAGGTAAATGGCCAGGTAGTGCATTTTGTCGCTGGCGATTTGCCGGCTGTGGGCACGGCCGTTACCGGCCAGCTTGATTGGACACGGCGTTATCAGCTCATGCGCACGCACACGGCCATGCACATTTTGTGCGGCGTGGTCTGGCGCGATTATGGCGCGCAGGTAACGGGCGGCAACATGGACCCGCTGCAAGGGCGCATGGATTTTGAATTTGAGACCATGCGGCAGGAGTTGGTGGCGGAGATTGAGACGGCCGTCAACCGCGAAGTAGCCGCGGCGCGGGATGTGCGCGTGCAAATTTTGCCCCGCGAAGAAGCATTCCAAATTCCAGATCTGATCCGCACCAAAATTAATTTGCTGCCTGCCGGCATTGCCGAAGTGCGCACGGTGGAACTGGCTGGCCTGGATTTGCAGGCCGATGGCGGTACGCACGTCGCCAATACCCGCGAAGTGGGCCGAATGCGCATTGTCGATTACAAGAGCAAAGGCAAAATCAACAAACGCATTTACGTGGAGCTGGATTAATCCGCAGATTGCGCAGATGGCGCAGATTTTTAAGTCTTGGAAAGGGTTGCATTATGGGGAGAGACGAACGTACTTATGCGATTATTGGAGCGGCAATGGAAGTTCATACGCAGTTGGGTCATGGTTTTCTAGAGGCTGTTTACCAAGAAGCATTGGCCGTTGAATTTTCGCTGCGCAGAATACCCTTTGAGCGTGAAGCGGCTTTGCCCATCAACTATAAAGGGCAGCAATTAGCCACAATTTACCGGGCAGATTTTGTGTGTTTTGAGAGCGTAATTGTTGAATTGAAGGCTTTGCGGAAGTTGAGTGGTTTGGAAGAAGCACAACTATTAAATTACCTAAAAGCGACCCGGTATCCTATCGGTTTATTATTGAATTTTGGCGCAAGCTCTCTTGAATATGAGCGACGAGCGAATACTCGCGCACAAGAATCTGCGTAATCTGCGCAATCTGCGGATACTTTTCTGATGCGATTCATTATTCGTGAACAGGCTTACGAAACGCCGCTCGTGGCGGGCGTTTACCGATATGAGCAAGACGGCCGTCCTACCGGCGCAGTGGAGCATTGGCGGCGCACGGCCGTTACCGATGGCTACCAGTTTTTACGCGTCGACCTGGACGCGCGTGCGGCGCCATCGGGCCATACCTATCTTTACCATGCTGTCGTCAATCCCGATGGCGCCGTGGAGCGGTTGAAATATCGCTTTTGGGGCGCGGGTCTGGATATTGTGGGCGATGTGGTGCTGACGGAAACGGCCGTTACCGCCACCCGCGCCCTCAACGGCGAAGACTCCGAGCAGGTCCTAGACCTGCCCAAAGGCTACCGCTTCTGGTTTCCGTCGGTGGCGGGGCTGTATTTTGCGGGCTGGCGCGGGAACGAACCGAAGACGGCCGTTACCCTCAACGGCCAGATCGGCGGGCCGGACACGTTGGCGGTGCAGGTGGTGGACTTTGAGTATTTTATGCTGATTACCGATTTCATGGAGATGACTGCAGCGGGTAAAGTGCGCCCATATTCGCCCTGTAAATTATCGTGGGGCGAGGGCCACTGGCGCATCATTCAGCGCAGCGCGGAAAATGGCTGGCCGTTGGGCATGATGAGAGATGATGGGTTAACGGCCCTGGCTGTGCAAGAAATCTGGTATCAAAACAGGTGAAATATGAAATGGCCAGACCTTATCTCGAAATTAAAGAAGAGTTTCAACGCAAAGGACGCCAAGAAGCAAAGGGCGCAAAGCGTCGCGCCCTCTTTTCAACCGTTTCTTTGCGCCTTTGCGCCTTTGCGTTAAGGTTTTTGATTGGTGAGAATAGGTAAAGATAACGGCCGTTCCTCCCATCCAAAATCCGAAATCCCAAATCCCAAATGGAGAAAAATTATGGGCTTTAAAGACGTATCCAACAAAATAGACTTCGTAGAACTCGAATACGAAATCCTCGACTACTGGCGAAAAACCGACGCCTTCAACGAGCTGCGCCGCCTGCGGGCCGCCAGCGAAAAAGAGCACGGCATCTTCAGCTTTATCGACGGCCCCATCACCGCCAACAACCCCATGGGCGTCCACCACGCCTGGGGCCGCACCTACAAAGACCTCTACCAGCGCTACCACGCCATGCAAGGTAAAAATCAGCGCTGGCAAAACGGCTTCGACTGCCAGGGCCTGTGGGTGGAAGTGAACGTCGAAAAGCGGCTGGGCTTTAACAGCAAGCGCGAAATCGAAAAATTCGGTCTGGCTAAATTTACCAACGAATGCAAGCATCAGGTCCTCAACTATTCGGCCGTGCAAACCGAACAATCGATTCGCCTGGGCTACTGGATGGATTGGAACGACACGGCCGTGCTACGCCGCCTGCGCGACATGCTCACCGAAGACCCGTACCAGCAGGTAACCGTCCAGGGACCCAAAGGGCCGGTCACCGGCACCGTGGAGCAGGTTGTCGGCCAGCTGGGCATGCCGCAGATGGGCGGCTCCTACTTCACCTTTAGCGATGAAAACAATTACCAGATTTGGGCCTTCCTGCGCAAATGTTTTGATCGCGGCTGGGTTTACAAAGGGCGCGACGTCATGCCTTGGTGCGCCCGCTGCGGCACCGGCATCAGCCAGCACGAAATCGTCACCGAAGGCTATCAGGAAGTCACTCACGAGTCGGTTTATGTGCGTTTTCCCATCACAAACAAACCCCACGGGTCTTCTGAGACCCTTGGGGTTTCCGAGAACGAAGCCTTGCTTGTCTGGACCACCACCCCCTGGACACTCACCAGCAACGTGGCCGCGGCCGTGGGACCAGAACTGGTCTACGTTAAAGTGCAGGCCGAAGATGGCTGGACCTACTACCTGGCCGAAGAAGCCATGAAACAATCGCTCACCGGCAAGGTGGAAGTGCTGGACAGGCTCAAAGGCGAAGATATGCTCGGCTGGGAATACAGCGGCCCCTTCGATGAACTGCCGGCCGCGCAGGCTGCCTTCGCCGAAATGAATTACACCCACCGCGTCATCGCCTGGAAAGAAGTGGGCGCCGATGAAGGAACCGGTATCGTGCACATCGCCCCCGGCTGCGGCGCGGAAGACTTTGGGCTGGGCAAAGAATTTAATTTGCCGGTCATCGCCCCGTTGGATGAAAACGGCATCTACAAAGACGGGTTTGATTGGCTGGTTGGCCAATCTGCCCATGACGTGGCTCCGGCAATCTTTGAGAATTTGCATGGCAAGGGCGTGTATTATCGCAAACAGCGATACGCCCACCGCTACCCTCACTGCTGGCGCTGCGGCAGCGAGCTGGTGTACCGGCTGGTGGACGAATGGTTTATCAGCATGGGCGAGTTGTATGACAAACCGCGCGAAACGGTAACGGCCGTTGAAAAAGCCGCCAGCTTCCGCTACCAGATCATGGACTCGGTCGATCAGGCGAACTGGTATCCCAGCTTTGGCTACGACCGCGAGCAAGATTGGCTGCGCAACATGCACGACTGGATGATCAGCAAAAAGCGGTACTATGGTCTGGCGCTGCCCATCTATGAATGTCAGGATTGCGGCCACTTCCACATTGTCGGCAGCCGCGAAGAATTAAAAGAACGCGCCATTGAAGGGTGGGACGAATTTGACGGCCACACGCCGCACCGGCCGTACATCGACGGCGTCAAAATCGCCTGTCCCAACTGCGGCCAGCCGGTCGAGCGCATCAAGGACGTGGGCAATCCCTGGCTGGATGCGGGGATTGTGGGCATCAGCACCATCCACTACAGCGCCGACCGTGAGTATTGGGAAAAGTGGTATCCGGCCGATTGGATCAGCGAAAGTTTCCCCGGCCAGTTCCGCAACTGGTTTTATAGTTTGCTGGCTCAGAGCACGCTCATGGCCGATGGCGTAGGACCGTTTAAGAACTTGTTTGGGTATGCGACATTGCAGGCGGAAGACGGCCGTGATATGCACAAATCCTCCGGCAATATGATCGAATTCAACGAAGCGGCCGACAAAATGGGCGCCGATACCATGCGCTGGCTCTACGCCAGCTGCAAGCCAGAGCAAAACTTGCGCTTTGGCTATCACGTCGGCGACGATACCCGCCGTCGCTTCCTTATCCCGCTGTGGAACGTCTACTCCTTCTTTGTCAGCTATGCCCAATTAGACAATTGGCAGCCGAATGCGGATTCCGGCTCAGATACGCCGCACTCCCCCAACGCCGCCCACGCCCAGATGGACAAATGGATTGTCGAGCGGCTGGCCGAGACCACTCTGGCCACGCGGGCGGCGCTGGATGTCTACGATTCCGAAAAAGCGACCCAGCACCTGGAAGCCTTCCTGGACGATCTCTCAAACTGGTATGTGCGCCGGTCCCGCCGCCGGTTCTGGAAGAGCGAAGCCGACGAAGATAAAAACGCCGCCTACGCCACATTGCATCAGGTATTGGTGGATTATGTAAAACTACTGGCCCCGTTTGTCCCCTTTGTAACAGAGGCGATTTACCAAAATCTGGTGCGCAGCGTGGACAATAACGCCCCGGCAAGTGTCCATCACTGCTTCTACCCTCAGGCTGACGCGGCCACGTTGGATCAGGCGTTACTGGCAAAAATGCGTCTGGCGATTGTCACGGCCGGGTTGGGGCGGGCCGCGCGCGGCGCAGCAGATGTGAAGCTGCGTCAGCCATTGGCCAAAGCGCGGGTCAACGTAGGCAGTTTGCAGGAACAGGCGGATCTGGTCGAATTGGCCAACGTGTTGCAGGAAGAGATCAACGTCAAGGCCATCGAAATCGTCTCGGAAGTGGGCGAGTTGGTGGATTATAAACTGCTGCCCAATAACCGCGTGCTGGGGCCGAAGTTTGGCAAGGATTTCCCGCGTATTCGCCAGGCATTGGAGTCGTTGGATCCGGCGCAGGCGGCGCGGCAGTTGCAGGCGGGTCAAAACCTGGTTGTGGATCTGGGCGGTAAGACGGCCGAACTGACCGGCGAAGATGTACTGGTGCAAACGGAGGCGCGCGGCGGTCTGGCGGTGGCCAGCGACAAAGGCGTAACGGTGGCGGTGGACACGCATCTGACGCCTGAGTTGGTCCAGGAAGGGTATGCGCGCGACCTGGTGCGGGCCATCAACAACATGCGTAAGGATGCCGGTCTGGAGATTTCGGACCGGATAGACCTGGGGTATGTGGCGGATGGCGACGTGGCGGCGGCAATGGTGACGTTTGCGGCGTATGTGCAGCAGGAGACATTGGCCCTAACGGTAACGGCCGTTCCGCTCCCCTCGCCAGATTTTCAACAAACCATCACCGTCGGCGACCAGGACATTCTTTTGTCTTTACGCAAAGCGGCTGATTAAGCGAATTGTTCATTTGCTGGCAAAAAGGGCACGAATCCTGAGCGATACGTGCCCTTTTTTGCGTGTGTCCTGTCTCTTTGTACAATCTCTGTGAGTAAGAGACCCGCCATTTGCTTATCTTCGTCACGCAAGTCCCACTGAGGGTTCAACCCCTGAGGAGTTTTTTATGCGGCGCTACCTGGTTTTTCTCACATTATTTTTAATTTCCCTGTTGGCGGCCACGTCGCTGGCCGGCGCGCAAGAAGGCGGGCAGCCGACGCCGGAACCGGAACCGGCGGAGTTACCTACCGGAACAGTAGAGACCGATCTTCAGGGACCAACGGCCGTTAACCCCTTATCCGGCATGACCCTGACACTGGTTCCGGTATCGCCCAACGATGTCTTGCCGGCGAGCGATTCTTGCAGTTCGGCACGGCCGTTAACCCTCATCCCCAAAACATCACCCGCCGCCAGCCAGACAAATGTCGCCGGCTTTACGTTGTCAGCCGACGATCCGGTTTTGAGCTGCATTTGGGGTTCTAACCCGCCCAATACCAAAGGCTTTCGCACGGCATGGTATCAATTCAAAACCGATTACAACGGCATGGTCACCATCACCACCAACACGTCGGCTTATGACACGATTTTAGGCGTATTTACCGGCGCTTGTGGCGAGTTTTCGCTGACCAGGACGGCTTGTAATGACGACGCGACCGGTCTGGCTTCGGAAGTGACCTTTGCGGTGCAGCGCGGCGTGACCTATTTTGTGGAAGTGGCCGACCGGCAGCCGGGCGCGTTGAGCAACCCGCTGCTGCTGAATATGCAGGCTGCCTTCAATATGCCGGTTGATTCGCAATCCAATTCGTTGGTTTCGAATTGGAAAGTTGCCGGGAGTATGCCAACGCCGGTCAGCCGCCATGCCACGGCCGTTGTCGGATCCAGCATCTACGTCATGGGTGGTTTGGAAGCCGGACTGTCCTTATCGAACAGTTTTGCGCGTTACCAGACCACCAACAACACCTGGGAATCGCTAAATCCGGTGCCGGTGTCTGGTTTTGCCAACACCACGGCCGTCTACCTGAACTACACCGCCAGCAACGTTAACCATCAAGAAATTCACATTCCCGGCGGCAGCAACAGCGCCATTGACGATGTGTCGGCCTACACCAACGCCCATTGGGTGTTTGATATTGTCACCAAAGCCTGGAGCGAGAAGGCTCCTTTGCCGATGAGCCGGGGCGTGCCTTTTGCCTACGCGGCGGCGGCCCCCAGCGCCAATTTGGGCGCGATGTACGTTCTGGGCGGCGTAGAGGGGCCGGGCTGGCCGCTCACCAGCGTCATCACCGATTCGGTGCGCGACGAGGTGCTGCTGTTTACGCCGGACAGCGGCATCGGTTCCTGGTCAACGCTGGCCTTGCGTATGACCTCGCCGCGTTATGGGGCGACGGCGGCCAATGTGGGCGGCAAAATCTGCGTTGCCGGTGGATTGCGGCATGCAGCCGGCAGCAACCCACCGGTCGCCCTGCTGTCTGACGGCGAATGTTTTAACCCGGCGTCGCCCACCACCTGGGAAGCGACGGGCGCAATGAATTTCCCCCGCTATTTTGCCCACAGCGCCGTAGGGCCAGACGGCCGTTGGTATGTATATGGCGGGTTGGATGGTAACCACAAAGCCGTGCCGGAAGTGGAATACTACGATCCGGTTGATGGCGGCTGGCATGTCTTAAGTTACCTGTTTGATCTGAACAACCGGTATCCCAACGACCCCGCGCTGGTCTGGCCGCGCGGCGGCTTTGTCGGAGACAGGTTGTGGGCGTTAGGCGGCAGTTTTGACGCCAGCGGCACGCAGCCCAATCCCATCATCAAAAGCATGGTTCCGCCCAGCGGCAGCCTGTTCTTACCACTTATCCTGACCGGCGAGCGGCAAAACTTTACCTTTAGCAGCGCCAAAATCCTGTCGTTGTACCAATTTTTCTCGCAAAACATCGACTCGGCTGCGAACCGGTACCGGTTCTATTCCTTTTTTATGACGCAGCCGATGGCCTTGCAAGTTGATCTGACGGTTCCGGCCACAGAAGACCTGGACCTGTATTTGTATGACGATAACAAGGTGAAATGGGGCAGCAGTGAGCAGTTTCAGGGTGTGCCGGAGCGCATCTGCCTGAATAATTTGCAGCCGGGTAAGTATTACATCATGGTGAAGCATGTGCTGCCGCCGACGCCGGATAGTAACCAGAGTTTTACGGTGGTGGCTCGTTCGCTGCCGACTTGTCCGTAGGGGCATTTTTAGGAGTTGAGGATGTCTGGAAACAGTTTGCGTGTATTACATTTTGCGGATGCCCATATTGATATTGCCAATTACGGCCGTCACGATTCCGAAACCGCGCTGCCGATTCGAGTAATGGATTTTTTGGCGGCGTTGGACCAGATTGTGGAAACGGCCGTGTCCGAACCCGTTGATCTGGTCATCTTTGCCGGCGATGCCTACAAAGATCGCAACCCGCAGCCCACGTTCCAGCGCGAATGGGGCAAACGCATGATGCGGCTCTCGCAGGCCGGTATTCCCACCCTGCTGCTGGTGGGCAACCACGACGTTTCGCCGGCTACCGGCCGCGCCCACACCCTGCACGAATTCTCCACGCTGGCAGTGCCCCACATCCACGTCGCCGACACCATCCGCCTGTTTGGTCCGGAGGAATTAGGCGTGGCGGCGCAAATTATTGCCGTGCCCTGGGTGTCCACCAGCCGCTTTATGGCTTACGAAGAATTGGCCGACAAAGCCCGCGAAGAAATTCTAACGGCCGCTGAAGATGTGGTCGCCGAACGGGTAGCCAGGTTAATTGCCGCCGCGGATCCCAATTTGCCCCTCATTCTCACCGCCCATGCCAGCGTGCAAGGCGCCGTGTTTGGCAGCGAGCGCGCGGTGATGCTGGGCCACGAATTGGTTCTCAGCGGCAGCCTGGTAAATGATAAACGGCTGGATTATGTAGCTCTGGGCCACATTCACAAACATCAGGCACTGTCCGCCAGTGGCAGCCATCCGCCGATTGTGTACCCCGGCTCGATAGAGCGCATTGATTTTGGCGAAGCGAAAGAGCAAAAGGGTTTCGTACTGGCAACAATCGGCCGTGGACAGACTGAGTGGCAGTTTAAAAAATTGAAGACCCGCCGATTTGTTGACATAAAAATTGATTCGGCCAGCGCCGACACCTTCATGGCCGATATTATGAGCCAGCTGCCGAGCCAGAGTATGGTGGCGGGGGCCATTTGCCGCGTCCAGCTCAGTTATCCACGCGATTGGGAGCCATTGCTGGATGAAAATGCGCTGAATGATTATTTTGCCACCGCCTTGAGCGTGCAAATTCAGAAACACCGCCACCTGGAAAAACGCGCCCGCCTGGGCGACACGGTGGCTGTGGAAGAGCTAACTCCGGCCGATTTGCTGGCCACGTATTGGCGAGCGAGTGGGTTGGACGAGGCGGAAATCGAAACCATGCAAGCACTGGCGGCAGACGTTTTGGGAACGGCAAAAAGTTAATCGGGTTGCGGCGAATCTGGCGGATTGGTATTAGAGTGGATGGGTCTGGTGGTAGTTTGGCAGGTGTTGTGCGGCAGGTTGATCGAGCAGCCAGGTGGTTTGGCCGTGGGCGGGCTGGATGCGTTGCGCAGGCCATTGTTCGGGGTTGGGAGGGGCGTGGAGCACGGCCGTTACCGCTTGTGCTTTCTTTTCCCCGGTGACTAAAAACAAAATGTGAGCGGCGTCGTTAAAGACCAGGGGCGTCAGCGTCAGGCGTTGGGCGGGACGGCCGTCGTAGTTGGCGGTGACGGCGATAACCGGCTGCTTTGTCTCGGCGGCCGGAATAGGGCCGGGGAACAAAGACGCGGTGTGGCCATCGCTGCCCAGTCCCATCAAGGCCAGATCGAACCGGGGCCACAGCTGCCCGGCAGGGGCCAGCTGCTGGAGCTGCCGGGTGTAATCGGCGACGGCCGTTGCCGGGTCCAGTTCCCCTTTGGCGCGGTGGATAGTTTCAGCGGGAATGGGCACATGCCGGAGCAGGAGGTCGGCGGCCATTTTGTAGTTGCTGCCGTCGTCATCAGGCGGCACGAGACGTTCGTCGCCCCAAAAGACGTGGGTGCTGGCCCAAAACGGCCGCTGCGCGTAATCGGGCTGGCTGAGGCGTTGGAAGAGCGCTTGTGGTGTGCCGCCGCCGGAGAGGGCGACGAAGAAACGGCCGTGTTGGGAAACGGCCGTTTCCGCCCAGGCGACAAATAGCTCGGCCGCAGTTTCTACCAGAGCCGTCTGGTTGGGGAAAATGTGGATAGCAGGCGGCACGTTACCCTTTTTTCTTTTTGCGCAGCGGATGATTCAGGCCGTAATAGGCTGCGCCATAGAGCGCCGATTTGGGATTGCGAATGACGTGAACCGGCATTTTCTGCATCAGCTCGGAAAAACGCCCCTTGTTGGTGAATACTTGCATAAAGCGAGGCTGTTGCAATTGGGGCAAGATGCGCGGCGGAATGCCGCCGCCCAAGTACACGCCGCCGGTCGATAGCACCTTCAGCGCCAGATTGCTGGCTTCATCGGCCAAAATGTCTAAAAAGAGGTTGAGGGTGGCGACGCAGATGGCTTCGTTGCGTTCGATGGCTGCGTCGACGATGACGGGTGTAGGGTCGATAGCTTCGACAAGGGCTTGCCGCAGCCAGTCGGGTTCTTCGTAGCGGCCGGATTGGCGCAGGCTGCCGTATAGGTTGGGGATGCCGCTGCCGGAGCAAACGCGCTCGACGCTGACGTGGTTGAATTTGGCCAGCATGTAGGTGAGCAGTTCAACTTGTTCCAGATTGGTGGGGCCAAAGGAAACGTGGCCGCCTTCGGAGGGGTGGGCATTGTAGGAACGGCCGTTCCAAACCAAAAATGCCTCGCCTAATCCGGTCCCCGGCGCAATCACAGCCAACGCGCCTTCCGCTTCAACTGTGCCTTCGTTGAGCGTCACAAGATCATCGGGAGTAAGGTAGGGAATAGCGTTGGCAATCGCTTCCAAATCATTTAGCAGGAAAACCTGCGGGAAGTCGAAAGCTTGTTGGATGGCGCTGGCGTCGATCACCCAGGGAAGGTTGGTGATAGCGGCGCGTCCCTGTACCACCGGACCGGCGACGCCGAAGCAGGCGCTGGTAATAGGCGCGGTGGTTTCGCGCATAAATGCGGTTATCACCGCTTCCAGAGAGGTGTAATCACGATTCCAAAATGTGACTTCGTAATGGGTTTGTAATTGGTTGGACTCTGGAGCAAAGAGCGCCAGGACTGTTTTTGTACCGCCAATATCACCAGCTAAGAGCATGACATATCCTTTCGATTCCGGTATGTGTGTCGGCGAGATGGTTGATCTCGCCGACGATAAAATCGAATCAGGATTCTACTTTAACCCCACGCCAGAAGGCAACATGGTCTTTAATGGCCTGCGCCGCCGATTTGGGCTGCGGGTAATACCAGGCTGCGCCTTTGTTTCGCTCGCCATTAACGACGACATCATAATAGCTGGCGACGCCTTTCCAGGGGCATACCGTTGTGCTGGAATTGGGCTGTAAATATTCCCGATTGATGCTGTTGGGAGGGAAATAATGATTCCCTTCGACCATTTGTGTTTGATTGCTTTCGGCAATAACGACGCCGTTCCAGATTGCTTTTACCATTGTTGTAAGCTCCTCACTTTCAGGGTTTTAAGATTTAAATTTGATTTTTCCCGGCACAGGTTTGCCTGGCTGGCGGATTCAGGTGGCGGCTGGTAAATCGGCTGCCAGGGCGAGAAGCAGGGCTTCATATGCTTCGTTGCAGTGCTCGCATAAATCGAGATGACGTTGGACGTAAGGCATCAACATGGCCGCTTCTTCGTGACTGGCGACTAACTCGACATATTCGTCTAGCAGATCGAACGTTTCCTCGCACGAATACATGCCTTCGTGAGTGTGGTCGATCATGTGCATGAGTCGTTTAATGTCTTCTTCACTCAAGCCGGCGGCGGGGCGGGGTGTTTCGTCCGGCGTGCGCCGATCTGTGTGGTTTGGTTGTTTTGCAAGAATTTGTTTTAGTTTGTCGATCAAGTTAGTCATTTGCATTTTTGACGAATTGAATGGATTACTTCTTACCCGGATGATGCAGGTTGATGATTAATCGAACACGGAGAGAACCTCTTCGGGCGTCAGGCCGTCGTCGGCGAGGCGTTGTTTGAGGCGCAGGCGGGCGTCGTGGAGTAGTTTGTAGACGGCATTGGGTTTCATGTCCATTCTGCGGGCTACTTCGGGTGTGGGGAGGTTGTGGATAACGGCCGTTTCCATCACTTCTCGCTGCTTTTCGGTTAATTCTTCGACGATCAGGCGGTTGATGTGGGCCATCATTTCGGCGCGTTCCGTCGCGCTTTCGGGCTGCGGAGCCGAGTCGGCCATGAGTTTGGGGGTATAGTCGCCGTCGGGAACGGCCGTCAGGCCATCCAAAGAAGCATCTTGCCACCGTTTGCGGCGTAGTTCGGTCAGGGCGACCGATATGGCGATTTTATGCGCCCAGGTTGTGAATTGGCTGCGCCCGGCAAAACTGTTGAGGTTATCCAAGATTTTTAACAGCGCTTCCTGCACAAAATCTTCAGCCTGGGTCGCAAATTCAGGCGCATTGGTGTTGATCTGGGTTAACAGCCCGCGCTGTAAACCGGCAAGTAAAACAAGCTGCAAATCGGCAAGGGCGGCATCAAAAACCTCGCCGTTGGCAGTTAAATCGTGTAGCCATTGTTCGTTTGTGCGTTTAGCCACTTGCTTTCCTTATTGTCCGAACATGGTCAGGGCGAAAAATTGGCGCTAAAACCAGCCATTATTATCCGCATTTAGCAGCGTCGGCAAAATAAATCGTTGGTGAATCGCCCGGTAAGAGGCTTTGTAACCGTATGGGCGTAAGGTATGATTGTCTTAGAAACAAGTTGGTTTTTGTCAAGCGCGTGATAAGCAGTTATTGGGAATCATGTACCGGATCAGGCTGGTAGGCAGAAATTTTGTAACGGATAACAGCATGGTTCCCGGAGCTGACAGGTAGAGAGATCTAAAAATGGGTTCGATCATTGGACGGCGTAGTAAGATCCTGGTTTATGGGACGAGCTGGTGCCCTGATTGTCATCGTACGAAGTATCTCCTGGATGAGCATGGCGTTGATTATGTAGAAATTGACGTCGATAGAGACCCTGAGGGTCTGGCTTTTGTGAAGCGCGTGAATCATGGGCATCGGGTTGTGCCGACTGTCGTTTTTCCTGATGGGACAATTTATGTAGAGCCGCCGAATTCGGCCGTTGTAGCTAAATTGGGCCTGGTTATGGAGTACTGATAAAAGAAGATAGAAGGAAATGAACGGCCGTACATCTTAACCAAGGTGTACGGCTTTTTTATTTCTGGGGGTTATTCCGGGTTGGCGTTGAAGCGATACCCTACGCCGCGTTCGGCGATGATGTAGCTGGGTTCGTTGGGGTTGGTTTCAATTTTTCGCCGCAGGCGATGGACATGCACATGAAGCCGGTCTTCCTGCGCTTCTTGCAGAGGCCAGATGCGGTTGAGTAAAAATTCGGTCGTCACAATGCGACCCGCATTGCGGACGAGGATGAATAGAAGTTTGGTTTCCGTAGGAGTAAGTGAAACGGTTTCCCCATCTACCAGGGCTTCCCGGCTGGGGAAATTGATCATGAGACGATCGTCGATGCGAGTGGTGGAGTCTAGAGTATAGGTGTAATCGCCCATGCGGCGGAGGACGCGCTTGACGCGGGCGACAAGTTCGTTGGGGTTAAAGGGCTTGATGATGTAGTCTTCGGCGTATTGCTCGATGCCCTGGATGATGGTGTCTTCGCTGTTAACGGCCGTTAGCAAGATGATGGGCATGTCGCTGAATTCTCGAACCGCGTGACAAAACTCAAAGCCGCTCATCACCGGCATATGCAGGTCGACAATAGCCAGATGGGGGATGCCGTGGCGATTGATAATTTTGAGAGCATCTTTACCGGAAACGGCCGTGGTCACCTGAAACCCCGCCTGTTCCAACGTATGTTGAACAATCCGCAGGGTAAATGCATTGTCGTCTACAGCTAGAATTCGTTGTGTTTCGATGTCGCCATCAAGCATAAATACCTCTTATAAAAATGAAAATAACCTGCCCGATTATACTCAAATGATGCGGTAAACAAAAACAGGGAAACAGCCTTGTCAAATGAAAGTTAAACGACAATATCCTTTGCCCATGTTCTTGGCATGTGTTATAAATGGGACAGATTTCACAATCACCCATTTCTGAAGAGGACAGGAGGACCATAGTGTCGCAAGATTGGCAATTTGTCGCTATATTTTTGATATTGTCCCCCATATTTCCAGCGGCGCCTGTCATTTTGAACCATCTGTTAGGTCCCAAGAAACCCAACCCCATCAAACAACAAACCTACGAATGCGGTATTGAAACGGTAGGTAGTTCCTGGGTACAGTTTAAGGTTCAATATTACATTTACGCCCTGGTTTTCGTTATTTTCGACGTTGAAGCGGTCTTCCTTTTTCCCATAGCCGCAGCCTATGGCCAGCTAACATTGTTTAGCATATTTTCCGTTGCCTTGTTTATCTTTCTGTTGGCAGACGGGCTGGCCTACGCTTGGGGCCGAGGCGCCCTGGAGTGGATATAAGCGCAACTGATTGCGGTTCTGAAAAAGATAGAGTTACCCTAAACTCTATCTTTTTTGTGTATTCCCCCTAAATAATCAGGCGACTTTCGCCCTTGTTCGTGATAAATTTGACACTTATAGACCATCTGCCAATCAGCCTTTAGGATCGATTCTGCTAGAGGTTGAGCAGGGAGTGTAACGTATGAGCTTTGATTTTCTTGAGTTTTTAAAAAGTCTGGTGAGCCTGACAATTTCAGACTATTTGCGAGAACTCTGGGGCAACCAGCCGTGGGTTGATTTTTTGATGAATGTATTGGGCGTCGTGATTCTGTCGACGTTTTGCTTGCTCATTGTCATCTTCCTCATCTGGTTGGAGCGGAAGGTAATTGCCCGTATTCAGCGTCGAATCGGCCCGAACCGGGTGGGTGGTCGTTATGGCCTGCTGCAAACAGTGGCCGACGTGATCAAGCTGTTGATCAAGGAAGATATCACGCCAACCGGCGCCGATAAAGTGGCGTATTTATTGGCGCCCTTCCTGACGGTTATGGCTGCCTTGATGGTGTGGGCTGTGATGCCCTTTGCGCCAAATATCATCGGCGTTGATCTAAACATTGGCATATTCTTTTTCCTGGCGATCAGTTCGGTGTCTGTGGTGGCCCTGTTATTGGCCGGTTGGGGATCGAACAATAAGTATGCGTTGTTAGGCGCGTTTCGGTCTGTGGCGCAGCTTGTGAGTTACGAAGTGCCGATGATTTTGGCGCTGTTGGTGCCGATTTTGTTGGCGCGTTCCATGTCTACGGTAGACATTGTGAATGCGCAGACGGTTCCCTATTTGATTGTGGCTCCTCTGGCGGCGTTGATATTCTTCATTTCCTCGTTGGCAGAGACGGGGCGCACTCCGTTTGACTTGTTAGAGGCGGAATCGGAAATTGTGGCCGGTTTTCATGTGGAATATGGCGGCATGAAGTTTGGTATGTTTTTTCTGGCCGAATTTGTTAGCACGCTGTTTATGTCTGGCTTTTTCGCCACGGTTTTTCTGGGCGGGTATCGGTTGTTCGGCCTGGAGACGCTGGTCATTGGGGATGGTTGGGTGATTGGGAATTTGCTGGGCCTGATCATCTTTTTTGTAAAGATGTTTGCGGTTTATTTTGTTTACATCTGGATTCGGGGTACCCTGCCTCGTGTCCGTGTGGACCAAATCTTGAATTTTAACTGGAAGTTTTTGGTTCCGGTATCGCTGGCGTTGGTGATGATGACGGCCGTTCTCGACAAGTTGCTGCCAGATACATTTAACGACTTTGCCCGCGCCGGCGCGCATCTGCTGGCCAATATCATTTTAGCCATGATCACCATCGAGATTTTGCGTTCTTATGCCCGGCGGCAGCGCAAATTGGCCAGTGGTGATGGCGCTGCGGAAACTGCGAGCGGGCATGACGATCATGGTCATCATGAACCGGCGCACGAACCTGTGGCGGCCCATTGATAGCTGACCTAATGCAAGAATCACACCTAGTTATGGAGAAGTTCAACAGATGACGGTTGAGCAAATAGTTTTTCTACTGATCAGTGCGTTTACGTTGTCCACGGCCGTAATCGTGGTGACAAAGCGCAATTTGTTTCATGCGGCTTTAGCCTTGATGGCTACATTTTTGGGCGTTGCCGGGTTGTATGTGACGCTGGACGCCGGTTTTTTGGCGGCGGCGCAGCTGTTGGTATACATCGGAGCCATCTCCATTCTGGTAATTTTTGCCATTATGATGACCCGGCGTCTGATGCAGACCACCGAACCAGCTTACAATGCCCAGTCGGGATTTGCGTTGGTAACGGCCGTCATCGGTTTTGGCCTCATATTCTGGGTGTTTTATTTATTCCGTGAATTTTGGCCACTTATTCCCGATGCGGTAACCCCGTTGGCTTCCAAGCCCATTGTAGCCGATGAGATTCTTCAAGGTTCCGTCGCGGTAATGGGGCGTACTTTTGTCAGTTCAGCGGCGTATGTGCTTCCGTTTGAAATCGCCTCTGTGTTGTTGTTGGCGGCCTTAGTCGGCGCGATTATTGTGGCCTGGCCCAAAGCGGAGGATAAGGCATGATTCCCTTATCTTGGTATCTGATTGTTGCAGCGCTTTTGTTTTCTATCGGCCTGTATGGCGTGATGGCCCGGCGTAACGCCGTCGCCATTTTGATGGCAGTCGAATTGATGTTGAACGCCGTAAATATCAATCTGGTCGCTTTTTGGCGATATACGGCGCCAGATGGCGCTGTAGGGCTGACGTGGGCAGTGTTCGTGCTAACAGTAGCCGCTGCGGAAGCGGCCGTTGGTCTGGCTTTGATTATTTCTATCTATCGTCGTCGGGATTCTGTTATCGCCGAAGAGTTGGATATGTTGAAAAACTAAGCTCCTGAGCTACGGCCGTTGTTGGTCGACGGCAGTTTTGGATCTGACCATTTGAGTAAGACCTTATGAGTGAAGAAACCCTTGCATTATTAACCTGGCTCATTCCGGCCGGTCCCTTGTTAGCATTTTTTGTGATCGTCTTGTTCACCAATCGCAGCCGAACCCTGAGTTGGGTGCTGGCCTGGTTGGGTGTGTTTTCGGCGCTGATTTTGGGCTGGACGGTGGCGCTTAATGTCGCCTCGACGGATTTGCATCACCTGGAGACTCACCCCACGGTGGTGGCCAGCGCCATTGATTGGCTGCCGGTAGGCGATTATTTTCAGGGTACCTGGCTGAAAATGGGCGTAGCGGTTGATCCGTTAACGGCCGTGATGCTCTTCATGGTAACTTTCGCCGTGACGATGATTTTTGTTTACAGCGTTGGGTACCACAATTGGGGCGCGCCACTGGGTAAAGTCCTTGGCGTCCCGAACCATCTTCAGGAAGAACCGCTGCTCTCCCGGTTTTTTGCCTATATGAGCCTCTTTGCCGGCGCGATGCTCCTCCTGGTTGTGGCGGATAACTTGCTGCTGCTATTTGTCGGCTGGGAAATTATGGGCTTCTGTTCCTATTCCCTTATTGGCTTCTGGCACGCCCGCGATTACCACCTGGAACCGGAAAACATCCCACATATTTCGCCGCGCGCAGCGGCCGTCAAAGCATTTCTCACGACCCGCGTCGCCGATGTGGTCATGCTGCTAGGTATTGTCTGGTTTTACCGCGTGTTTGGCACGCTAAATTTTGCCGAGGCTTTTTCGGCCCACAGCCTGGAAGAAGCTGTCGTGAAAGTTGGCGGCGTTGGGTTGGGTGTGATGGCTTTGCTCCTGTTCACCGGTACGGTGGGTAAATCGGCGCAGTGGCCGTTACACGTCTGGTTGCCCGACGCGATGGAAGGTCCTACTCCGGTTAGCGCAGTCATCCATGCCGCCGCGATGGTTTCGGCCGGCGTTTACATGATCGTTCGTATTTATCCGCTGATTGCCGTTGGGTCTGGTCCGGAAGGTAGTAATGCCGTGAGCTGGATCATTGCCGGCATTGGCGCTTTCACTGCTTTGATGGCCGCCACGATAGCTGTCGCCCAATATGACGTTAAAGGTGTGCTGGCTTATTCAACCATTTCGCAGCTTGGTTTTATGGTGGCGGCATTGGGGGCAGGCGGTTATGTGGCTGCCGCGTTCCACTTGATTACGCATGGTTTCTTTAAGGCGTTGTTGTTCCTGGCTTCCGGCTCGGTTATTCATGGCATGGAACATGGGGCGCACGAGGTTCATGATCACCACACAGACCCGCAAGATATGCGCTTTATGGGCGGTTTGCGGCACAAAATGCCCGTGACGTTTTGGACCTTCTTAATTGGCGGGATGGCTTTGTCCGGGTTGCCCCTGATTACCGCTGGTTTTTGGTCCAAGGATGAAATATTTGCGGAAGCCTGGCATTTGTTTGAAAAGGGCGACCCGTTGGGTCTTTTTGTCCTGGTGATGTTGGGGCTGGCTGCTTTCCTG
The DNA here is from genome assembly GCA_029559155.1 of Chloroflexota bacterium. GTDB lineage: Bacteria > Chloroflexota > Anaerolineae > Promineifilales > Promineifilaceae > Leptovillus. The sequence goes on from JAKQCM010000150.1 coordinate 59,022, forward strand.
ACCGCATTTTACACCATGCGGCAGATTAGCTTAACTTTTCTGGGGAAGCCGCGCACGCCGTTGGCCGAAAATGCGCATGAAAGCAACCGTTTTATGACGGTTCCCCTGGTTTTGCTGTCGATTTTTGCGATAGGAGCCGGCTGGTTTGGTATTCCCGAATCTTTCCCGGTTTTGGGACCCATCGTTAATAACAACTTTTTCCACCATTTTGTGGGGGCGACGATTTATGAAACGATGGCTGAGTTGGAGCATTTGCACCTGGTGGATGCTGCGATAGAGACGTTGCCGTTCTCCTGGGTGCCGTTGATCGCCTCGTTGGTGGTGGCGTTGGGTGGTTTGTTTGTGGGATGGTGGGTATACGGCCGTAAACCCCTCGCCAAAAATCAACAAGACCCATTGGTACGGCCGCTTGGTCCTATCCACGTATTCTTGAATCACAAGTGGTATTGGGACGAGTTGTACCAGGTTGTGTTTATTCGCCCAACTGTTTACTTCTCTGAAAAAGTTGTCTACGAGGTTGTGGATAAGGGCTTGATTGATGGCATCTTGCACTTCGTCGCTTTGGCTTTCTATGGCTTTGGTCGATACATGAAGCAGGCAGAAGAGTTTGTTTTTGGCCGGTCTGTGGATTGGGTTAAAGACCAGTTCCTGGCGATGACCAAAATATCTCGCCAATTGCAGACAGGCAAAATCCAGGAATATGTTTTGGTGTCTGTATTGATTATTGCGGTGTTGACGGCCGTTATCCTCGCTGTCAATTATTACGGCCCTGTGACTGAGTGGTTTTCTCAGATAGCTCTATTCGTGAATTAAGTAAGTAGGAGACCCGATGGACTTTATTCAAAATAATCTCCTGACTCTGACGATTTTCTTCCCATTGCTGGCGGCGGCCGTTATTTTCCTGCTGCCCAGCGATGCGAAGCGAACCATCCGTTGGCTGGCGCTTATCCTTAGCCTCATACCCCTGGTGATGGTGTTGATGATGTGGTTTAGCTACGACCGCGTGGATGCCGGTATTCAATTTGAAACCGCCGCCAGTTGGTTCCCAACCATCGGCGCCGGTTTCCATGTGGGCATTGACGGCATCAGCCTGGCCATGTTCTTATTAACCGCCATATTGACGCCGCTCTCCATTCTGGCATCTTTCCAAATAGAAGATAATCCTCGCATGTTTATGTTTCTTTTCCTGGTGATGGAAGCGGCGATGCTGGGCTTGTTTTCGGCCATGGATTTGCTCCTGTTCTTTGTTTTTTGGGAATTTGGCCTGGTGCCCATGTATTTCCTCATCAAGATATGGGGTGGGAAGGATCGCGAATACGCATCATTTAAGTTTTTTGTTTACACCATGGCGGGGAGCTTAGGGCTACTGCTCTCGATTCAGATTATTGGTCTGTCGATGGGTACCTTTGACATTCCTGTTTTGATGGACAAATGGGTTAATCTGCAAGCTGGCGGTGTGCTGCCCAATGTCAATTTGCCGGTTGATGCAGTGAAAGCCGTGGCATATTGGGCGTTTGTGATAGCGTTCGCCATCAAAGTGCCGATTTTCCCCTTCCACACCTGGCTGCCGGATGCCCACACGCAAGCGCCAACGGCCGGTTCGATGATTTTGGCCGGTGTGTTGCTGAAATTAGGCGCTTATGGGTTCTTGCGCCTGGTTGTGCCGTTTTTCCCGGCTCAAGCCAATATGACGGCCGGCATTTTAGCCACGTTCGGTATGCTGAGTATTGTGATGGGTGGGTATGCGGCCTTTGGCCAGTGGGACTTTAAGCGGTTGGTCGCTTATTCGTCTGTTAACCACATGGGTTTTGTGGTGTTGGGTATTGCGGTGTATGCGTATGCATACGGCCGTGCTCAGGCATTCACCGACCCAGCAATGGCCACAGACGCCATCATGGCGACCAGCGGCGCAGTCTTGCAAATGTTCAACCACGGTTTGTCGGCGGCAGGCATGTTCTTTATGGTTGGCGTGATTTACGAACGCGCCCACACGCGAGATCTCAAAGAATTTGGTGGAATTTGGTCCATCATGCCCGTCTTCGGAGCGATTCTCATCTTCACCAGTATGGCTTCGTTGGGCTTGCCCGGTCTGAATGGTTTTGTAGGCGAGTTTATGATCGTTCGTGGAAGTTGGAATGTGTTTACCGTGCAAGTCGCTTTGTCCATGTTGGGCCTGTTCATGACCGGCGCGTACATCTTAAAAGGCATCGGCGAAACATTGCACGGCCCCATAAAAGATCAATGGCGTGGTTTAAAAGATATGACCTTCCGCGAACATGCGGTCATCTGGCCATTAATGGCTTTGATGCTGTCTTTGGGAATTTGGCCGCAGTGGCTGTTGGTTTTTATCAACGATACAGTCACCAAAATATTTAATTAAGAGAAACGAAAGGTTTAAGCTAAAGCGCAGCTACAAGTCTTTATGCTTCAACCTTCTATTTAGTAAGTTTTTTAGGCTGGAAGAGGGTTTATGGATTTTCCATTTTTATCAGTCATTGCCCTATCGCCGATAGCAGCAGCAATCATAATTCTTATGATGCCCAAAGAGCGGGGAGAAAATTCCCGTATGCTGGCGCTCGCCGCCATGATTTTGGGGCTGATACTGTCTATCTACGTATATGTCGCTTACAACCAAAACCTTCCCGATGCGCAGGCTCGTTGGGCGGACACGCTTATGTTTGTCGAGGAATACAAGTGGATTCCGGCTGTAAATATTGGCTATATTGTCGGTGTTGATGGTCTGAGCGCCACCCTGGTTCTGTTGACATCTATCGTTGGTTTGGGCGGGGTCCTGATTTCCTGGAGTATTGAAGATCGGCCGCGCGAATTTTTTGCCTTCTTCATGCTCTTGGTAGCCGGTGTGCATGGCGTGTTTGTGGCTGTTGACGGCTTTTTGTTGTTCTTCTTTTATGAACTCGCCGTACTGCCGATGTACGTGATGATTGTGATTTGGGGTTGGAAGGAGCGTCGTGAATATGCGGCGATGAAGCTGACGCTTTACTTGTTAATAGGCAGCTTCATTTCGTTTATTGCGTTTCTTTACCTGTACTTCAATTTACCGGCGGCCGGTGTTGCCCAAACATTTGATCTGCGGGTCTGGTCAGAGGCTAACTTCCCCTTTGCTATGCAGCAGGTCTGGTTTATGCCTTTGTTTTTAGGCTTCGCCATTTTGGCCGGTTTGTTCCCGTTTCATAACTGGTCACCGGATGGTCATGTGGCTGCGCCAACGGCCGTTTCCATGATTCACGCTGGTGTCCTGATGAAACTCGGCGCCTACGCCTCCATGCGGGTCGGTATCCAAATTCTGCCTGAAGGCACCGTTTATTGGATGCCTTTTATCATCCTATTAACGCTTATCAATGTCCTTTACGGCTCTTTTATTGCCATGCGCCAACGCGACATGAAATACCTGATTGGCTACTCCAGCGTCAGTCACATGGGCCTCGTATCAATGGGTTTTGCTACAATGACCCTCGTCGGGTTTACGGGCGCCGGCATCCAAATGGTCAGTCATGGTGTCATGA
>JAKQCM010000154.1 GCA_029559155.1 Chloroflexota bacterium
GGCCGCCAACCCAGCGCACCTGCGTTCCAGACGCCGGGCGGCTGGTCGCCAGCGCTGGTTCAACGTGCGGTGGCTCGCGCCGAGGCTCCGATTGCCGATGCTCCGCTTTCCGATGCGCGGCTGGCCGACAGTCCGCTGACCGAATTTTCGGCAGGCGTATGGACGCAGCCGACCGCACCCACGGCGTTAACGGCCGTAGTCGTAAAATCGCCAGCCTCCCAGCCAGGGACGGCCGCCACGGCGACGGCCGTGCAGCGAGCTGTCGCCCGAGCGGAAACGGCCGTCGCGCCGCTGGCGGAGTCGCCGGGGGTGTGGCAAGACTCGCCTCATGGTGGCGCGGTTCCTGCCGTGCAGCGCCAGGAGGCGATTGAACCATTGGCGATGAGGGGGGAACGGGAACCGGCCGTTTCCCGCCCGCCGGCCTCGCCCGAAGTATCGTCCTCATCTTCACCCTTAAAAACAGCCTCTTCTGCTCTGGAGATGAGCGTTCAGCGGGCCTTGAGCGGCACGGTCGAGCAAAATGGCGACGAAACAAATCTTGCTGAATCGACGCCAGACAGCAGCCCGATGAAGCCATCGGCTGCCCAAGAATTAGACTACGAAGAAGAAGCACTAGACGTCAACGAATTGGCGCGGCAGGTTTATGATAAACTGCGCCGCCGCCTGACCATCGACCGAGAACGCGAACGAGGCAGATATTAGGCAGATTGCCTTAACTGAAAAGTGAACCATGGCCGAAACACGTGGAAAACTGACCGCCGCCGTAATTTATGACATTGCCACCGGGGAAGCAACCGGCGTCCCTTGTATGTTTAACCCTTTCGAGTACACTGTCTCCAAGACCAACACCTACACCGAACGAGCCGCCACCGGTTCGAACACCTCGCAAATGGAATTTACTAAATCCGGCGGGCAAACCTTGCAGTTGGATTTGGTGTTTGATACCTATGAATTGGGCGAAGACGTTACCCTTACCACCAATAAATTGTGGAAATTGATGGAGCCAAAGGCGGATGAAAACAGCGATAAAAAGCCGGAACCGCCGGAAGTGGCTTTTAAGTGGGGCGTTTTTCAGTTTGAAGCAGTTATCACCCAGATGACGCAAAAATTTACCATGTTCAAGCACGATGGCACACCGGTGCGCGCCCAGATCAATGTGACCTTCACCCAGCACAAGGACGCCAACAACTACCCCAATCAAAACCCTACCTCTGGTGGGGCGGAAGATGTGCGGCAGGTCTGGTCTGTGGTACGCGGCGACCGGTTGGATTTAATTGCCGCCAAAGTGTATGGCGACGCGACCAAATGGCGGCTTATCGCGCAGTATAATGGCATCTTGAAACCAATGAATTTACGGCCGGGACAGCAGTTGGTGATCCCCCGGCTTCAGTGAGACAGGCGAGGTAGATTATGCCGGAAGTGCTTTCCAGCCAGATTCATATTCTTGTAGCCGGTACGGAAGTTCAGCAAAGTGTAATGGCTGATGTGACTGAGGTAACGGTGGAGCAGCATGTTCATTTGCCGGGCATGTTTACTATTCACCTCTATGACAAGAATTTTGAATACCTGGATGGGGGTTTGTTTGACCTGACCAAGAGTGTGCAAATCAAAGCGGAGTTGGAATCTGGCACGCAGATCACCTTGATTGATGGTGAAGTGACCGCTTTGGAGCCAAGTTTGGAAGAAGGTCTGATGACCGGTCTGGTGGTTCGTGGGTTTGATAAGGCGCACCGGCTTTATCGGGAAACCAAGAGCCGGGCTTTTTTGAATGTCAAGGACAGTGATCTGGCCAGCCAGCTTGCGAGCGGCGCAGGGTTGTCGGCGCAGGTGGAAGCGACCTCGACGGTGTATGAACATATTTTTCAGCACAACCAGACGGATATGGCGCTGCTGATGCAGCGCGCCAGACGGATTGGTTATGAATGTTTTGTGGACAGCGGTAAGTTATATTTTCAGAAGCCTGTTACCAGCGGCACGGCCGTTTCCCTTACTTATGGCGTCGATCTGGTTTCTTTTTACCCGCGCATGACCCTGGCCGAGCAGGTCGATCAGGTGATTGTGAAGGGTTGGGACCCGGAAAGCCAGCAGGCGATTGTGGGGCAGGCGACTGCCGGCACTCTTTACCCGGCCAATGGCGAGAGCAAAAACGGGGCGGCCTGGGCCGGTACGTTTGGCACCGGCAAACACATCATTGTCGATCAGCCGGTGGTTAGCCAGGCGGAAGCCAACGCGCTGGCCCAGGCTCGCCTGGACGAGTTGAGCGGCGGCTTTGTTGAGGCTGAAGGCGTGGCTTATCGCCGTCCGGATGTGAAAGCGGGTAAGTTGGTTAAATTGGAAAAGGTGGGCACACGGTTGGGTGGGAATTATCTGGTGACCAGCGCCATCCACGTGTATAACACGAGAGGTTTGACGACTCGGTTTACAGTGCGCGGCGCGCGGACCGGCTCTCTAGCCGAGCAGGTGAATGAGCAAGAAGCTATGCCGCGGTGGCCTGGGTTGGTAACGGCCGTTGTCACCAACACCGACGATCCCAAAGACTGGGGGCGGGTAAAGGTCAAATTCCCCTGGATGACCGACGACGCCGAAAGCGATTGGGCGCGTGTGATTAGCATTGGCGGCGGCCCAACGGCTGGTCTGGCGGCTACGCAGGACGTGGGCGACGAGGTAGCTGTGGCTTTTGAGCATGGCGATTTTAATCGGCCGTTTGTCTTGGGTGGTTTGTGGAATGGCCAGCACGCCATCCCGCCGGAAGTATCCGGCGCAGGGTCTGGCGAAAAACCATTGGTTCGTACCTGGCAATCCCGCACCGGGCATTACCTGGCTATGTACGATAACGCCGATAACAAAATTTTTCTCACGACGGCCGGCGGCCAT
>JAKQCM010000011.1 GCA_029559155.1 Chloroflexota bacterium
CGTGCGCATCATCGCCGATCTGTGCCTGGCGGTTGACTACGCCCACCAACGCGGCATGGTTCACCGCGACCTCAAACCGGCCAATGTGATGATCAACCGTCTGGGCGAACCGGTGTTGATGGATTTTGGCATCGCCAAACTGCTTGGCAGCGCCCTCGAATCGATGAAAGGCAACACCTTTGGCTCCGCCCGTTATATGTCGCCGGAGCAGGTGCAAGGCAAAGATATCGACCACCGCAGCGATATTTACGCGCTGGGAGTTATCTTGTTCGAATTGGTCACCGGCGGCCCGCCATTTCTGGGCGACTCCAACGCCGAGATTATGAGCAAGCATGTCCATCAGGCGCTGCCAGAAATCTCCGCCAATCCGGACGCACCAATTCCGGCCGCGCTTACGGCCGTCATCACCACCGCCCTGGCCAAAGACCCCGCGCATCGCTACCAATCCGCCGCCGAAATGGCTACCGCGCTGCACACCATCGGCCTGCAACTGCAAGAAACGCTGGAGCCGCTGGGCCAGCGCCATTGGCAGCACCTTTCACGCTTGCTCCAGCAGGCGCAAACGGCCGTGGAAAACAAAGATTTTACCGGCGCGTTAGAGAAACTAGACGAACTCGAGCGCACCGGGGCCGAATTCCACCCCGAAAAGGCCGCCCATCTGCGCCAAATCGCCCAAAGCAGCCTCTACCAACAGGCCGTGCAACATTTCCAGGCCGGCCAGTTCGACGAGAGCCTTGTTTTGCTCAATCTCCTGCGCCCTTTCACGCCCGATTGGCCCAATCTGGCCCATTTAGAAACGCAAATCCGCCAGGCGCAAAAAAACCAGGCCCAGCAATTCAGACTAGACGCCCTTTATGATGAGGCAGTGGAATTGCTGGAGCGAGGCGACTATGCCGCCGCCCTGTCCACCTGGCAAAAGTTAGAGGAACAACGCGGCGATTTGGCCTACGCGGACCGATTCGACGTCGCCCAATCCGCCAGAGATGGCCTGTGCGCCGACTGGTATGCAGCGGCGATCACGGCCGTTTCCGCCGCCCAACCGGAAGAAGCCCTGAGCCTGTGGGCGCAAATTCAGGCCATCGAACCCCAATACCCTGACTCGGCCAACATTGTCCTGCAGGCCAACAACCTTCTGCGCCAACGCCGCCAGCGATCCGACTGGCAGCGCCGCCTGATTATTCTCGTTCCGGTCCTGCTGCTGCTGGTTCTGGCGGCCTTCTGGTTCATTCGCAGCCGGCAAAACGCTGCCGTCGCCGGGCCGCTGCCAACGCTGACGGCCGTTCCGACTGCCACGGTCGTCCCCGCCACCACGGCCGTTTCCGGCCCCATCGCGCGGCCAACAACCACGCCCACCACCCTGCCCACTCCTACAGCCGGGCCTACACAGCAGGCTACGGCCATGCCGCCTACGGCCATGCCGCCTACGGCCGTGCCGCCTACGGCCACAGCGCCCAACATCGCCGTGGTCACAGCAGACGCCTCCATCTTCGCCGCGCCCCAATCCGACAGCCTGGAACTGGCCGTTGTCGCCCCAGGCGACGAAGTGCAAATTTTAGGCCGCTCGGAAATACGCAACTGGCTCTTCGTGGGCAACGGCGATGTGGCCGGCTTTATCTTCCAACCGCTGGTGCAGTGGGATGGCGATGTGGCAAGCCTGCCCGTCTTCACCTACACCGACGCCGCGCCAGATGCCAACACCACGCCCGACACTGGCGGCAATCCGGTCACCGGTTTGCGCCTGGATTTATGGCCCTTACCGGACACGGTACAGTGCAGCGGCGGCAAATGGAGCCAGCGCGTGTATATGCAAGGCCAGGGGGGAAACGGCCGTTACCGTTATTATTGGCAAGATCAGTTCCTGACGGGGCCAACCGGGGCCAGCCACACCTTCACCGTCACCAGCACAGGCGGGGCGATTGTCGGTACAGGCCGCGTCGTTTCCGAGGATGGCCAATCCGTGGAGCGCGGCCTCTTCATCCCCATCCCCAAATGTCCCTGAGCTACAAAGACCCTAAGGGTTTACTACCGAGAAATCCAACACGCGCTCACCCAAACCCTTAGGGTCTCCCCCTGCCGACCCTAAGGGTTTACTACCGAGAAATCCAACACGCGCTCACCCAAACCCTTAGGGTCTCCCCGCGCCGATCCTAATGGGTCCCCATGTTTTAACTTGAGAAAATTGGACCAATCTGGTGGCGCAACCCTTTCTTTCCCCATGCACCAGCCATTTTGCGCCATGCACCAACCATTTTGCGCCATGCACCAGCTATTTTGCGCCGTGCACCGGCCATTTTGCGCCATGCACCGGCCATTTTGTGCCATGCACCAACCATTTTGCCCCGTGCACAAGCCATTTTGCCCCGTGCACCGGCCATTTTGTGCCATGCACCAACCATTTTGCCCCGTGCACAAGCCATTTTGCCCCGTGCACCAGCTTTCTTGACCTCATCCCCTGAGGGACGACGCCCGACAAGGCGGGGACAACCGGTTAAAGAGGCAACCCTTCAAGACCCCAAGAGTTTTATACCCAACTCATCCAAATTCCCAAGAGCAAACCCTTGGGGTCTGTATGGTTACAATTTGTCAGTGATTTTCCATTTTTGTATACTTTTGCGACGGTGAATTTCCAGGCCGTGCCACTGTCGGCAAACCACATCTATTCATGACAAGGGAGAATAAATAATGGGACGTTTAACACAATCGCAACTGGTCAGACAGGCAGAAATTTTCATAACCAATGGCGCAAAACCAGAAGCGCAGGCAGTCATTGCCGGCGTGGGTTATGGGCCGACGGCTCTGAACGAGGGGCAGGTCTTGGTGGACGCGGTGAAGGCGGGGCAAGCGCAGACGAAGGAGCATCTGGCCGCGCAAAAGAACGCTACCCAAGCGGAGAAAAAGGCGCGGCAGACCGCCCAAAAAGAGGTCTCCAGCCTGGCAGAAACGTCGCGGCTGCTTTTTGCCGGCGATGGGTCGGCGCTGACTTTGTTGGGCTTGCAGACGCAGTATGTAACAGTGACAGACCCGGTCACGGGCGCGACAGTCCAGCAGGCAGCACAGGCGCGCCAGGCAGCGGCGGAAATCATCAGCCGCTGGCGGCAGTTGGCGGCTAATGTGCCGCAGCTAAAACCAGACCAGACAGCAGCGCTGACGGCGGCGGGTTGGGGTGAAGGGCGGCTAACGGCCGTTAACGCCCTGGTAGAAGCCTATGCCGCCGCCGACACTGCCCAACAAAGCGCCATTCAGACCTACCAAAAAACCAGCGGCCAATACAAAACAGACGTAGAAACCCTGCGCGTCTGGTACAACCGGGCGCGGAAGTTAAGCGCCCAGGCCATTAAAGACAACGACCCCGGCAACCAGCATAATCTGCGCGAGTTGTTGGGGCTAGACGGCTGAAATTTGTCGCCGCGGTATCTTACCGCGTCTTCCGAGGGACGCGGTAGGAATACCGCGGCTACAAACTTCCAAGGGGCGCGGTAACCCTATCGCGGCTACAAACCGAAGACGGCACATGACGCCGGGCGTACTCTGATTTATAATTCGCCCCATGAACCATCCAGACCAAATCGCCCAAGCCCTGTCCATACGGCCGTCACAGGTAACGGCCGTTATCGAACTCCTCGACTCCGGCAACACCATCCCCTTCATCTCCCGCTACCGCAAAGA
>JAKQCM010000161.1 GCA_029559155.1 Chloroflexota bacterium
AGGATGCGCCCCTGCGGGCCGGCGGGCAGCCAGGCGCGCAGGTCGCGCGGTTCCAGCGCGTCGGCGTTGTCGCACAGCAGCAGCCACCGCTGGCCGCTGCTGCTCAGCCAGGCGCGCACCATCTGCACGGCCGCGGCCTGCTCCAGACCATCCACCGCCAGCCCCAGCTGCCGCCCCAGCGCCAAAAAATCCTCAGCCAGGGCCTCATCCACCCGCAGCCACCAGACCACGTCATACTGCGCCCGCTGCGCGTGGGCAAAGTGCAGCATGAGCTGGCTCTTGCCTACCCCGCCCATGCCGCTAATCGTCTGGGTGATGGTGGTCTGCCCGCTGCCGGCGGCCAGCCGCGCCAGATGCTCCGCCCGCCCCACAAAATGGGGATTTCGCGGCGGCAGGTTGGTCAGGCAGGCGGCTCCCGGGGTGTCGCGATTCAGGTTGACGGCGTCTGGCCACTCTAGACTGGGCCTTTCGCTGCGACAATATGCCAGCAGGTCTGGTAGTCGGCCGCGTTGTTGGCAATGGACGATCAGGTCTGTGACGAACAACTCGTCTGTGTCGCGTCGCAGGCTGCCTTCAGGGATGCCCAGGCTAAAGCAGAGGGTAACCAGTTCGCCGTGGTTAAAATGCTCGAAGATGAGTTGATGTAATGTTGGTGGATTCATGAGAACATGGACCAGAATTGTCTGGCGAACCTCCGGCGTGATGTCTGTCAGGCATGTTCATAATCGTAATTCGTCAGGCCAATAAGCGCAATCAAAATCCTCCAGTCTCGCCCAAATCATGCGCGCCGGTGGCTTCGCCAGGGCGTAAACGCCCCGGCTAAACAACGACGCCGGGTAAACCCGGCTCTGATTCCCATTCCCAAAGCCCCGTTGACGGAGGGTGTTGTTTAGCCCGGCGCTTCACCGCCGGGCGGCCAGGCCGGAGGAAGGGGATGCTTCGCTGCGCAGACTCCGCTCAGCATGACGGGGCACTCCGCACTCCGCACTCCGCATTCCGCACTCACCCCTCCCGCCGCGTGGCGTATTTGCGCACCAGTTCCTGCACGCGCTCCTCGTCCCAGGCCACAAACTCGCCGTCCCAGTCGCGCGGGGCAAAGAGAGCCAGCACGGCGATGGCTCCGCCGGGCGCTTCCGGCGGCAGGTCGCCCTCGTCGCGCAGGCGCACAAAGCGCTGGTAGGCGCTTTCTGGCATGCCCGCCGCGCCCATCTCGCGGATGACGGCCTGCATTTCCGTATCCACCACGCCGGGACGGACGGCAACGGCCGTGACCATCTCCTCCTCCACCGACAGCACGCGGTTGAACTGGTTGAGCGCGCCCTTGGCCGTGCAGTAAGCGCCCCAACCAGGAATGGCGTAGGTCGACGCGCCGCTGGAGACGTTGATTACCCGGCCACGGTTTTGTCGCAGGTAGGGTAGGGCGGCCTGGGTCAGCATCACCGGCCCCAGGACGTTGGTGAGCAGGTTTTGTCGCCAGGTCTCGATGCTGGCTTCGGCCAGCGGGGCGATGGGTTCGATGATGCCGGCGTTGTTGACCAGGGCGTCGATACGGCCGTAACTGGCCACCGTTTTTTCCACCAGCCGGCGACAGTCGTCCTCCAGACTGATGTCGCCGGGCACGGCCAGCGCCTTGCCGCCTTCGTCGCGGATAGCCTGGGCCTCTTGTTCCAGCTTTTCGGCGGAACGGGCAAACAGCACGACGTTGGCCCCCAAATCGGCTGCGTCGCGGGCCACCGCCAGGCCCAATCCCCGCGACGCACCGGTGACAATGATGGTTTTTGCGGTCATGGTAATCTCCTTTTAACGATGAACGCGATTGACAATTGACAATTAGCTGTTGGTTATTGACTATAGGTTGATTTCTTCCAGCGCGGCCAGCAGAGAGGCCACGTCTTGCTGAATCAGCTGCAGCAGGCGGCGCATTTCTTTTTGCTCGGCGTGGGCGGCGTTTTGGGCGGAGACGCGGGCGAGGTGGCCGCGCACCCAGTGCAGGCGTTGGATGTTGGTAACGCGGGTTCCCATCGGCAGCGATTGGAGATTGGGGATTGGGATTTGCGCGTCGAGTGATTCGGCGGTCAAATCGGCGGCCAAATCAGTGAAGGAAGAATCGAACTCTGGTTCGGTATGGGCTGTTACCGGCGGCAGCGGCATGTGGAGGACGCGAATCGCCTCGTGGACGGTGGCGTTGGGCGCGTCGTTTTTCAGGTAGCGGGCGACCTGTTTGTACTCGCTTTTGTTTACGTCGCCGGCCTCCAGGGCGCGCACCAGAGCGCGCTGCTGGGAGGGTTTCAGGCCCTTCAGGCTGCGTGTGTCCCGTTCGCTGATGGCTCCCTGGCGCACCGCTTCTTTGATCTCGTCCGGCAGGTCCAGCAGCTGGATGATCTGGCTGGCGCGCTGGCGGGTGAAGCCCAGCCGCTCGCTGACCTTGGCCCAACTGATGGAGCGGGAGTGGGGTTTGCCGCTGATGCCTTCCTCGCGGATCTGGGCGTCGAGTTCTTCTTGCATCAGGTCGCGCAGGCGCATCATGCCATAGGCGCGGTCGACGTCGTTGAGGTCTTGGCGCTGGATATTTTCCACGAGTTGGCGCACGAAGCGGGTCACTTCGTCGTAGGAGCGGCGGCGCACGACGGCGGGAATGGTGTCCAGTCCGGCCAGCTGCGCGGCGCGCCAGCGGCGCTCGCCGTGCACAATCATGTATTGGCCGGGGCGCACCTGGGTCACTTCGATGGGCTGGATGACGCCGTCTTGCTTGATGGAGTCGGCCAGCTCTTGCAGGGTTTCGTCGTAGAAGGTGTTGCGCGGCTGGTTGGGGTCGGGGTGGACGGCGTCGAGGCGCAGGGCCAAGAGCTGCAGGCCGGCAGCCTGCTCGACGTCGTCCTCGCCGGTGAAGAGGGTTTCCATATCGCCTGTTTGGGCGGGGATGGAGCGGTTGAGATTGATAGACGGCCGTTTCTTAACCATGAGATTTTTCCTTTCGTCAGGCAGTCGACTCCTGGACTACCCCGCCAAAATTTCTTGCGTCACTTTGCGGTACGCTTCCGCGCCGGGGCCTTTGGGGTCGAAGGCCAGGATGCTTTGGCCGGCGACGGCGCTTTCGGCAAAACGGACGGAGCGTTTGATGATGGTGTCGAAAATGCGCATGCCATCGCCGTACTGCTGCTGCACGGCCGTTAAAATATCCCGCGTCAGCGTCGTCCGGGTGTCGGCCATGGTCAACAGAATGCCCTCAATGGCCAGGTTGCTGTTCAGCTTCTTGCGCCGCACCGTCTCGATGCTGGACAAAATCATCAACGCCCCCCGCGCCGCCAGATACTCCGTTTGGATGGGGATAACGACGCTGGTTGCGGCCGTCAGGGCATTGATCACCAGCAGCCCCAGCGACGGATTGCAGTCGATCAGGATGTAATCATAGTTGTGCTGCACGCTCGTTAGCATTGTTGCCAGCACGCGCTCGCGGCTGAGGGTATTGATGAGCGCCAGTTCGATCAGGCTGAGTTCCGGCTGCGACGGCAGCAGGTGAAACGCTTCGTCGGTTTCATAGATGGCGTCGCCGATATTGCTTTCCAGGCCGTCAATTTCGGCTTTGAAGCCATTGTAGATGGTGGGAGAGATATGGTCGGGATCGAATCCGGCATGCTGCGTCAGATTGCACTGCGGGTCCAGGTCGATGGCCAGGACGCGTTTGCCCCGCTCGGCCAGGGCGGCGGCTAAATTAATGGTGGTGGTGGTTTTGCCCACCCCGCCTTTTTGCATGGCAATGGCGATAATCTCAGTCATTAGACCTCCTGAGGGAAGAAGGGAAGATAAATTACAAAGGAACAGAGACACAAAGATACAAAGAAATAGGCATGGCGTCAACGAAGTGTCAACCCGGGTTGACAGGTTACATAATGTTTCCCGGGAAACAATTATGTTTACTTGACGGGCAAAACTGACCGGAACAAGACATCTGGCACACGATACAATGCACAAACAGGGAGATTTTGTGTAAAATATAACGCAGCGTGTTATAACTATTGCCGAATTCCGTTATCCCAAATGGATTGGCGTCAGCAATGAACCAATCAAAGTCCACAATACGAATAGGGGTGGCTGCACATGAAAAATAATAGCCGTATAGACAGCGCAGATGACGTTTTTGATTATGTAATCATTGGTTCGGGTTTTGGGGGGAGCGTCTCGGCGCTTCGTCTGGCCGAGAAAGGGTATCGCGTACTCGTGTTGGAACGTGGCAAACGTTACAACGCCAAAGATTTTCCCAAGACAAATTGGAATGTATTTAAATATCTCTGGCTGCCGGCGGCCCGCTGCTTTGGCATTATGGGGATCAATTTTTTTAGCGATATCTGGATCCTGAATGGCAGTGGGGTGGGTGGCGGCAGCCTGGTGTATGCCAGCACCCACATCAAGCCGCCCCAAGCCTTTTTTGAAGCGGAGGAGTGGCGCGATCTGGCCGATTGGGAGGCTGAGTTAACCCCCTATTATGACGTGGCGAATCGGATGCTGGGCACGGCCGAAAACCCCAAATTCTGGCCGGCCGACCATCGGTTGTTGGAAATTGCCACGGAATTGGGCCAAGAGGGTACGTTTAAGCCGACGCCGGTGGGTATTTTCTTTGGCGAACCGGGCCAAACGACGCCGGACCCGTATTTTGGCGGGCAAGGGCCGGAGCGGGCGGGCTGCATTCACTGCGGCGGCTGCATGGTGGGCTGCCAGCATAACGCCAAGAACACGCTGGATAAGAACTATTTGTATCTGGCGGAGCGGCTGGGGGCTGAGGTGCGGCCGGAGTCTAATGTGCTGGATATACGGCCGTTATACGGCCCCCAACCCGACCTCGCCCGGTATGAAATCCACTACGAAAACATCACCGACTGGGTCTGGAAGCGGCAAACGGCCGTGCGCGCCCGCCATGTCGTGGTCTCGGCCGGGGTGTTGGGCACAGTCAATTTGCTCCTGAAATGCCGCGATGAAAACGGTTCTTTGCCGCTTTTGTCTGACCGCCTGGGCCAGATGGTGCGCAGCAACAGCGAAGCCCTGATGGGCGTCACTTCACAAGACGCCGATGTGGATTATTCCCAAGGCGTGGCCATTTCCTCTCATTTTTGGGTGGACGAAGTGACCAGCGTAGAGCCGGTGCGGTATGCTCCCGGCCAATCGTTTATGCGCAACCTGACCTGGCCGTTGATTAAATTTGACGGCGGCCTTTTAGCGCGCACCAAACGGGCGCTGCTCGATGCCGTGCAACGGCCGTCTGCCTTCTTCACCGTGCGCGTTTTGCCCGATTGGCCCCGGCGCAACACCATTTTGCTCATTATGCAAACCGTAGAAAACCGCATGGCCTTTGTGCGCGGGCGCAGCGTGTGGACCTTGTTCCGCAAAAATCTGGTGAGCAAACGCGACAAATCGCTGCCCATTCCGCCGGTGATTGAAGCTGGCCGCGCCGTGGTGGAAAATTTCGCCCAAAAAACAAACGGCGTCGCCTGGGCTGGCATGAATGACATTTTGGATATTCCCAACACCGCCCACATTCTTGGCGGCTGCGGCATCGGCGCGGATGAAAGCCGCGGCGTGATCGATAAAAACCACGAGGTCTTTAATTACCCCGGTCTGTACATTGCTGATGGCTCGGTTATCCCGGCGAATTTGGGCGTTAACCCCAGCCTGACCATCACGGCGATGACGGAACGGGCGATGGCCCAAATTCCCGCCAAAACGCAAGCCGCGATGCCCGAGCCTTTGGCTGCGCCGGCGGGAGTGGATGTGCACGGAGGTGGAAACGGCCGTTCTCCCCTGAAAGCCACATTACCCTTCATGCTGCTGTTGGCAGTCCCCCTGGCTGTGTTATTCCTCTTGAAAGCCTGGCAGAAAAAAGGTATGGAGTAAACCATGAGTCAATCGCGTGTGATCCCCTTCATTAATCCGGCCAATGGTGAACAGTTTGGCCAGGTAGAAATGGCCACAACCGAGGAAATCGCAGTGGCGCACAAAGAAATGCGCCAGGCGTTTCAGGTATGGCGGCGCAAGCCCCTGGCCGAACGCATTCGCATTTTGCGCCAGTTCCAGGCCGAAATCATCGACTCCATGGACGAAATTAGCGCCGTGATCAACCAGGACGCCGGTAAAAGCCGGCAAGATGGTTGGATTGAAGTCAACATGACGGTGGACAGACTGCACCAATACTACAAACTCGCCCCCAAATGGTTGGAGCGCCGCCGCGTGCCGCCCGGTCTGTACATGTTTAAGCAGTATTACACCGAACCCCATCCCTTCGGCGTGGTGGCAGTGATCGGTCCCTGGAACTACCCGTTCGATTTGTGCGTGCCGCCG
>JAKQCM010000162.1 GCA_029559155.1 Chloroflexota bacterium
ACATCTATTGAGTTTGTACAATCATAAGGCCATTGGTGTTGGCGAACGGCCGTTCTGTCCCACAGTTCAGCAAGTTTAGCCAGGGGGTGGGGTGGTAACGGCCGTTCTGCCCATAGCTCATCAAGTTTAGCCAGGGGATGGGGTGGAAACGGTGGAGATTGGTCCAATCTTGGAGATTG
The DNA here is from genome assembly GCA_029559155.1 of Chloroflexota bacterium. Classification (GTDB taxonomy): domain Bacteria; phylum Chloroflexota; class Anaerolineae; order Promineifilales; family Promineifilaceae; genus Leptovillus. The sequence continues at coordinate 180 of JAKQCM010000162.1, forward strand.
GACCAATCTGGTGATGACGGGGGTGGGAACGGCCGTTCTGCCCACAATTCATCAAGTTTAGCCAGGGGATGGGGTGGAAGGGCAAAAAATAGTGACACGGAGAGCCACGGAGCAGGCACAGAGGATCACCGAGGAAAAGAAAAACTCCGTGAATCTCCGTGTCTCCTCTGTGGCTCTCCGTGTTATTGTCGCAAGAGATGGGGTGGGAACGGCCGTTCTGCCGCAGTTCATCAGGTTTATTCAGGTGGTGGGATGGGAACGGCCGTTTTGTCCACAACTTTTGTTTTTTCTTTGCGCCTCTGCGTTAAATTGCTTTCACACGAGGGATGGGGTGGGAACGGCCGTTCTGCCCATAGTTCATCAAGTTTAGCCAGGGGATGGGGTGGGTAACGGCCGTTCTGCCCACAATTCATCAAGTTTAGCCAGGTGGTGAGGTGGGAACGGATGTTTTCCAAAATATGTATTAAAATTGGCAAGCGAAGTGTGGCTCGGACTGGAGTCCGGCCACAGCAACCAGAGGAAGACCGCGCCTGAGCAGGGGGGAATGCAAAATATGATGGAAAATTTATTATTAATTGTTTTTGCAATTACCATCCTCTTCTACTTTGGTTGGCTACTTTACTTAATCCAGAAGTTCAAAAATAATGTAATTAGGCAAAGAGCAATACAGTATAGAGATTTGTATAAGATGATTTGGCAATTAGTCAAATTATCAATAGCCATTTACTTAGTATTATTTTTCTTACAAATAATAGCTCTACAAACAAGCTCTCCTACTCAGGAAGGAGGGCTTGGAGTATTTTATCCACCACTGTTTTGTCTTAGCGGATTAACTTTGTTTAGTTTTTTTTCTCTTTTGTTGCAGGTTATTCTTCTTCGATTTATTTGGAGGGTACCAATAATTGATGAGGTAGACAACGATTCTTGATAGCGTTCCTACTTTTGTGGGATCATCTTCCCTGCTGAGGCGCGGCCTTCATTTGGCTGTTGTGGCAGGTCTTCAGACCTGGCTACACCCTGCTGGCCATTCTCCAAGAATTGGTGTAGGCAGTGTTGAGTGGTAACAGCCGTTCTGGCCACAGTTCATCAAGTTTAGCCAGGCGGTGGGTGGTAACGGCCGTTCTGTCCAAAGTTCATGAAGTTTTCCAGGTGGTAGGGTGGGAACGGCCGTTCTGTCCCACAGTTCAGCAAGTTTAGCCAGGGGTGGGGTGGAAACGGCCGTTCTCCCCATAGTTCATCAAGTTTAGTCGGGGGGTGGAGTGGGGAACGGCCGTTCCGCCCACGGCTAACGAAAATTTTCCAGGAGGTGAGTTGGGACGGTTAATGTTTGGTTGAGACAGCCTTGAGGCAAATGTTGTTATACGGTCCGGTTTGACCGGGAAACTAGCCAACGACTTAAGGAGGTCTGGCTTTCTCCGCTGGCTCGTCCTGCCAAAAGTCCTTCAATACCAATATGCTCATCTAGATCAGGCCATTCGATGGCATAACCTTCGCCCAGCAAACGCCAGTTATTACGTTCATCCGGCTCTGCCTGTAACAGGCGTGGATACCAGGCTAACGGTATGCTGAGACGGCGGCCATCTAGTAAACTGACAATCAGTTCATCCTCCGTAACAGTGATGGAAACGGCTGAGGGTTCCGACTCAACAATTAAAGTATTCATGCCATGCCTCCAATAACCTTTCTTCGTGTTGCATAACAAGACGAGCGATTTCATTTAGTTCATGTCCGGCAAAGCCACGATTTTTTGCCAATGAAACCGGAGAAAGCCAAAATTTCGTAATTTGACGATCCCGTTTTACATGGATATGCGGCGGTTCGCCTCTATCAGAACTGAAAAACACAAAACTGTAAGGACCATCTTGCAATACGGTTGGCATGAATGAATTGTAGCATAAGCCAGCCTTCGCCCAAACTGGAACGGCCGTTCTCCCCACAGTTCATCAAGTTTAGCCAGGTGGTGGGGTGGGAACGGCGGAGATTGGTCCAATCTTGGAGATTGGACCAATCTGGTGATGATGGGGTGGGAAACGGCCGTTCTGTTCGTCGGCGAGGAAGGTGTAGAAGGAGAGGATGGCGGCCAGATGACGGTTGATGGTGGCGAGGATAAGGCCCTGGTCAACTTGTACCGTGATGAAGTGGTCTAGGAGGCTAGAATACCGCCCGCAAGTGTGCGAATGTTTGGTTAATGTAAGTGATCAAATGCCCGGTTTGTGGGGGTTCCTCGTCGAAGATTCCTCGGAATGACATGGTTTTCAAACTACTGAGACTCGAGACTGGAGACTTGCTCAATCTCCAATCTCGAGTCTCCAATCTCTAACCTCAAAACTCCCGCAGCAGCTGTACGTAGCCGCGCAGGGCTTCGCCCATTTTGGCGATGCTGATGCTTTCGCCGGCGATGTGGGCCTGGTCTTCTTCGGCGGGGGAGTAGCCGATGATGGGGATGCCGTAGGGGACAAAGTGACGGCCGTCTGTGGCAAACTGGTAGTTAAACAATTCAGCCACCCGCCCCATACCCGCGTCGATAGCTGCTTTGGCCTTCACCACCTCCTCGCTCTCCGGCGGCGTGTCGAAGCCGTATATACGCTCGTCGGAATCGGCCAGCGGCGTGCCAGGCGCGCACCATGCGTCAGTAATCTCGTGGGGCCAGTCACCGACCAGTTCAGAAACAAAGGTTTTGAGGCTGCGCGGGCTTTCCACGGCCGTGCGCACATCCAGCAGCACGCGCGTCCAGGCGGGCGTCACGTTCGGGCTTTTGGTGTCCACTTCCACAATCGTCGGGGCGATGCTGGTAGCGCCCAGGCGGGGATGCACGCCCAGGCGGCTTTTTTGCTCGCGCAGGGCCAGCAGAAAATCGGCCAGTTTGTAGTTGGGGTTACGCCCTTTCTCGGCGACGCTGGCGTGGACGGAACGGCCGTGCAGCTTCAGCCACATCTGCAAAATCCCCCGATGGCCCAGGGCAATGTTGTTGTCCGATGGCTCACCCAGCACCACCAAAGCCACGTCATAATCCAGATGCTCGACCCAGAACTGCGCCCCTGCGCCGCCAATCTCCTCCTGCACCACGCCGCTAAAGACCACATCGCGTAACGGCCGTTCCCCTTCCCTTTTCAGCCCGGCCATTGCATACACCTGCACTGCCAGCGGCCCCTTGATGTCCGCCGTGCCCCGGCCAACGATACGGCCGTCTACAATCTCGGCGGCAAAAGGGGGCGTGGGCCACAGAGTCGGGTCGCCGGGGTCCACGTGGTCCAGGTGACTGTTCAGCACCAGCGCCGGGAGGCTGCGATCCTGGCCGTAGAGACGGCCGTTCACGTTCCCTATCTCATCCAGCCACACCTCGTCAAACTGCAAGGCGTGCAGTTCGGCGGCGATCAGGTCGGCTAACGGCCGTTCCTCATGCGGCATACTGGGCGTCTGTACCAGCCGCCGGGCAAAATTCACGCAATCTGACAGTAACTTTTCCATCGTACCTCCGCTGAAGTGGCGAACAACCCGCCAGTTGTTGCTCTGGCTCACTGGCTCATTTCAAAAGTAAGCAGCGTGGCGCAGGGTTTAAAGCCCACCCGCCGGTAAATCGATTCCGTGCCACTCGGGACGGCCAGCAAAAAGACGGCGTCGACGTGCCGGGAAAAAGCGTACTGCGCCATATAGCCGGTCAGATATGCGCCAAACCCGCGCCCACGCTGCGTGGTGACGGTGGTAATGCCGGCAATTTCGGTCAGGCCGTCCAAAATTTCGGTAAACATCCCGGCCGTAACCGGCTCGCGGTTCAGACGTAAGATGAACGCCCGGCCGGTAATAAACGAACGCCGGAATTGGTCCGGGTCGGTGTGGAGAATGCGGGCGGCGAAGGGATCGAAGCCTAATTCGCTGGTCTGCCGCAGCCCTTCCTGCACGTCGGCCAACGAGGAATCGCCGGAAAGGATTAGCGTTGTCAGGCCGGGCATTTGCGGCGCGGGGCGCAGCGTGTCCGGCGTGGCGATCATCACCGGCGCTTCTTCCACCTGAGTATACCCGGCGTGGCGTAAGGCGGCGGCCAAAGTGGGATTGTAGGCATCGAGGTACTGTACACGCGGCGACAGGCTGCGCTGGCTGAAGGCCGCGTGCAAGTTTTGCAAAACGGCCGTATCCACCGCCTCGCAGTTTCGAATATCAGGTATCGCCAGGCTGGCAGCGGCTTCATCGGGGTCGAAGTAGATGGTAAACGGAGGGGCCGCCACCGTTTCGGCGGCGGCGACTTTCATTTTAAGATAGGCTTGAATGCGTTCTATTTGATCAAACACGGGTTTTTTGTCCATTTTTAGCTGCATACCGCGCTTATGTATCACGGTCCGGTTGGTTATTGTTGCAAAAGGGAGAGAACGGCCGTTACGTTCAATAACGCTTTGGGCACAAAAGAGGCGGGTTGGCAGTATTCCTGCTCCTTGCTGCCGTCGGCGCTTTGCTCCGAACAGTGGGAGTTACCGCCCGAAACGCCCAATCCATCCAACGAGGGCACAAGATGCCAGAAGTAGTTGCCGTCGCTCAGACCGCCCCGCTCCTCCGGCTCCACCTGAATGCCCAACGACTCGCCGGCCGCCTGCCAGATGGCCAGCAAATTATCCGTCGCCGGATTTCGCGGCCAGGGTTGGGTTTTGCGCGTTTGCCGCACGGTCACGCGGCAGGCAAACGCGCCGTCGGCGCTGGCCACATCGGCCAAACCATTCAGGGCCAACATGCCGGCCACGCCTTCGTCGTACACTTCGGGCGAGAAGGCGCGCATTTCCACGCCGGCCGTCGCCTGATGGGGCACGCGGTTGGTCACTGTGCCGCCGTGAACCACGCCAACGTTGAAAGTCAGGTTACGGCCGTAATCGGTCATGGCTGCCACGCGCTGAATAACGTCGGCCATTTGCACAATCGCGTTTGCGCCCTGCTCGTGGGCGCTGCCCGCATGTGACGCCCGACCTTCGGTTTCCAGGTGATAGACGGCCATGCCTTTACGCGCCACCACGACTTTGGCGCGGTCCTTTTCCAGGTAGCCGCCTTCAAAAATCAGACACGCCAAAGCATTTTTTAGATGGTCAATGCACAATTGGCCAAAATCGGCGCCATTCGTCTCTTCAGAAGCATCCAGCAAGATGGTCCAGGTTGTATCGTCATAAATGTCCGGGCTGATGGCGCGAAGGGCATCTAGCATCATGTAGATGAGGACTGTTCCGCCTTTGATGTCTACTGTGCCGGGGCCATAAATGCGCGCGCCTTCGTCGCGCCAGGCAAAGTTGTGGCGAATTTCTTCGTCGGGCGGGAAAACCGTGTCCAAATGGGAGACCAGGCCGATTTGTTTGACCGATTTGCCGGGTTTGTGCAGCACGAGGTGACGGCCAAAATTGGGGTTGGCGGAGGGGACGAACACGGCCGTAAACCCCAAAGCGGTAAAGGCAACGGCCGTCAACTCGCCCAGTTGGTCTACACCCACGGCATTGGCCGTAAAGCTGTTGATTCCGACCATTTGCCGCAGCAAGTCCAGATAAGCGGGGAGATTTTCTTCTAGATAAGCGCGAATTTGATCTTGAATGTTAGATTGGGTCATGGTTGCATCCTTATTCGTTCATGGTGACCCATTTATAACATCGCCTGCAAGGGCTGCAAGGGAAAGTTGAAGTTAGCGGCCTTCTCTGGCAGTTGGTTGGGGCGGCCAGAGCAACGTGAAACAACATCCTTCACCTGGCCAGCAGTGGTAGGTAATCCGGCCGCCATGCAGCCGCATAATTTCTTTGGCAATGGCTAACCCTAAGCCCAATCCCGGCGTAAAACCAGATGCGGCCAAACTACCGCGAAAGAACCGGCCAAAAATTTTGGGTTGATCTTCGGGTAAGATGCCGGGACCGGTGTCGGTGACGCTGATGCTGGTCCAGCCCTGCGGTCCTGGCGGTTCCTGAACGATGTCTATCCGAATTTGGCCGTTTGCCGGGGTAAAGTTGAGGGCGTTCTGGATGATTTCCATCAGGGCTTTGTGGATATATTCGGCGCTGCCATAGACGGTGGGAAACGGCCGTTCCCCATCTGGCGCCAGCAATTTAATTTGTTTCTGGTCCGCCTCAGCCTGAAATTGCAGCACCAGGGGTGAAATGATGGTGCGTAAATCAATCAACTGCGCGTTGTCCAAAGTTTGCATACTGTCAAGGCGGGCAATGGTCAATATTCGCTCTGTCAGATGCTCCAACCGTTCGAGCTGCAACTCCAGAACTTTAACATATTCAATGGTTTTGGGCGGCAAATCTTGCCGCTGCATGAGCGAGACATAGAGTTTGATATTGGATAAAGGGGTGCGAAACTCATGAGAGATGTTGGAGACGAATTGATTCCGCGCCAGCTCTAATTTGCGCAGGTCGCTAATGTCGTACAGGGTCCAGACAGTCCCGGTCAGACGGCCGTTGGCATCCAGAACCGGTACGGCCGTTATTTCACAAATCAACGACTGGTCGGGGGAAACGGCCGTCGACATCTGCATCTGCCAGGATCGGCCAGATGAAAGAGCGTCGTCGATCATGGTCCGCTGAGTCTCATAAGCAACGCCCAGAACAACTTCGCCAACCGACCGCCCCACCAGCGACTCCTGGGGCTGGCCAATCAGACGGCCAAAATCATAGTTAACATATTGGATAGCCAATGCCACATCCGTGAGTGCAATCCCCTCATTAACACTGCGTAAAACCGTTTCCACCTTCTCTTTTTCAGCCTCGATTTCGGCCGTTCGCACCATAACCAACGCCTCTAGATGATTGGTTAACTCTTGCAAATTCTTTTCGGTCACTTTACGGGCGGTAATATCACGCAGCACAATCAACCGGCCGGTCAGTTTGCCGGGGTCTTGCCAAAGCGGCGTCTGCCGGACATCAAACAATCGCCGTCGCCCGCCAACATCCATGCCAATCTCTACTTGCGAGTCGGTTGACGTGGCCAGTTGTTGCAACATCGCTTCATAATCGGCCATTATCTGGCGCATGGGCTGCCCCACAAACCCTTCTGGTTGCAGACCAAAAATGTTCTGAGCCTTGTAATTAAGATCCACCAGACGATCCGCCTGATCGACCACAATCCAGGCGTCTTCCATGGTTTCCACCAGTTTGTTCCGGGCAACCGGCACCAGTTCCAAAAACTGGTGCCGGAATAACCCAATCGCAATCACAACTCCCGTGAAGGTAAAGGTGATGGGCGTCAGGTCTAAAAAGGTATCTTGGCGTAAAAAAGCGTTGAAGATTAAGTTGACAACCCAGGGGACAAGCACGCCAGCCAGAATCACCAGAACCTGGCCGCGATAAGGAGGCAGCGCGCCCCGTAAGGCCAGCGCCAACAACACGACACTGCCCAAAACAAGTGAATAGCCATAGGCCACGCTAACCCAATAAGCCGCGCCGCGTGTGGTGGCAATTAATGTCAGTCCATCACGCTCGATAAGATGAACGCTGGTGTAATACAGCGCATGCCAACGGTTTGTCCAGACCAACAAAAGGGTAATTGTCGGGATAATGCTCAGAACGATGACTGGCCAATGTGTGCGACGAGAGTCTCGGCCGGTAAACCGGCAGGTGAACACAAATAAGGCCACCGGAATTGTTAGAATGCCCAGGTATTCGATGGAGATCCAAAAGAGGATTGTGTTGAGGTCGCTGCTGAGGAGTTCGAAGCCATAGGTGAATGACCATAAGCTGGCTGCAAACATGAGGATGGCAAAGGGACGGGACACGGCCGTTTGCCTGCTCCAGGAATAGACTGCAAACACCAATGCGACAACACCCGACAGGAACAACAGCAAAATGAATGGGTGGACCGTGTTTTGTATCATGCCTTGATCAACTCACGCTCCAAGGAGTATGCAGGACAACGCCCCTTAGATGACTAGACGCCGCGTTTGGCAACACCGCGCCAAAGATAAAAACTGTTAAATCGCATCATAATAATCTAAAAGCCGTTTAAATTATAAGCGATTTCGTCCATTCCCGTGAAACCAGTCCTACCAATGTTAATTCCTGCCGAGGAAAACCCTACGGGTTTGAGTTCCAAATGATTTAGCTTTGTATGCGCAAACCCTCAGGTTGGCGCATGCCTATCCATCGCCGCCAACCCACACACCACAGGCAAAATTCGAACAGTGCGCGATAGTGACATGTTACCTGATTTCCCGTGACACACCTCACTATGCGTTATTAAGGCTGCTAACTAAGATATTGTATCAATTGGCGCTTTGTCAATTCATTTAGCTTGGGGAGCTAATCGGTGAATTTTATCAAGTAACCGCTGATCTTTACCTCGGTGAGATTGGATCAATCTTTAAAAATTGGTCCCATCTGAAAACCGCGAACTTGTTTTGCACGGTTACCAAGCCCTATCACCTGCCCGCTCCACCATGCCCAGGAGGCATTTCTTATGGATGTAACGACCCTTGCCCGGATGCAATTTGCGATAACCACCGTCTATCACTTCTTTTTTGTTCCGCTCACACTGGGCTTATCCATCATCGTCGCCCTTATGGAGACCCTCTATGTCCGCACCAACCGGGATATTTACAAAAGAATGACAAAATTTTGGGGCAAGCTCTTTGTCATTAATTTTGCCATGGGCGTTGTTACCGGCATTGTCCAAGAGTTTCAATTCGGCATGAACTGGTCCGAATATTCACGGTTTGTGGGAGACATTTTTGGCGCGCCGTTAGCCATCGAAGCGCTTATGGCCTTTTTCCTGGAATCCACATTCCTTGGCCTGTGGATTTTTGGCTGGGAGAAGTTATCCAAACGGGTTCATCTTTTGGCGATCTGGTTGGTAGCCATCTCATCCAATCTCTCGGCGCTGTGGATATTGATCGCCAATTCGTTTATGCAGCAGCCGGTGGGATATGCGCTGAATAACGGCCGTGCCGAAATGACCAATTTCTTCACCGTCGTCTTCAACCCCAACATCTGGACCCAATTCCCCCACGTCATCGCCAGCGGGCTGGCAACCGCCGCCTTCTTTGTTCTGGGCATCAGCGCCTACCACCTGCTGCGCCAGCCGCAAGATAACGCCATCTTCCAGCGCTCCTTCCAAATCGCCGCCATCATCGGATTGTTGGGAACCGTCGGCGTGGTGATGAGCGGGCACAGCCAAATGCAGCACCTTGTCACCAGCCAACCCATGAAGGTCGCCGCCGCCGAAGCCCTTTGGGAAACGGAAGACCCGGCCGGCTTGTCCATTCTCACAATTGGCAATCTGCAAGGCGAAGAGGTGTTCTCGATTCGCATTCCCAACATGCTCAGCTTGTTGGCGCTGGATCAATTACAGGGAACCGTGCGCGGCCTGAATGATTTGCAAGCCGAGTATGCCCAAACCTTCGGCCCCGGCGATTACACGCCGCCTGTTTTTATCGCCTATTGGAGTTTTCGCGGCATGGTTGGGGCCGGCATCCTCATGTTGATCGCCAATATCTACGCCCTGCTGCTGGTCATGGGCGAACAATTAGCCGACAAACCAAAATTCCTGAGCGCGTTCATCTGGTTCATCCCGCTGCCTTACATCGCCAACACCACCGGCTGGCTTCTGACAGAATTCGGCCGTTACCCCTGGATTGTCTATGGCCTGATGAAACTGGAAGACGCCGTTTCCATCAGCGTGTCGTCGGCGATGGTTGTTCTGAGCCTGGTCGGGTTCACGCTGATTTATGGCGCGTTAATGGCGGCAACCATTTACCTGATGGGCAAATTTGCCCGCCAGCCACAGCAACCGGTCCCCATCATCCCCTCGCCAATTGGCGAACCGGCAGTCTCGCTCATTGGCGATTGATGATATAGATGGCAAACGGCCGTATTTGCCCTAACTATCAACGAGGTATCTCATGGACTTAAACGTAATCTGGTTTGTACTTATCGCCGTACTCTACATCGGTTTCTTCCTATTAGAAGGGTTTGATTTCGGCGTCGGCATTCTGCTGCCCTTCCTGGGCAAAGATGACAAAACGCGGCGCATGATGATCAACACCATCGGACCGCATTGGGATGGTAACGAGGTATGGCTGCTAACGGCCGGCGGGGCAACCTTCGCCGCGTTTCCCAACTGGTACGCCACCATGTTCAGCTCCTTCTATCTGGCCCTGTTCCTGCTGCTCCTGACGCTTATCGTGCGCGGCGTCGCCTTTGAATTTCGCAGCAAAGATGCCCACCCACGCTGGCGATCTGTTTGGGACTGGAGCATTTTTATCGGCAGTCTGGTACCGCCGCTGCTGCTGGGCGTAGCCTTCGCCAACATGATGCGCGGCATGCCCATCGACGCCACCATGACCTATACCGGCGGCTTTTTTAACCTGCTCAACCCTTACGCCCTCGTCGCCGGCCTGATGGCCGTGGCAATTTGCGTGCTGCACGGAGCCATCTTCCTCTCCCTCAAGACGACTGCGGCGCTGCAAGAGGCCAGCCGCAAAGCCGCCTGGCGCGTCTGGCCTATTACCGTCGTGCTGGTCGGATTGGCCATCGCCGGCACCTACATGTCTACCAATATCGTCTCGCACCTGGGCATCAATCCGGGCATTGAACCCATCGCCGGCATTGTCACGCTGCTGGTTGTCGGCTATTTTATTCGCAAGCGGATGGATGTCTGGGCATTTATCATGACCGGTCTCACCATTGCCCTGACGGTCATCACCGCCTTCATGATTTTGTTCCCCCAGGTGATGGTTTCCAGCACGGATCCGGCCTACAGCCTGACCATCTACAACGCCTCCTCCAGCCCTTACACCCTGAAGGTAATGACCATTGTAGCTCTGATTTTTGTGCCCATTGTCCTGGGCTACCAGATCTGGAGCTTCTGGGTTTTCCGCGAACGCATTACGGAAAGCAGTGCGCTGGAATATTAGCGATTGGAGATTGGAGATCGTTGCCGTGTATCTGTTCCGGTTTTTCCGGCAAGACCCCAAGGGTTTGATACCCAACCAATCCAAATTCTCAGGAGCAAACCCTTGGGGTCTATTTGGTTACCCAGGCGTTATCCAGCGACCCACGGCGACGGCCGTCAGCATGAACTGTAGCCATCCCCCATCTCATCACATAGCTCTCTCGCGCCATGTTTGATCGGCGTTTGTGGCGGGAAGCGCGCAACGGCCGTTTCCCGCTCCTCCTCCTCACCATCCTTCTTAGCGTCCTGGCCGGTCTGGCCATTGTGGCGCAGGCATACTGGCTCAGCCAGATTGTCGCGCGTGCATTTCTGGAAGGCGCAGACCTGACGGCCGTCCGCGAACCCGTGGTCTGGCTGCTGGCAGCCGTCACCGCGCGCGCCGCCCTGGCCTGGGGGCGAGAACACAGCGCCAATCACCTGGCCATCGACCTGAAGGTCGATTTACGCGACCGCCTGTTTGCCCACTTGCTCGATTTAGGCCCCACGTTCACGCACAACCAGCAGACAGGCGAGTTAACGGCCGTTCTCACCCACGCCCTAGACACCCTGGAAGCCTACTTTAACCAATATCTGCCCCAACTATTCGTCGCCGCCCTCATCCCGCTCAGCATTCTGGCCGTCATCTTGCCGGTTGATTGGGTCACCGGCCTGACACTCGCGCTCACCGCGCCGCTGATGCCCCTATTTATGATGCTCATCGGCCGTTACGCCGAAACCCTGACCCAACAGCAATGGGGGCTGCTCAGCCGCATGAGCGCCCACTTTTTGGACGTGCTGCAAGGGTTGACCACGCTGAAACAATTGGGCCAAAGCCAAAACCAGGCCGCCAACATCGCCGCCATCACCGACCGCTTCCGCCGCACCACGTTGGACGTGCTGCGTGTAGCCTTCCTGTCGGCGCTGGTGCTGGAGCTGCTATCGACGATCAGCGTGGCGATAATTGCGGTTTCACTTGGGCTGCGGCTGCTGAACGGCCGTTTCCCCTTCGACATCGCCTTCTTCATCCTCATCTTAGCCCCGGAGTTCTACCTGCCGCTGCGCCAGTTGGGCGCGCGCTTCCATGCCGGCATGGACGGAGTGGCCGCCGCCAACCGCATCTTCGCCCTGCTCAATGAACCTGCGCCCCAACGCTCCCGCGCCACAGGCGCGCCGAAAAATCCCGGCGATCTCCGCGCCGTTTCTCTGGACCATGTCAGCGTGAATTATGCCGGCAGAGGCCAGCCCGCGCTGCACGACGTCAGTTTTGTCCTGGCTCCCGGCCAAACAACGGCGCTGGTCGGCGCAACCGGAGCCGGCAAATCGACCATCGCCCACTTGCTGCTCGGTTTTATCGCCCCCAGCGCCGGGCAGATACGCCTGGGGGAAACAGCGCTAGACGAGGTGGACACGGCCGTGCTCCGCCGCCAAATCGCCTGGGTTCCACAGCAGCCTTACCTGTTCGACGATACCATCGCCAACAACATTCGGCTGGGCCGCCCGTCGGCCAGTCACACAGAAGTGGCAGCCGCCGCCCAACAAGCTGACCTCGACGACTTTATCCAGACCTTGCCCGATGGCTACGCCACTCGAATTGGCGAGCGAGGCGCGCGGCTCAGCGGCGGGCAGGCGCAGCGGTTGGCTTTGGCCCGCGCCTTTTTGCAAGACGCGCCGCTGCTCATCCTCGACGAACCTACCGCCCATCTGGACCCGATTACCGAAACGGCCATCCAGGCCGCCACCGAAGCCCTGACGGCCGGGCGCACCACCCTCGTCATCGCCCATCGCCTGTCTACCATTCGCCGCGCCCACCACATCATCGTCCTGGAAAACGGCCGTCTGCTCGAATCCGGCGCGCACGATGAACTGCTGGCCAGAAACGGCCGTTACGCCGCCCTGCTCACACAACACGAAGACCTAAACACACAGCCCGAAGAGCCAGCCGCCGCGCGGCATCCGCTTCCCCTACCCGTGCCAACGCCAACTCGCGCCCACACGGCCGTCACCACACCCGCCGTCCTCCCCCGCCTGCTGCGCTTCCTGAAACCCCACGCCGGATGGGTCGCACTGGCCGTGCTGCTGGGCGCGTTAACCGTCGGCAGCAGCGTGGCGCTGCTGGCCACATCGGCCTATTTGATCAGCGCCGCCGCTCTCCGGCCTTCCATCGCCGAATTGAGCGTCGCCATCGTAGGCGTGCGTTTTTTTGGCCTGAGCCGGGGGATTTTTCGGTATCTGGAGCGGCTGGCGGCGCATAACACCACCTTTCGCGTGCTGGCAAACATCCGCGTCTGGTTTTACCGGGCCATCGAACCGCTGGCGCCGGCTCGCCTGCAAACTTTCCACAGCGGCGATTTGCTCAGTCGCCTCGTGGCCGATGTGGAGACACTGCAAGATTTTTACGTGCGCGTGGTGGGGCCGCCGCTGGTAGCGGCAGTGGTAACGGCCGTAATGTCGCTCTTCATGGCCGCCTTCAACCCTGCCCTGGGGCTGGCCTTACTCGGCGGGCTGGCGCTGGCGGGTGTCGGCGTGCCCTGGCTCAGTTACCGGCTCAGCCGACGGGCCAGCGACACGGCCGTTTCCCTGCGCGCCGACCTGCAAACCAGCCTCATCGACGGCCTGCAAGGGCTGCCCGATTTGCAAGCCTGCGGTCAAGATCACGCCTGGGCCGCGAAAATCCATCAGCAAGGCGCAGCCCTGGCCCACGCCGAAAGCCGCCTCGCGCGGGTTAGCGGCCTGCAAACCGGCCTGTTAGAACTGCTCACGCAGGGCACGATGGCGCTGGTTGTTGGTTTGACCATTCCCCTGGTGGCCGCCGGGCAGGTGAACGGCGTCTATCTGGCCGCCCTGGCCCTGGCCGCCGTCGCCAGCTTTGAAGCGGTGCAGCCCCTCGCCCAGGCCACGCAGCAGCTCGAAGCGGCGCTTGCCGCCGCCCGCCGCCTCTTCGCCCTGGCCGACGCCCCGCCGCCCATCCCGCTCCCCAACAAGCCGTCTATCCAACTGACTGCCAGCCCGCCTCACCTCTCGTTCGATAACGTTTCGTTTGGTTACGATGCGGCCGTTAACCCCACGCTTGATCAGGTCAGTTTTGATCTGCCGCCCGGCAAGCGGTTGGCGGTCGTCGGTCCCAGCGGGGCGGGTAAATCGACACTGGTCAACCTGCTGCTGCGCTTTTGGGACTATGACAGCGGGGAAATTTGGTGGGACGGCCGTTCCGCCCGCGATTATGACCCCGAAACTGTGCGCGCTTGTTTGGGCGTTATGCCCCAGCAGCCTTATCTGTTTAATGCTTCCATCCGCGACAATTTGCGCCTGGCCAGGCCACAAGCCGACCAGGCGGCCATTGAGGCCGCCGCCCGGCAGGCCCACCTGCATGAGTTCATCGCCACCCTGCCCAAGGGGTACGAAACGGCCGTCGGCGCTTTGGGGATGCAGCTCAGCGGGGGCGAGCGCCAGCGGTTAGCCATCGCTCGCGCCCTACTCAAGAACGCGCCGGTGCTGCTGCTGGATGAACCTACCGCCAACCTGGACACGCTGACGGCGACGGCCGTTCTGGAAACCATCCTGCGTCTGTCCGCCGGGCGCAGCCTGCTGCTTATTACCCACCAATTGATCGGGTTGGCGGCCATGGATGAGATTGTGGTGCTGAATGAGGGGCGCGTGGTGGAAAACGGCCGTCACGCCGACCTGTTGGCGAACGGCGGTTTATACGCCCGCCTCTGGCAGCAGCAAACGAAACCATAAAAATTCGCCAAGCGCCAAGCGCTAATCTCCGTTCAGGGCAACGGTTTGCCCCAACACCGTCCGCAAAAACTGCCCGGTATAACTCGCTTCCACCTGGGCCACCTGCTCCGGCGTGCCCTGGGCAATGATCTGCCCGCCGCCGTCGCCGCCTTCCGGACCAAGGTCGATGAGGTAATCGGCCGTTTTAATCACATCCAGGTTATGCTCGATCACGATCACCGTGTTGCCTGCGTCCACCAGCCGGTGCAGCACGTCCAGCAGCTTCTGAATGTCGGCGAAGTGCAGGCCGGTGGTCGGTTCATCAAGAATGTAAACGGTGCGCCCGGTGGCCACGCGGCTCAATTCTTTGGCCAACTTGATGCGCTGCGCCTCGCCGCCGGAAAGCGTCAGCGCGCTCTGGCCCAATTTCACGTAATCTAAACCAACATCGTGCAAGGTTTGCAACATGCGGCTGATTTTCGGGTGATTGGCGAATAAGTCCAACGCTTCCTGAACGTCCATGTCCAGCACCTGGGCGATATTTTTGCCCTTGAACGTGACCGCCAACGTTTCGCGGTTATAACGCGCGCCGTGGCATTCGCGGCAAGTTACCCAAACGTCGGCCAGGAAGTGCATCTCCACCTTACGCAAGCCATATCCCTGGCACGCTTCACAGCGCCCACCCTTCACGTTGAAGCTGAAGCGGCCCGATTTGTACCCGCGCAGTTTCGCCTCCGGGGTGTTGGCAAACATCTTGCGAATTTCGTCAAACAGCTTCACGTAAGTGGCCGGATTGGAGCGCGGCGTGCGGCCAATAGGATCCTGGGTGATGTTGATCACTTTGTCCAGATGCTCCAGACCGGAGAGACGGGCGTAAGGGCCGGGCGTGGTTTGGGCGTTGTTGAGGGCGCGAGCCAGGGCCGGTTCCAACGTCTCGGAGACGAGGCTGCTCTTGCCGCTGCCACTAACGCCGGTAATGCAAATCATCGTGCCCAGAGGGAAGCGGGCGTCGACGCTTTTCAGGTTGTGCAGGCGCGCGCCGAGCAGTTCGATGCTGCCGTTGGTGGGGATACGCCGGGAACGGCCGTTCGGCGCTGTCACCGCCAAGTCACCCGACAAATACCGCCCGGTCAAAGAGCCCAAATCGGCCATCACCTCGGCCGGCGTCCCGGCGGCCATCACTTCGCCGCCCTTCACCCCTGCGCCCGGCCCCAGATCAATCAGCCAATCCGACTCGCGCATCGTCTCTTCATCATGCTCCACGACCAAAACCGTGTTGCCCATGTCGCGCAGCTGGTGCAGCGTCTCAATCAACGCCTGATTATCCCGCGCGTGCAGGCCAATCGACGGCTCGTCGAGAATATACAACACGCCCACCAGCCCGCAGCCAATCTGGCTCGCCAGACGAATGCGCTGCCCCTCCCCGCCCGACAAGGACGGCGCGGAGCGATCTAATGTCAGGTAATGCAGCCCCACGTTGAGCATAAATTGCAGCCGGTCACGGATTTCTTTTAGCACTTCCTCGGCGATTTCGAACTGCTCAGCGTTAAGAGATTGGAGAGTGGAGATTGGAGACTGGAGATTAGAGACTGAAGCGTGGGCGGAATGACCATTGACCCCAGTCTCCAGTTTCCAGTCTCCCTTTGTCTTCAGTTTACCGAGCCCTACCACCCACTCATACGCCTCGTCAATCGCCATCTTGCCCACGTCGGTAATGGTTTCGCCGCCGACGGTGACGGCGCGGGCTTCGGGGCGCAGGCGGGTTCCGACGCAGGTGGGGCACGGCCGTTGGCTCATAAAGCTGCCATAAAACGCGCGCGTATACTCGGAACTGGTCTGGCGAAAAAGCCGGTTGATGTTGAAGATGATGCCTTTTAACGGCCGTTTCGTCTCCCCGCTCCACTGCGCATCATTCCCCTCCGCTTCATATTTAATATGCACCACTTCCTCGCCGGAACCGTAAAACAACACGTCGCGGAACGACTGTGGCAGCTCCTGCCATGGCGTGTCCAGGTCGATGCCGTAATGCTCGGCAATCGACTCCAACTGCGTGGTTTGCCAGCGGTTTTTCTTCTTGCGCACGTTGCCATACCACCGCAGCGCCCCATCCATGATCGACAGCGTCTCATCATCGACGATCAAATCCGGGTCTACCTGCATCTGCGTGCCGATGCCCTGGCAGTCGGGGCACATGCCCAGCGGCGAGTTAAAGCTGAACAACTGCGGCGATAAATCGGGGAAGCTGATGCCACAGTGCGGGCAGGCGTTATGCTCGCTGAGCAGCAGCTCTTCATCGCCCAGGTCGGCAATCAACAGCCCTTCCCCGGCGCGCAAGGTTGTCTCCACGGAATCCACCAGTCTGGACAGGAAAGAGTCGTCGGTTTCCGCCGGAGTTTGCAGCCGGTCGATGACCAGTTCAACCGTATGCTTGGCTTTTTTATCCAGCCGGGGCAGCGTGCCCGACAAATCAATCATCTCACCATTCACGCGGGCGCGGATGTAGCCATCCTGCCGCGCCTGTTTCAAGGCTTCAATGTGCGTGCCTTTGCGGTTGCGGGCGATGGGGGCCAGCAGTTGGAAACGGCTGCCCGGCGGCAAAGCGGCCAACTGATCGGCGATCATTTGTGATGTTTGCGGCTGCACAACACGGCCGCACTGCGGGCAGTGGGGCGTGCCGATGCGCGCGTACAAGACGCGCAAATAGTCCAGCACTTCGGTGACTGTGCCGACGGTGGAGCGCGGGTTCTTGCTAACCGCTTTTTGTTCGATGGCGATGGCCGGGCTGAGGCCGCTGATATGGTCTACTTTGGGTTTCTCCATCTGGCCCAAAAACTGTCGGGCGTAGGCGGAGAGGCTTTCTACGTAACGGCGCTGCCCTTCGGCGTAGATGGTGTCGAAGGCCAGCGACGATTTGCCGCTGCCGCTGACGCCGGTGAGGACCACCAGTTTGTTGCGCGGGATGCGTACGTCGATATGTTTTAGATTGTGCTGCTGCGCGCCGCGCACGAAGATTGTATCGGGTTCCATAAGTCACCTGCTGAAGATTATGTGAACATGCGTTCTAATTTATAGAGGGATTATACCATACATGGGGAACGGCCGTTACCCCACCGTGAACATTTCTCATCATAAACAGAAATCCTGACACCCAGTGTCAGGATTTCCCACCCTTCATCTAATTTGCGCCCCCCACCGCCCAATTGGATCAGCGCATGGCTTTAAAGGCATTAATCAGCCCATTGGTCGATGAGTCGTGTGAAGAGACCTGGCCTGCGCCCGCCAACTCCGGCAAAATCGCCTTCGCCAATACTTTGCCCAATTCCACACCCATCTGATCAAACGAGTTGATGTTCCAGATGACGCCCTGGGTGAAAATTTTATGCTCGTACAGGGCAATCAGGGAACCCAGCGTTTCTGGCGTGAGCATTTTAAAAAGGAAAGCATTCGACGGCCGATTGCCGGCAAATGTCTTGGCGGCCACCAACGCTTCCAGCGCATCGCTGCTCACGCTGCTGCCACCCAACTCGGCGCGAACTTCCACGGATGTTTTCCCCCTCATCAACGCTTCTGGCTGCGCAAAAAAGTTAGACAGCAGCAGGGTGTGATGGTTGCCTACCGGGTTATGGCTCTGCGCCGGAGCCAGGAAATCGCAGGGAATCAGCTTCGTACCCTGATGAATAAGCTGGTAAAAGGCGTGTTGGCCGTTGGTTCCCGGCTGCCCCCAGATCACCGGACCGGTGGAATAATCGACCGGCGCGCCGCCGCGCGTGACGCTCTTACCGTTGGACTCCATGTCGCCCTGCTGGAAATAGGACGGGAAATGCTGCATGTACTGATCATAGGGCAAAATGGCGTGCGACTGGGCGTCGAAGAAATTGTTATACCAGACGCCCAACAGCGCCATGATCACCGGGATGTTTCGGGCAAAAGGCGCGGTGCGAAAATGCTCGTCGACTTTGTGAGCGCCGGTTAATAGAGCGACGAAATTATCAAAACCCACCGCCAGGGCAATCGACAGGCCAATGGCCGACCACAACGAATACCGCCCGCCAACCCAATCCCAGAACTCGAACATGTTGTCGGGGTCGATGCCAAAGGCGACCACGCCGTCGGTGTTGGTGGAGAGGGCGGCAAAATGGCTGGCAACGGCCGTTTCCTCTTTCGCCGCCTCTAAAAACCACGCCCGCGCCGTATGCGCATTGGCCATTGTCTCCTGAGTGGTGAAGGTCTTGGAGGCGATGAGGAAGAGCGTTGTTTCTGGCTGGACTTTCTTGAGCGTTTCGGCGATATCCGTACCGTCCACGTTGGAAACAAAATGGGCGCGCAAATCGCGCCGCGTATAAGGCGTCAGCGCTTCGACCACCATTTTCGGCCCCAAATCGGAGCCGCCAATGCCGATATTGACGATGTCGGTGATGGGCAGGCCGGTATAACCGCGCCACGCACCGGAGCGCACAGCTTCGCTGAATGTTTCCATCCTGGCCAAGACGCGGTTGACATCGGGCATGACGTCACGGCCGTCTACCAATATCGGCCGGTTAGACCGGTTGCGCAGGGCCACATGCAGCACAGCGCGCCCTTCGGTATTGTTGATTTTTGCACCGCTAAACATCGCCTGAATCTGTTCGGCCAATCCAGCTTGCTCGGCCAAAGCGAGCAAATGAACCATCGTTTCCTCGGTGATGCGATTTTTGGAATAGTCGAATAGAATGTCATCAAAGCGCAGCGAGAATTTTTGGAAGCGCGCCGGATCGGCTGCAAACAGGTCACGCATGTGCACGGCCGTCATCTTCTTATGATGCTCTTGCAAAGCCCGCCAGGCAGCGGACAACGTAAGGACTGACATTGTTTACTCCTTCAAATTTTCAGACGCCCTGGCAAAACAGGTGGTATTCGCCAAAGGTCTACAATAACCGTAGAATAATCGGTTTTGGATTCTACCGGAAATCAAATAGATAGTTAAGGAAAACCAGATGACAAAAACAGAGTTCACAAATTTAACTAAAAAACGCTGGCGCGGCAGCAAAAAAATGCTGAAACGGGAAATCCCTCGGATCATTTTATTGATACTGGGAACAACCTTCATTTCTACGGGCTACGTCTTGTTTCAGGTCCCCAACCAGATTGTCGCCGGGGGGCTGAGCGGCATCGGCATCATCATCAACTCCTTTACCGGCTGGCCGCTGGGCCTGATGTATTGGGTGATGAACATTCCTATGCTCATTTTGGGCTTTATTTTCTTGGGGCGTTGGGCCTTTCTCATCCGCACGTTATTTGCGGTTACCATTTTTTCGTTTTTGGTGGATTGGCTACAGGTCTTTTTGCCTACTGTGTTAACCCCTTACCCCGTGTCCAACGATCTACTACTCAGCACCATTTATGGCGGCATCGTGGGCGGCATCGGGGCCGGGCTGCTTTATCGCGCCGGCGGCACGATTGGCGGCACCAGCGTGATCGGCCGTATTTTGCAGCAAAAGACCGGCCTGCCGCTCAGCCAATCGTACATCTTCACCGATGGCACCATCATTCTGGTTGCCGGGATTGTTTTTGGCTGGGAAATTGCCATGTACGGCCTGTTGTTGATGTTTATCAACGGGCTGGCTTCGGATTATGTGATGGAAGGTCCCAGCACCACGCGGGTAGCGACGATTATCACCAATCACCCGGAAGAAGTGGCCATGGCCGTCATCAAGAATCTACATCGCGGCGCCAGCTTTTGGCCGGTAACCGGCGGTTACACCGGGGCAACGCGTTACATGATCACCTGCACCGTCTACCGTTCACAGGTGGTAGACCTGAAAAACACCATCGCCGATGCTGATCCGGAAGCCTTTGTGACCATTGGCCTGAGCCATCATGCGCTGGGGCAGGGCTTTACGCCGCTTAAACGGGGAATGTGAAGTGGCAGCAGAGTGGTTATTGGAGGAATGATGCGTGATGCGTGAAGAATGATGCGTGATGCGTGACCAGAGGTCATCACGCATCACGCATTAGTAAACATTTATGCCTGAAGGCTCAAGGCCCCGCCAATGTTCAATAGATCAGGTTTATGAGAAACTCGGCCGGTACGCCGGCAGTGGGGGCAAAGTCGTGGAGCGCCTGCGCCAGGGCGGCAGGCTCGTAGCGCAGGCCGGTAAGATGTGTTTGTAATGGTTCAGCGGTTGGGAGGCCGGTGAGAGTGATGGTTTGGATACGGCCGTTCCTCACCGTCTCCACCGCCCCCATTTCGCCATCACCCCAGGGCAGACGCTTTTGCACCGTAAAGTGCGGCGAACGGCCGATATTCCATTCCCAGGTATCGTAGCGGTCGGCCTTAATTTGCCGGATGTGGCTCCAGTCGACGGCCGTTAACGGCAGCATCGGCACAGCCTCCCCAGCAAAAATAGCCGCCAACAACGCCGCGCGCAGCCCGGCCACGTCCAACTGCGGCAGCCAGGCGCGGATATTGGTCACCTGCGCCCGAATCGACTGCACCGCCTTCGACTCAATCTGCGCCTGCCGCGGATTCAACGCCCGCAGCAAAGCCTCCAGGTCGCTGTCAAACAAAATCGTGCCGTGGCTGACCATGCGGTCCCGCGCCAGATACTGCGCATTGCCGGAGATTTTTTTGCCGGCGGCATAAATATCGCTCTTGCCATGCAGTTCCGCCGGCACGCCCAGGTCATTCAGCGCGCGAATAACCGGCTCGGTAAACAGGCGAAAGTTGTGCAAATCTCTGGAGCCATTGGTGATGAAACTGAAATTTAGATTGCCCAAATCGTGGTAAACCGCCCCGCCGCCCGACAAACGGCGCACCACATGAACATGATGGGCCGCCACATAATCGGGATCAATCTCTTCTAAAGTGTTTTGGTTGCGCCCCACAATCACCGACGGTTCATTGACGTAGAAAAGCAATATCGCCTCGTCGATGTGGACGTGCCGCAGCAGGTATTCTTCCAGCGCCAGATTTAAACGCGGGTCGGTTACGTTTTGGTTGTCGACGTAAATCATCTTCATCATCTACCGTGCGGCCAGAATGACGGCCGTTTACCCCACCAACGGGAACACCGCCAAAATGAGCCAGCTAAAAAAGAGCGCACTGCCCAGGCCATAAGCCCAGGCATCGTCGATGGCCGCGCCGGTGAGAGCCAAAATGCCCACCACAATCGGAATGACCGGCACAACCAGGGCCAAAAAGAACAAGTCGCGGACCAGAAAAACCAGGGCGAGCAGCCCGGACACCAAAACCACGCACTGCCACGCCCACCAACCCAGGCGCTGCCAGCCGCCTGCGCCCTGATTCACCAGACCGGCCGCCAACAACCAGGGAAAAAAAGCCACGGCCAACGGCAGCCAGCGCAGCAGCCTTGCGGGAATGAGGAACCAGGGCAGCCAGACCCATTGGCTGAGCAGCCCAAACGCCAGCCATAAGAAGGCAAATACCGCCGCGCCCCAGGCCGTACTGCGCCAGGTAGGCAGCGTCAAGCGGAAGCCGGTCAGCAGCCACACCAGACCCACAATAAAAAACCACATACCCAAACCGCCGCCAACCGCCAGGCCGCCAACGGCCGTCAAACTAAAACCCTGACTCAACAGCCAGAGCACGGCCGTTCCCGCCGCCACACCAACCCCCAGACCTAACCAATACCACGGCCGTCGCCGCCCTAAACCACGCTGTACGCGGCCATCCGGCAGCAGCGGCGACAGCGCCAGCAAGCCTACCAGCCAGCCGGCCAGATGCAGGCCATACCAGATGATGCGCGTATCGCGGTAATCGCTGGCGCGCTGCACGCCAAACACCCGATTCAACCAATCCAGGGCCGTGCTGTGACTGAGCCAGCGGAACAATATCGAAATATGCTCGGCGTTGGGCACAACCACCAGCGCCCGCCCCAGGTCGGCGGACAGATCGGGGTTTGCGCCGCCCGCTCTGGCGAGCAAATCCTGGGCGTTGGCCACAAATGGCGCTTCCAGGCTGCCGGCCATCAGCAAGAAGTTGCGCGGAAAGGCCGGGCTGACGTCTGCGCCCGTAGGCGATATGGCCACCGCTGCCCGGTATAATTCGCCGTGATCAACGGCCGCTTGCATACTGGCCCCGCTGCCCATCGAATGACCCAACACTGCCAACTGCGTGGGGTCGATTTCCGGCTGAGATTGGAGAACGGCCGTTGCCACAGCCAGTTCATCCGCCAACACCGGCGCGTCCGGCGTTAATGGCGTCGCATTCGCCCCGTGTCCGGCAAAATCTAGCAGCGCCACGCCATATCCGGCGTGCGCCAGCGTATACCCATACGCCAACATCAACTGCCGCGAGCCGGAAAAGCCGTGGGCGATAACCACCCCCGGCGCGTTCTGCGCGCCTTCGGCCACCATAAAGCGCAGCGGCACACCGGCCTGATCTACCTGGCGCACCACCAGGCCCGACGACGCAGCCAACACCTGCCGCCAGGATACGGCAATCACAACCAGCGCCAGCAGCGCCAGCGCCAGACGAACAGGACTTAATTTTGCGCGTATTTTTGCCATCGGTATCCTCATCATTGGGTTTGGTCGATCATACTGGTAAAATCGCGTTCAACCAAACAGTTCAGGTTATAAGGTTTTACCCCGACAAGATTGGTCCAATCTTGGAGATTGGACCAATCTGCAACTGCTCTCTAGCTCTAGCTCTGGCTCTAGCTACTTCTACAGGAGACTTGATGAATAACTGGTTATTGTATGGCGCATATGGTTATACCGGGCGGCTTCTGGCCGAGGAAGCGATCAAACGAGGCCACAAACCGATTCTGGCCGGACGTGATGCGCAGAAAACGGCCGTTCTCGCCCAACAACTCAACCTC
>JAKQCM010000164.1 GCA_029559155.1 Chloroflexota bacterium
GGCCGGCTTGCGCCCAATAAAAAACAAGAAGACCTGGTTAAACTGCTTTACTTTGTTCGCCGCCTCCGGCCCGACGCCCAACTGGCGCTGGTGGGCGACCGTTGGGACCTGAGCTATGACCTTTGGGTCGAAGAGTTGGCCGCCGATTTGGACCTGAGCGAGGCAGTGACGCTCACCGGCAAAGTCTCGCAGCAAGACATGGTGACGTATTATCGCGCCGCCGACCTGTACGTGTCCATGAGCGAGCACGAGGGGTTTGGCAAACCGTTTATCGAGAGCATGTACCTGGGATTACCCATTTTGGCCTACGACAGTACCAGCGTGCCTTACACCCTGGCCGACGCGGGCGTACTGTTCCGGCAAAAAGATTATGCGCGGCTGGCCGAGTTGGTGGACATTTTAACGACCAATCAGCCGCTACGGCAGCGGATTGTGGCGCGGCAGGCGGCGCGGGTGCAGGCGTTTCGGGAAACGGCCGTTTACCATACCTTTCTGGAATTCTTGCACAGCCTGCAGTTGATTGATGCGCTGCCCGAACCAGGCACTACCCGGCAGCCTGATTTTGGAAAATAGACCATGACTCAGCAGCGAGTGGCGATAGTCGTGCAGCGATATGGCGAGGAAGTGAGCGGCGGGGCGGAACTGCACGCCCGCTGGCTGGCGGAGCGCCTGCTGCCGCTGGCCGAAATCCACGTCCTGACCACCTGCGCTGTGGATTATGTCACCTGGGCCAACGAATACCCGGCCAAAACGACGCTGGTGAACGGGGTGACGGTGCATCGCTTCCCCGTGGACCAACCACGGGATTGGGCGGCGGCGCAAAAACAGACCCAGGCGCTGCTGCTGCAAGACCACAGCTTATTCGACGAAATTGCCTGGGTAAAAGCGCAAGGGCCGTATTCGACGGCATTGTTAACGGCCGTGCGCCAATCCTATGCCAACTTCGACGCCTTCATCTTTTTCACCTACCTCTACGCCACCACCTACTTTGGCCTGCCGCTGGTGTCTGACAAAGCGATCCTCGTGCCGACCGCCCATGACGAACCGTTTCTCTACCTGCCCGTTTTTCGGCCGTTGTTTCATTTACCTCGCGCCATTGTCTACAACACCCAGACCGAAAAAAGGCTGGTCAATCGCGTAACAGGCAATAACGGCCGTGCGCAAGACATCATCGCCGGGGTAGGCGTCAACCTACCAGAACAGGTCTCCGCCGAACGTTTCCGGCAAAAATACCAGATAGACGGCCCGTTTTTGCTTTACGTTGGCCGCATCGCTCATGGCAAAAACGTGCCCGAACTGCTGGAAGATTTCCAACGATTCCGCCAGAACCAGAAAGATCCGCTCAAACTGGTACTCATCGGCAAAGCCAACTTCGACCTGCCCACCCACCCCGACATCGTGCCGCTGGGATTTTTGTCGGAACAAGACAAATTTGACGCGCTCCAGGCCGCCAGCGTCGTGGTAATGCCCTCGCTGTATGAAAGCCTGTCGATGATTGTGCTGGAAGCCTGGCTGATGGGGCGGCCGGTGTTGGTAAACGGCCGTTGCGCCGTTCTCAGAAACCAGTGCCGCCGCAGCAACGGCGGACTCTACTACACCTCCTACGACGAGTTCTCCGCCGCCCTACAACAACTATTATCCAATCCTCACCTACGCCAACAACTAGGCCGCCAGGGCCAACGTTTCGCCCAAACCGAATATCATTGGGACACCATTATTCACCGTTACAAAACCCTCCTCACTCCTGAAACCCCCTAACACTTCGGCCAGACAAGACAATTTTCCCATTGTGAACGTTCCCTGAAATAACTACACTAATGGCATATATAAAACAACTTTGTTGGTATAACTTCTTAATCTTAACCAAGACCCGGCTTCACAAGACACCCCAAGTCACCCCTCAAAACAAGAAGCCGCTCAAAACCAACAACAAAGGTAGTCGAAAAAGCAATCAGAAAAACGACAAATCAAGGTTAAGCATTTCTCAAGCGTAGTATCGTAAGCACACAATCACTTTTTGTCGTAACAGAATCATGAAACATGTAATGGGAAAATATCTTATGAACACCAAACAGAATTTGCGAAAAGGTTCATTACGTATCATTGTTTTACTGGGGATTTTGGGAACGGCCGTACTCTTCAACATTTCCCTCGTCGGCAGCGTTCATGCAGACCCGACCGGCGGCATTACGCCTCCGGCCTGGAGTTTGGCCCTGCCCAGCGACACATGCCTGCTAACCGGCGACAAAAACTGCCAATACAGCTCCCCTGCCCTGGCGGACATCAACAACGACACCTTTCTAGAAATCATCGTCGCCACCAACAACGGGCACATCGTCGCTGTAGACCACAACCACAACATGCTATGGGACACCGACACAGCCCCCTATTTTGGCATGGCCGCCGGAACCCAAGAAATCCACTCCTCCCCGGCCGTCGCCGACATCGACAACGATGGCTTTCTCGAAATAGCTGTCGGCACAGGCACCATTTATCCCAGCGTCTGCACCCAGGGCGGGGTGATCGTCCTTGACCATAACGGTCAAGTAAAACCCGGCTGGCCCAAATTAGCGGCGGATGGCGACGTGCCACCGGTTGGCTGCCGCGACACCATTTTCTCCAGCCCGGCTATCGGCGACCTGGATAAAGACGGCGATCTGGAAATTGTCGCCGCCGGTTTCGATAAACGCGTTTATGCCTGGCACCACACCGGCGCCCTGGTTGCGGGATACCCACCAGACAGCGCCCTGCACGAACGGTTCCCCACCTGGCCCAATCTCTACGACCAACTTGGCGACGATACGTGGGGCTCCCCCGCCTTGGCCGACCTGGACAATGACGGCTACCCAGAAGTCATCATCGGCACCGGTGAAGGCAATTTTGATGACAGCTACCCGAATGGCGTCGGTTGGGTCTGCCCCTACGCCTCTCCAGCCGGTTGGGCGCCTGGTTACTGCGGCGGGTCTGTTTATGCCTTCGACCGGTTTGGCGAACCCAAGCACGGTTTCCCACGTTACTTTTTAGAAGAAATCAGCTCCACTCCGGCAGTACTCGACATCAACAACGATGGGAAACAAGAGTTTTTTATGGGGTTAGGGCAGTTCTACAATCTATATAGCCCAGATCACCCACAATATGGTTTTATGGTTTTGGGCCTGGATGGACAGGGCAACAATTTACCGGGCTGGCCGCAGCCCACCGGCGGCAACGTGGTAGTGTCTCCCTCTCTAGGTGATATTGCCGGCGACAGCGCGCCAGAAGTCGTCGTTATCGCTGATGATCGCAAGCTCTACGCCTGGAACCTCAACGGAACCCTGGTCCCCGGCTTCCCCATGACCCCTAGAGATCAAAATGGCAATGCCAGTTCCCCGTTTAACACCCAAATGGGACTTGTGTTAGGCGATTTTGATGGCGATGGCAAAATGGAAATCTTCCTGAACCAGAGCTGGACGGTAAATGTGGTAGATGGGAATGGCCAGCAGTTAACGGGAACCAATTTCCCCAACAATACCCAACCGATCTATTATGCCAATGGCACTTTAATCAACACGCCGGCCGTCGGCGACATAGACAATGACGGCAAATTAGAACTGATTGCCAGCAACAGCAAGCTTTATGTGTGGGATTTGAACAATTCCAGCGATTTGGCTGACTGGCCAGTTTTTAAGAAAAACGCCTCGCGCACCAGCGCAAACCAGGAACCCGGGCTCATTGTCACGCCAGATTGCGCAACCTACATGGCGCAGATCGGATCGACCGCTCCTGTTGTTGCCTATATCAATCTCTCTAATTCCGGGCCTGGCTCGTTTGATTGGCAAGCCTCCATCACGCCAGCTACCGGCATTACCCTGTTTCCGACAGCGGGTACTATTGTCAACGAAAATACGGTTCAGGTGCAGATTAATCCGGCTGGCCTCAGCGCGGGGATGCATGAATTTGTAGTAACGATTGAAGGTTCCACCGACGGCCGTGTCGTGAGCGGCAGTCCGGTGCAGGTGGTCGTTCAGGTTTTGGTGGTTAAGAATCTTTACAAAACCTTTGTGCCCATTATCCCAAACAATTAATCAGGGTTTGGATGCACATTTTATTTGTCACGCCCGCATACCCCCCTTTTCCTGGCGGTGGGGAACGTTATGTGCGGGCGTTGGCATTTAATCTGGCGGCGCGTGGGCATCGGATCACGGCCGTTACCACCACCGCCCAATTAGAAACACACTTCTGGCTGGGCACAGGCGCGCCGTCCACCCAAATGGAACAAGATGGTCCCATATCGCTCATCCGCTGCCCGCTGCGCGCATTGCCCGGCGGGCAGTCTGCGTTACTCCTATGGCGCAAACTAATGATTGTTCTATCGGCGCTGCCAGGCGACCAGACGGCCGTTCTGCAAAAAATGGCCCGACTCATCCCTCCCGCGCAGCAACTGGAACCGACCCTGGCCGCCCTGCCCGACGACATCCAACTCGTCCACGGCTTTAACCTTTCCTGGGAATATCCGCTGCTGGCCGGCTGGCAGTTTGCCCGCCAGCGCGGCATCCCATTCGCCATCACTCCCTTTGCGCATTTTGGCACAGACAAACGAGATCGGCTGGCGCGCAATGCCACCATGGACCATCAACGCCATTTGCTGGCCGATGCGGACGCGGTGCTGGCGCTAACGTCGGTGGAAATTGACGGCCTGCGTGAGTGGGGGGTGCAAGCAAAACGCACGGCCGTTATCAGCGGCGGCATAGATCCCCTACCAGATTTGCCAACAGGCACGGCCGTGCGCGACAGCTACATGCCCGATGGCAACCCGTTTGCCTTGTTCATCGGCCGCATGAGCCGCGCCAAAGGCGCCCTGGACGCCGTGAAAGCAACCCTGGCGTTAAACGCCCAGGGAACGCCGCTGACGTTGGCGTTAATCGGCCAG
>JAKQCM010000179.1 GCA_029559155.1 Chloroflexota bacterium
TGCCGGGCTGAATTCTAAAGGGGATTGTGCTGCTGTTGGTGACATCCCTGATGAAGAAGTTGTATTCATTACCAGATACGTCCCATATATAGGCGGGGAAGCTACTGCCGTCTTGATCCAGCCGCACGGTTGGTGTGTTGCCATCCGCAATGTGCAGTTCTACGAATGGGATGGCCGTTCCCAAGCCTAATCGCCCGTAAGCGTCCATGTAGAAAGCGTTGGCGGGCGCGCCAGCTATTAGTTTGAACGGTACGCGCACGGCCGTGCTGTCTTCGATGGCAAAATAGCTGGCGCCGCCGCTGGCGCTGTCGTTGATGATAATGCGCCAATCATTGTTGGGAAATGTACCCGCACTGCTGGTGTCATCGAAGTGGATTTGCAGGTTGTTCTCTTTCAGGCGTATTGTGTCGTAGCCAAAGAGTTCGCCGTTCACGCAGTCCGTACCAATACAACTGCTGCCGGTGACGATCAGGTTATCGATAATGACCTGATCGTTGGGTGCCTGGAGCGCTTGAATTTGGGGCGACGCTTCGAGGGTGTCTGGGACTGCCAGCGCACCCTGGGCGATGGAAAATGTGCCGGATTGACGGGTAACGGCCGTTGCCGTTAGGTCTTCATCTGGCGCAGCCTCGTCGCTGCGGGCTTGTGCTGTATCCATTGTCCGGCGCAACTCATAGGTGTAGACGCCATCGGGGTAAGGTTGCCCGTGCGAGTCTAGCAGGGCGAAAGCAGGGGGTTGGCCGGGGACAAAAGTGTGCTGCACAATGCCTCCGTCGGGACTGGCGACAATCAGGGTTAATGTGGTGTATTCGACCACGGGCTGCCACTCGACCTCTTGGGGGGTGACTACCATGCGGGCAATTGGCTCTAATTCTTGCCCCTGGGTGGCGAGTGGCATCATGGTCAGGCGAATGACAAGCAGCGCCAAGAGGGCGGCTAAAAACCATTTGCTTGTGGGCCATTGTTTACGACTGGTTGTTTGTGTTGTTTGCTGATGAGGTGCTTGCATTTGTGTTTCTCCTTATGATGGGAAATTTGGGTATTTTTGCTCTAGGTGGTTGTTTGCTGGCTAGGAAGAATGGCAATTAAGTCGTTGATATGCATGGCCTGCGGCGATTGGCCGGAGAGGACCAGCAGGTCGTCGCGGCTGGGGTCCAGGCCGATGAGCAGCAGGCTGGGCTGTTGGCGCAGCAAGGGGATGGCAAAGTCAGGCTGGTCGGGGGCACTCAGGTCGAAGAGGATGACCTGCGGGTGGTAGTCGCGGATGGTTTGCAGAGGATTGGGGTTGTCTGAGGGCAGGGTGAGGATGTGGCAGGGGGCAACGGCCGTTGCCAGTTCCGCCTTCAATCCGGCCAGAAAAATGGAGTTGCCATAAAACAGTAATCGGGTGTCGGGGGCCATGCTTACTTCTCCCTATGTGCTGTATGTCGGTAGGATATAAGTAGAAGGGAGCGGCTGGCACTATCGTTTCCGATAGTCTTGGGGTGCAAAAACGATAGTCTTGGGGGCACTCGGCCAGTGGGGTAGTTTTGCTGGGTAGTTATCTCAAAATACGAAGGGCAGTCATGCCCGCCTATTTCGCCCTGTTTGCTGCGTGAAATTTAAAGCATAAAGAATTCTTTAGGCAAAATTGAATATTCTGCGGATGTGCGAACGGCACGGCCGTTTCATAATCATCATCAGCAAGGAATGAGATTGGCTCTTTGTACCGGCAAAAGCCTGTTTTTTGCCAATCCTTTGCACCGCTGGGTGAGACATTATGTACCGTACTATGCTGCTGATGCCCGCCGGACTCTACCGCCATAACCTGCAAGCCTTCCTGGCCTCTGTGCCCGAACTTCTCCTGGTGCTAACAACCGCGTCAATCACTGAATTGGCAACGGCCGTCACCCAACAACCCCCTCCACCAGACCTCCTCATTCTCGACTACGCCTTGCTGCCGGCAGCCCTTCCCCCTACCCTGCGCCCCATTGCCTGCCTGGCGCTGGTTGAAACCTTACCCCAACTACAACAGTCTCTAAACAAGGGCACAGATTACGCCCTGCTGCGCGGCTTCTCAGCCGCCGATTTCTTTATCGCCCTGAGCGCGTTGGGTTTCACCACTGTGTTTCCCATTCAATTACCCAATAACACAACAAAGGGAGTCTTTTCATGAAAAAAGAACCGGATTAT
>JAKQCM010000013.1 GCA_029559155.1 Chloroflexota bacterium
TGATGTACCCGCTGGCAGGCCACATGAAATCCCCGGCGGATGAGACATTGGTCGGCGCCGGCCCGCCATACGTGGTGACCTTACGAACTTCATAGGGCTTGGTCCCATTGGGCACGATCAATTTGCTGCCCACCGGCAAAGAGGAGCTGGCAGACAATTTATTGAAGGGGCAATGGACAATATCCGCCGCGGCGACCTTGTACTTTTCGGCGATAGAGTCCAGCGTATCGCCTTCCACAACGGTGTGATAAACCCCATCCACCGGCAGGATGATCAGATTCTGCCCCACCTTCAGCAGGTCCGGCGCCTTCTCCAGCTCGGGATTCGACCAAATGATCGTCGTCGGCTGCAGGCCGAACGCCGCGGCAATAGACTGGGTGTTGTCTCCAACCTGCACTTGATAGGTGATGATATCCAGACGGGGCCGTTCGGGGATGGCGGTGTGATACGTCGCCTGACGCATGACGCGGGTTTGGGAGGCCGCGCGGGAATAAGCGCGCATCACGTTGCTCGTCGCGGCTCCCAGCGTAGCGCTCGCTGCCGGCTCTGCGGGAGGTTGCGCCACCACCGTCGAGGCCACGCTAATCGCGTCGCCGGCTCGCATCCCGCCCCACACCACCAGCAGCGCAATGAGCAGTAGCCCAACATGGGAGGTGAGCCGACCCCGCAACGGCAGCTGCCCTTCTTTGTCGGCATTCCAACGCCAGACAGACGCGGCAACCCCCGCCATCGCATGGGTGATCCATCCCCCATGCCAGCGTTGAGCTTGCTTCACGCGCCGGTTTGATTTCGTTTCAGGCATCAGGGTTCGTAGATCTTAGGATCTTGAGGTACGCCGCCAAAGCGAATTTCATAGTGGAGGTGGGGGCCAGTAGACCATCCGGTCGTTCCACACTGCCCTAACACCTGACCCTGAGTCACCAATTGCCCGGCTGTGACCCAAATCGAATCGAAATGGGCGTAGCGCGTCTCAAAGCCATTGCCATGATCCACCCGCACCAACAGCCCATACCCGCCGCTCCAGCCGGAGAAAATGACCATGCCGTTATCCGAAGCGTAGATGTAGTCGCCCAAACGACAACGGTAATCCAGCCCGATGTGTCCCGGATTGCGTGGATCGGCAAAAGTCCAGCCAGAAACCGCATAGGAACCCGTGGGCAGGCCAAAATAACCTGTCGCCCCAGTCATGGCAGCGGTGACGCTGCCGTTATAGCTGGTCGCCTGCGGGATTGCCCGCCCGGCGACCACCGTCGTCACGGCCGGCGGGGGTTCCCAATCGAAATCATCGCCCGTGCCGTTAGGGATGACCAACAGCTGGCCTTCCCACAAGGCTTCCCCGGGCTTGAGGGAATTCCACATGTTAAACAACGCCGCCGGCTCGACCTCATAAGCTTCGGCGATGACCTCGACCGTTTCCCCTTCCGCCACGGTATGATAAGCGCCATCCACAGGAGGGATGAACAACGTCAACCCTGGCTGAATATGCCACGGCGCGCCCTGCAAAGTCTCCATGTTGGACCAAACGATGGTGTAGGGAGACAGGCCAAAATCCGCCGCGATGCCAAAAATGGTATCGCCAGATTGTACCGTGTAAGTGATGACTTCCAGACGTACACGTTCGGGGATGGTGGTATGGGGAAGCGCTTCTCGCGCAATGAGGACCTGGCTGGGGGCAGCCACATAACGTGAAATCGGCCCACCGGCCGCGGCAAGCATCCGCGTCGGCGTCGCCAACGGCTCCGCAACCGCCGACATCACACTCGGATCAGGCACGGTAGCACGGCTCACCGGCGTCAAAGTCACCCGCCCCATGACGATCAAGGCCAGGGCGAGGACAGCGATCCCTAGATGCGCGCTCCAGCGCCCTAGTAGCGAGGCTAATGCCCGGCGATCGTCCTGCAACCGCCAGGCCCATGCTATTCCCTTAGCCAGCGCTTTGCTGACCCGACGCGGTAAAAACCGTGAATTATCTGCAGGCGCAGTTTCCAGTAACGGATTCTCGTTAGTGTCCATAATCGTCATTTGCCGCGAAAACGCAACAGCATTATTATAGCACGGGTAATTTCAAAATGCAACCGGCGTATCTGACGTTTTCCTTACGCTGTCGCCCGTCCCCGCCCCAGCTATGCCGACCTGTGCGTCGCGGTCTCCATCAACATACCATACTTATCTTGAAATGCAAGATAGCGGTTTTCTAAAAGGATCAAATCCCGCTGCCGAGCCCCGCCGTTTTCGACCGAGGGGGACACCCGAGGCTCTCGCGCCCGAAGGCATTCCCTTTTGCTTGACATCTCTTTCAGCCATGGGATAATTTCGTCCAGATTCAACAATCTGGAGAATGCCCCGCTGAACATGCAAACATGTGAAGGAGATAACTCAGATGGCAAATTTGAAATCGGTGAATTCAAGCACTTTTGAAACCGAGGTGCTCCAGGCGCCGCTGCCCGTGTTGGTGGACTTCTGGGCTTCCTGGTGCCCGCCCTGCCGCGCCCTGGCGCCGACGCTGGAGGAATTGGCCAACGAGGAAAGCCGGCTGCACATTGTCAAAGTGAGCGTTGAGGAAGAGCATGACCTGCCGGAGCGTTTTGGCGTGCGCAACATCCCGACGCTCATCTTGTTTAAAGAGGGGCAAGAAGTCACGCGCATCGTGGGGAACCGCAGCAAAAAGGCGCTCCTGCGCGAGTTGGAGGCCTATCTGTAGAGACAGACCTCCACCCCACACTATCTCTTTGCGTCCATGCGTCAACAAAGCAATTAACGCTGAAGTTTGGCCGTCCGCCACAGCACGTCCAGGGCAGGACGATCCAATTTCTCCAAG
>JAKQCM010000220.1 GCA_029559155.1 Chloroflexota bacterium
TTTTGCTGTCGCCGCCACCATCATCCTGAGTATTGTTGCGGCCGTAATCACCGACCGGATCATTGAGCCTCGATTAGGCGCGTACCACCCATCCGACGACGCGCCGACCGAAGAAGCGCAAAGCGCCGAAGCAGTCGCTGCCGAAACGAAAGGTTTGCGATATGCGCTCTTCGCTTTTCTCGGCATGCTCGCCCTGGTGCTGCTGCTGACATTACCGTCTGGCGCGCCACTGCGTGATCCTGACACAGGCGCCGTAATCGGAAACACGCCGTTCATGTCCAGCCTCATCTTCATCATTACGCTCTTTTTCTTGCTTGCGGGCATCGGCTATGGCCTGGGAGCGAAAACAATCACGAGCAGCGCGGATGTTATCAAAGGGGTGACCAAGACATTTGCTTCCCTGGCCGGCCTCATCTTTATGCTGCTGATGATCAGCCAGTTTATTGCCTTCTTCAACTTTAGCAACATGCCACAGGTTGTAGCGATTTGGATGGCTGACGCCTTGGAACAAGCCAATATCGGCGCGCTTCCTCTGCTAATCGGCTTCATTCTGGTTATCATGCTCCTCAACATCATCATCCCCAACGTGATTCCGAAATGGGCTATCTTTGCGCCTATTTTCATTCCGGTCTTTCTGCGCTTAAATGTGGCCCCGCAAACCGTATTGGCCGCCTATCGCGTTGGCGACTCGCCCACAAACGTCATTACCCCTCTGATGGTTTACCTTCCATTTGTGCTCACAGTCGTGCAGCGGTATCGGAAAGACGCGGGTATTGGTATTGTAATTGCTTTGATGCTGCCTTATACATTGGTTATTTCTATTGTGTGGATTTTGCTCTTTGTAGTATGGTTTGCGTTAGGAATTCCTTTAGGACCTGGCTATCCGGTGAGTTTTTAATGCCGAATGATCCGATAAATCTATGACTCAAAAAACTGGTTCGTCCCATAAAGCCCAGACTGAACAAGTTGGATCCTGGCTGCCTCTGGTCGTGATTCTTTTAGCTCAGATTCAGATGGCTTTTAATGTCAACGCCTTGCCGGTTTCTATTGGCCCTATTGTTGAAGAGCTAAACACTTCGGCGACGAGTGTAGGCACGGCGCTTGTTTTCTACTCATTGTTTGTGGCCGCTTTTGTGATGCTAGGTGCGAAAATTGGCAAGCTTTTCGGTGAACGTCGCGTTTTTCAGATTACAGCACTCATGCATGGCGCAGCGATGGCTTTGATGGCGTTAAGTCCTAGCGCAAGGGCGATGAATTTAGCCCAGGCTCTGGCCGGAGTGGCCGCGGCTGCATTGGTCCCGACCCTGGTTGTACTGATTGCGGCCAACTATCGCGGGAAGCAGCAGGCTCAGGCTCTTGGGATCATGGCGGGCACACCCGCTATCTCCGGCGCGCTGGCATTTTTTATTGCTGGCCTTCTCGGAACGCTGTTGACGTGGCGTCTTTCTTTTGGTCTTCTAAGCGTTCTCTCCATCCTTGTTTTTATTCTCAGCTTCCGGCTGAAGCCTATTACACGCCAGCCGGACATTAAAATTGATGGCGTTGGCGCGCTCCTGGCGGCTTTGGCCATCATTTTGATTTCGCTTGGATTCAATAATTTGAATGCCTGGGGAATTACAGTGGCCAAACCGGCCGCGCCGTTTGCGCTTCTGGGCTTATCGCCTGCGCCATTTATGGTGATCTTGGGCATTGTGTTTGGACAAGCCTTTTTCGCCTGGTCGCACCGACGTGTGGCTCGAGACAAGACCCCGCTGCTGGCTTTAGAGGTGCTGGACTCGCCAGAAGAGCGCTCCAACATTGTGGCGCTGCTGGTGATCGGCGCACTTGGCCCGGCGGTTAATTTTCTGATTCCTCTCTATATTCAGATTGTACAGAACCAGAGCAGCTTGTTTACGGCCGTTACTGTCATCCCCTACACGCTCTCCATTGCTGGCGCCGCCATCCTCATCGTCCGTCTCTATGATCGGTTAACCCCCCGCCAGATCGCTACCATCAGCTTTGTTGTTGTTGCTGTGGGTTTAGCGTTTCTTTCACTCACTATACGCAACGAATGGTCCACTCCGGTCGTTATCTTATGCTTAATCATGATCGGTCTGG
The DNA here is from genome assembly GCA_029559155.1 of Chloroflexota bacterium. GTDB lineage: Bacteria > Chloroflexota > Anaerolineae > Promineifilales > Promineifilaceae > Leptovillus. The sequence goes on from JAKQCM010000220.1 coordinate 2,098, forward strand.
GAGAAGGCTCACTGATTACGCTGCTGTTTAATGTCATGGTCTCCGCTTCGCCCAAAGAATTGGCCGGCGATGTGGGCGCCCTACGCGGTGTGGCCAATAACCTTTCCACAGCCTTGGGCACAGCCTTCGCCGGAGTGGCAGCAGTTGGCTTATTAAGTTTGTTTGTTACCAATGGGCTTGTTCAGGCAGCCATTCCGGATTCGCTCAAAATGCAAGTCAACTTAGACAACATCAACTTCATCACCAACGATCAACTAGAGACGGTGCTGGGAGCAACCACAGCCACGCCAGAACAGGTAAATGAAGCCATACGGATAAATGAGGATGCTCGACTGCGTGCGCTGAAGGCTTCTTTCCTGATATTGGCCGGATTCTCGCTTTTGGCGCTGGTCCCGGCGATGGGCTTGCCGAATTATGTGCCTGGTGAAGTGCCTGCTCCTTCTCCGCCTGGCAAGGGCAAGCGCGGAAAGGGAGAAACCTCGTCTTGATAAATTGTCGCTCTTAGCTGCACAAGCCTACAAACATATTTTCCCTGGGGATTAGCGGCAAGATAGCCGCCAATCCTTTCAACCAAAACAGGTGTGAAACAATGCACCCTTTAGCAAAAAGGAGAATCGAAAATGAGTGATTTAATTGTTCTGTCGTTTGATAATGAAGCCAGCGCTTTCCAGATGCGTGATAAGCTTCTGGATATGCAAAAACAGCAGCTTATTACACTTGCCGATGCCGCGATCGTCATTCGCGACAAAAAAGGTAAGCCCAAGGTAAAGCAACTTCACAGCCTTGTTGGCGCTGGGGCAATGGGCGGTGCATTTTGGGGCATGCTTATTGGCTTGCTCTTTTTTGCGCCCTGGCTGGGCATGGCGGCCGGCGCCCTGGGCGGCGCTCTGGGTGGCAAATTTAATGACATTGGCGTCGATGACAATTTCATCAAACAAGTTGGCGAGACGATTGAGCCAGGACATGCGGCCTTGTTTTTATTGGTTGTAAAAGTGACAGCCGATAAGGTTTTGCCAGAATTAGCCTCTTTCAACGCCAAAGTGTTGCAGACATCTCTCTCTAACGAAGATGAAGCCCGACTGCGCGAAACCTTTGGGGCGGAAGACGTAGAAGCTTAACTGGTTTAGCAGGCTCATCCAAAAGCATCGAGATTTTGGTGGGCCGCCCTTTTGGAGGTCATTATGATGAGACGTGGTCCCAGCAGACGAGCTGCTAGACGGACTGTCCGGCGAGTAAGTCGGCGGCGCGTGCGTATGCGGCGGAGACGGATGTTATTGGCTGGCGGCATGGTAGCGATTGCAGTAGCCGGTACGAGTACCGCCATAAAGTTGAGCCAACAAGATGCGCAGCGCATTGAACAGCACACTGGCAAAAAGCCAGAAGACCTGACCGAGGATCAGTTAGATGAGGCAATTACTGACCTGAACATAGAGGCGGCGGAACTAACTGACGCAGAAGTGGCCGCTATTGAGGCTGCGGATGCTCAGCCCGCGGCAGCAGCACCTCAACCCGCCCCGACCCAACCTGCAACGCAACAGCCTACTGCGCCCCCAGCACAGCTTGACTACATCACGGAACTAAAAAAGCTGGCCGAGCTGCGAGACATGGGCATTATTACGGCCGACGACTTTGAGGCCAAGAAAAAGCAGTTACTCGGACTGTAGCGGCTGGCAATGATAGCTGGCTGGCTGGATGGTTTGAGCATCGGGCCGCCAACCAGTCAGCTATTTATTTTTCCTGCTGCCTGCGCTGTGCCCCGCCGAATCCTGCTGACCATTCGTATTTCATGTATCTTTCTCGATGGGCAGCCCTCCCCAAAAGAACAACTGATCAAATTAATTAAGCGCGTGATATAAAGGGTATATGAAACAGTTTTCGCAAAAATTGTTGGTGCTTCTTTCGCTGGCCTTTTCGCTGGCAGCTTGCTCATCACCCACCCCTACACCGACGGAAGCCATCACGGCCGTTCCTCTGGTGCAGCCAACCGCCATACCAATGGCCGTGTCCACAGAAACAAACACGGCCGTAACCGGTCTTCCGCCCGTCGTTAACTACAACCTGGGTGACGCCATCATCACACAATCTCGTTTTCCGAAAGACGGCGGTTTTCACGAAATGCCGGTACGTCTTAACGGCATCATCGCCGTCCCAGACACCAACGGCGGCCCGTACCCGGTTGTAATAGTTTTTCATGGCAACCATCCCGGCTGCCCCTTAGATGCGACGAGTGTAGACCGCTGGCCCTGTGCCCCCGAAGTAGAACAGCCCAATTACCAGGGCTTCGATTATCTCGTCAGCCACCTTGCCTCCCTGGGCTATGTCGCCCTATCCATCAATGCCAACGCCGAAAACACGTTCGGCTTTGGCGAAGGGCTGCCCGGCGAGCGGCTAGTCCAACTGGTCGAAATGCACCTCAACGCTCTGGCAACGGCGGCGGCCGGTGGACAAAACGATTTTGGCGTGGCGCTAGACGGCCGTGCCGATATGCACCGTCTGGTTCTGATGGGTCATTCGCGCGGCGGCGAAGCCATCGTCTGGCTGGCTGAGGCGATGGGCCTTGCTGCGCCCGACGCGTTCGACCAATTTGGTTACGGCCCGGTCGATGGGCTGCTGCTGCTGGCCCCGGCTGTCACTTTTGCCCTACCGGCAGCCCCTACTGTGCCGATGGTCGCTATTTTGCCCGCTTGTGATGGCGACGTAGTCCACCAGGAAGGGCAGCTTTTTTACGAAGCGGCGCGGATGAATCCAGATCAGAGCCAGTGGGCTGCATCTGTGTGGTTAGAACGCGGCAATCACAATCAGTTCAACACCGTTCTCGGCCCTGATCCCATGGGCGGATTCAACAACGGCCGTACCGAATGCCAACCGCTGCTGACTGGTGAAGAGCAGCGCGCCTTTCTGCTTGATTACACCACCGACTTTTTAACGGCCGTTTACAGCGACAATCCCACAGCCGTCAGCGACGCAATGGCCAGGATGGGGCTGGATGTGCAGACGCCAGCTCCGGACAGTTTATATGGACGAGCAGCCCGCATTTCGGCTCTGGTGGCCTCAGCCAACCGTCTCACCCTTCTCATCCCCCAATCTGCCGACGAATTGACGGCCAATCTGGCCGGCGGCGAGGTGCTGGCTGATGGTGTGGACACGATGTTCTGCGAAGAAGGGTATTACACCCCGTTTATCAAGCCGGGCAGCGAACCATGCAAACGTGTCAATCTGACCGTTCCTGGCAATCCGGCAATGCTGGTTGCCGCCTGGGAACAGAGCGGCGCGGCGCTGCGATTTACCCTACCGGATGGCTCTGGCGATCTGAGCGAATACACGACAATAAGTTTGCGAACGGCCGTTAATCCGCTCTCGCCCTTGAACGCCCAGGGCAGGTATCAGGCACTTTCCATTCGCCTCACAGACAGCGCCGGAAACCAATCAGCCATACAGACAAGCCCAACCGAACCCGCTCTGAGTTTCCCAGTCGGATTCGTTGAAGAAGACAGTGTCTTCGAAGGCGGCCAATTCTCCGGGCGCGTCCCCATGACAACCATTCGCTTGCCGCTAAGTGATTTTTCAGGGATAAATTTGGCCGATATCGCCGAAGTGGCGCTGGTATTCGATCAATCATCGAGCGGATCCCTTTTCATGGGTGACCTGGAGTTCGTGCGGCCTTGATGTTCCCCAAAAGTACGCAAAACCATCCTTGACCGGCAAAAAATAATGGGGCACAGATGTTAAAAAATCTGTGCCCCATTTAAGTCCTGATCATGAGGTTCGCTATCAGTAGGGCGTCGCTGCGTAATCAGTTATTCCCAATCATCAAACCGCTTGCTCTGCCCCACCATCGTCGCCGCGCCAAGGATGCCCAAAAAAACGCCGATCACTGAGGTAGCAAAAGCTAAAAAGTTAAGAAAAAAAGTCGATTCTAGCACGCCAATAACGATCAAAAATGGCAGCACAGCGCCGGTCAGCACCATAAAAAATCCAACCACAATCAACCGATTCTTCAGCATGCCGCACTTCCTTATTTCTCGTCGCTAAACAGCCAGCACGCAACGCGATGGTCTTCCGCCACCACCACATTGGGCGGCTCTTTCACATCGCAAACGCCTTCAATCATGTGCGCGCAGCGCGGGTTAAAGCGGCATCCCTGCGGCGGATTTACCAGACTTGGTGGTTCTCCTCTGGGAACTTCTCGCATCACCAGAGCATTGTCCGCATTGGGATCAGAAGAAGCTTCTAAAAGCGCCAGCGTATAAGGATGCCTGGGGTCTTTTAGCAGGTCTTCCATTTTGGCAATTTCGACAACCTCACCGGCATACATCACGAAAATAAATTCAGAGAAGTAGCGAACAGTGGAAAGATCATGGGTGATGTAGATCACCGCCAGATTATGCGTTTCCTGCAAGTTGCGCAGCAACCGCAATATCTCGACGCGCACGGAGGCGTCAAGCATGGATACCGGCTCATCGGCTACCAGCAGTTTGGGATTCATCACCATAGCGCGGGCAATTACCACACGCTGCTGCTGCCCACCACTCAGCATGTGCGGGAATTTGGGCAGGATCTCTTCGACCGGCGTCAACTTCACCTCTTCCAGCGATTGGCGAATACGGCTCAGGCGCTCTTCTTTGTCCTTCACCCCATTGATAACCAGTGGTTCTTCCAAAATCCGTTGAATAGACATGAAAGGGGGTAGAGCGCCGTAAGGATCTTGTTGGATGTAACCGATTTTGGCGCGGTACAGGCGCAGTTCCTCACCCTGGGTTTCGGTGAGGCGAGAACTGTCGAAGACAATATCTCCTTTAGTCGGCCGGTTGAGGCCCAAAATCGTTTTCATGAGACTGGATTTGCCACAGCCACTCTCACCTACGCAGGCCATGGCTTCGCCTTGCTTCAGATCGAACGAAACGCCATCCACGGCGCGAACATATCCGGCGTGTCCAAAGCCAAAGCGTTTTAGTTCGTACCACACATGCAGGTCTTGAATCTGTAAGAGCGATGTATTGTTTTCAGGCGAGGTTTGTTTCAGGTCACCGTTTGTATTGTTACTCATTGTTATCGATATATCCCTTTGCCATGCCGTGTTGATGGTTTAGACATACAGCCAACATTTGACTTTACGGCCGTCTTCCCGCACAACCGTGGGAGGCTCCTCATGACACTTTTCGAAACGCGCCTGACACCTGTCAGCAAAACGACAGCCGGTCGGCGGGTTAAGCAAACTGGGCGGCTGGCCAGTGATAAAATCTGGCTCTACCGTTTCACGCAAGCGAGGCACACTAGCCATCAACTTTTGCGAATAAGGGTGCAGCGGACTGGTGAAGAAACGGCGCGCATCACTCACCTCAACGATCTGACCTGCATACATTACAGCAACATCGTCGGCCAACTCGCTTGAAGTAGCAATATCATGCGTGATTAAGATAAAACTCGTGTCCAATTCCTGCTTTACACGCTTCATGAGGTTCATGATGTTTGCCTGCGTCAAAACATCCAAAGCGGATGTTGGTTCATCGAGAATTACCAGGTCCGGCAAAGTGACCAAAGACATAGCCAGGGCGGCGCGCTGTCGCATGCCGCCACTCAATTCAAACGCATACCGGTGCAAAAAGTCGGCCGGAACGCCTACCTGTTCAAACATGCGCAGCGCTTGAACCAGAGCATCTTTTTTATTAAGCCCCAAATGCACCATCGCCGGCTCTGCCACCTGATCACCAATCCGCATCACCGGGTTCAAAGCATTCATGGCGGCTTGTGGCACCATGGAAATCTTTTTCCACCGCACTTCCTTGCGAAAATTTTCGTCGCTCAGGCCCATGATGTTCTCGTCGCGCAGCCAAACTTCACCGTCGTAAGTGCTGGCGTTTCGTGGTAGAAGGCGCAAGATGGCCTTTGCCAACGAGCTTTTCCCACAACCAGATTCGCCAATGACCACTGTGGCCTTGTTCCGTGCCAGATCGAAATCGACGCCATCAACGGCCTGAACCACGCCTTTCTGAGTTTGAAAATGAAGCCTCAGCCCTCTTACCATCAGAAGATCGTTCTTCGTTGCATCCATCGTTTTAAAGCTCCCGTAGTCTGGGGTTGAAAATACGGTCAAGAGCAAAGCCCACCATGGCAAAACCAAGCCCGGCCATCATGAGCAGCATTGCGGGTTCCAGAATCCAGTAATAAAAACCGTTGAACAAAGCGCCTTGTGAATAAGCGTCCTGAATGACCTTGCCCCAGGTCGGCAAAATCGGATCGCCTAACCCGAGAACTGCCAGCGACGCCTCCAGGAAGACAAATGTCGGCACAAGGGTCACAATTTGGGGGATGATCAATGGGAGAATGCGTGGAATCAGGTAACGGAAAACAATGCGCAAATTACTAGCCCCGTATGAACGGGCAGCGTCAATATATGGCAGTTCCCTGACTTGAAGGAATATGGCCCGGTAATTCTTGATAGACAAGCCGAAAATACTTAACAGCACTACAAGGCCAAGCATCAGCCAGATGCTGCGCGAGTAGAAAGTGCCTACCATAATTAAAATGGGCAGTAGTGGGATAATCGCATTCACTTCAGTGAGTCGTTGGATTGTCGCGTCTAGCCAGCCGCCATACCAAACGCCAATGGCCGCGATGCTCATCGTGGTAATGGTAGTGCCCACGGCCGCCAGCAAACCAAAGGCCATGGCGATGGGCGTTCCCCATAACAGGGGTATCATCAAGTCGCGCCGCCGATGGTCAGTACCGGCCCACCCATGCACCAGACCGTAACTAACGAATGTCAGATCTACATTGGAATTTTCTTCGAAGAGTAATGTGGAAATCTTTAATTGATATGTGCCATTTAGGGGCTGCAACCCTTCTTGATTGGGATCGTCAAATAAACCTTTTTCCGCCGGGACGCCGTCAATGCCTGTCTCGCGTTCCAGCCGCCGCTGCAAACGGGAGTCCTGAGCAAAGCGGAAGGATGAGGATGGGCCTGGAGCAAACTCGCCGGCACGAATTTCACGGCCGTCTGGCGTCAACCAGGTCATCTCAATATGCGGCTGCTTCACCGAGTATGCGGCATTTGCAAACAAAATCAACTCTGGCGGAAACTCATCATAAGGAAAATCGAATTCGAACGTGTACAGCACCTCGCGGGTATCCGCTGAAAGCTGGTTGGCCACCGCATTGCCATCACCATCGGCAGAATGGAATACTATCGTTGCCGGTAAGTCTTTGGCCGTAAACCAATTGTACCAAACAGGCCAGGCGTTACGCGGGTTTTCTTTCCATAGGTCTTCTCCACCGCGCCAGAGATGAATCGCCTCACTGTATGGAATCATGATCGGCGTGATTACCGACACAACGAGCAGCAACGTAATGATAATCAGACCAACCACGGCCGACGGATAATGGCGTAGCTGCTTAAAAAATGAGGTAAAAGCTTTCATCGACCTTTGCTCCCTTCACCAACACGCACACGCGGGTCAACCAGGGCATAAATAAAATCCAATAAAAAGACTGTCAGTGAGAGGAGGTAGGCATAAACAACCGTATTTGCCAGGATAACCGGCGTGTCATAAATGCCAATCGCCCGGAAATAAAGCTGACCAATTCCCGGCCAATTGAAAACCGTTTCTAAAATGATAGCGCCAGTCCATAAAGTAATGAGCAGCAGCGCGAAACTGGTCACAATATTTGGCAGCGTTGGCCGAAGAACATAACGCCGCTCTATCATACGATCTGGCAGCCCTTTCGCCTTGGCCATTTCGACATAATCCTCGCTGGCATAAATGAGGAAAAAAGTGCGCCAGTTATAAATTGTCAGGAAAACGGCGCTTAACAAAGTAGCCATAACAGGCAAAATCATGTGTTCCAAAAGACTTAACGCATAGTCGATTGGGTTTTCCGGTGGCGGGGCGCTGACCATGCCACCAAAGGGGAGAAGCTGGAGCAATCCAGAAAAAATCAAGATAAGAAACAGCCCATAGAACCAACCCGGAGCAGCTGATGTTGGCGCCAGGCCAAGAACGAGCTTGTCAAAGAAACTTCCATATCGCCGGGAGAGGCTTAACCCCAAAAACAGGCTGAGGAAAAATAGAATCAAGTTCGCGGTGCCAAACAAAACCAATGTCGACGGCAAACGCTCTAGGATGATATTGCTAACAAGCCTGGAACCGCTATCACTGGTCAGGCCTTCAGAAAATCCAAGATTGAGCGTAAGGGCGTTGGTGAGATAGCGAAGGCTGCGGACCACAAAGGGCTGATCAAGACCAAAACGCGCTTCTTGAATGGCCACACGCTCTTCAATGATTTTTGTGCGCTCATCTTCGGGAAGCTGGCGGAAAGTGGGATCAAGGCTTGCCGATAGAGCAACGCCTTCTCGAATCTGTCCACGGCGGATGTCGTCCACATACCCGCCCATATTGGCGATGAGGACCGTGATGTAAACACCCACCACTACGGTGAAAAACAAAGCTACTATGCGTCCGCTTGTGTATTTGACCAGACGGAGAACAGCTTGAGACCTTGCTTTACGAGATGAAGACTCGATTGATTCGGTATCAATATTTAGATTAAGGGCTTCCTGGCTCACTGTGCCCCTTCCTTTTTAGCTTTTGGTCAAGCTATAAACAAACAAGCTGGAGGCGGCACAAAGCCGCCTCTAGCCTATTTTTATTTTACACAATACCGTGATTGGTATATCGCACCTATGAAACAGGGGGTGTTTTCCCTGCTTCATAGGTGCGAGAAGTACGGGGCGACTAAGGAGCGGTTACAAAGGTGTATTGAGCCAGGCTTGGGATGGCCACAAGCTTGGACACGACCACAACCTCCAGGCGATTCGAACCTTCGGCCAGAGCGGTTGTCGTATCCGTGCTCAGTGTGACTTGCCAGACACCATCTTCGACTGCTTCGGCGACGCCGGTTTCAACCTGAGCGCCGGTAGCGTCGAACAGCAGGTATTGGACGTTGTCGATGTCGGCCATGGCGTATGGTCCACCAAAGACGTCAATATAAACGTCGAACGCTGCTTCTTCACCGATGGTCACACGACTGGGGCCGTCAATTTCAACTTCAGCAATGGCCGGGGCGGAGAAGCGATCCCAACGATTGGCGGCATCCGGGTAAGCGCCGTAGTGTTCCAGGATGGCCTGACCTTCGACCGGGAAAACACCCTTGAGGAAGTAGGCGCCAGTGCCGATGTAGTAATGACCATACCGACTGGCGAACTCAGCCAGGTTAGTGTACCGGGCCGCGGCTTCGTCAGCCGTAACGAATTGGCCGAGGGTCGGAGCGTAGGGGATGTAGCTCTCTGCAGTGGCCGAGAGGAGTTCCGAAGCCAAAATCTCGAGGGATGGACCGGCGATGATGTTGGTGCGTTCTACGCTGTTGGCAGTTGCTTTGGCATCGGTGAATGCAAAGCCACCATTTTCTTCACCGCGGAGCATGAGCGCCATGTTGTGCCAGGCGGCATCGCCATAGGCGTAGCTTCCAGGCCACCAGGTTATGTAGGAAGCGGTGTTTTCGGCGTCTAACTGCGCGTTATCGGCATAATATTCGATGACCAGGGGATCGGTGGAGACAATGCGTGTGCCTTTGAAGGCGGACATGAATTGTTCCAGGCCGGGGGCCAGGTCTTCATTGAAGTAGGGGCTGGCCGGGTTGCCCAGGTCAAAGTTGGTAATCATGCTCATGACGAAGTCTGCGGCGCTGAGCGGGCTGCCATCATGCCAGGTTACAGTGGTGAACATGTCGGCCGGGAAGTAGATGGTGCTCTTGTAGACGGCCGTTTGTGTTTCCGTGAATTTCTCAGCAGCGGTGATAAAGACTTGATTTTCGGCGTCCCAATCAACCCAAGCGTCATCGGGCACGGTGATTTCTGGCGCAAACGACAGATCAACCCAATCCAGAGAGACATCGATCGGGAAGCCTTCTTTAACGACCAGTTCTGCGCGCTCGACGCGGTTCGGGATTGATAGACCGGTGTTCGGGTCGGTGTACAACGAGGGCTCGCCAAGGCCGCGCTGAACCATGCGGTCAAAGACCCAGTTCGAACCGGCAATCGGGTTCCAGGGTTCGGTGAAGACGCTGGGCAGACCAATGGTCATCGAACCGCCTACCTCATCGGCAAAACGGATTGTCTTGGACCACAGGGCGGCGCCACTGACACCACCGGCCAGGTCGGTGGTTACGCTAACTCTATCGCTAAAGGGAACGAGCGTGGTACGGCTGGTCACCCAGACGCGGGTGGACATTTCGTTTGCCAGCGGTAAGGCCTGGCGCATCATGTCGGCGCGTTCTTCGAAATCAGCGAAATCGTTGTTGAAGAGACGCAGAGACAAGTCGTCAAATTCCGGGGTCATCTGGAATACTTGCCAGGACGGCCACGGCAAACCACGGGGTGAATAGAAGAAATCGAAGTTGTCGGCATTGCTGCGGTCAACGGCCGTCTGGCTCCAGGCGCCAGTGTACCAGTTCCATTGACATTCGCTTGGGTCAGAGGAAACCCAGATCGGGCTCAATTCGCCGGACGTGCGCTCGACACGTTCGACCGTGAAGCCCAACTCTTCCAGTTGGTTGGCGAAGTAGTTGCCGATTTCTTTACGGGTATCTTCGATGCGGATCAGACCGATTAAGGTGATTGGCTCGCCATTGAAGGTCCATTTGCCATCTACCAGGGTCGCGCCCATGCCTTCCATTTCGGTGGTGACAATTTCACGCGCCTTTTCCAGGTCGTAGGCATATTTGGCTTCGATTGCGCGAATTTCGGGGGCAAAACGTCCGCGGTCAGCGCCGGCTTCGGAAATTGGCGTGAACTTCGGCACAGCTAAACCGCCGTAAAGCTCGTCGGCAACGTAGGTGCGATCAATCGCCCAGTTCATGGCTTCACGCATCTTCGCATTTTGGAACGGGTTCAAGGCAGTTTCATCGGTGCATGTACCATTGTTGAAGAAGATTTCATCGTAGAGGCCGTATTGAGTGCGAGTCTGGATGTTGCCAGCATCGGCAATGGCCTGAACCAGGGCGGCCCCGGCGACGTCGTCGGCGTACATGTCAATGTCGCCGGCGGCAAGACGGGCAATCGCAGCGTCCTGATTCGGTTCTTCAACGAAGATGATGGTGTCGAGCCAACCGCCATTGCGGTCTACCGGTACCGGCGTGGCTTCAACAACCACCGTTTCCACCACAGTTTCTACCACGGTCTCGACGACAGTTTCGACAACGGTCTCGACCACAGTTTCCGTGGTTCCCTGGCCTTCAACTGTTACGGTTTCGGTCACAACGCGGGTAACTTCTACCGTTTGCGTTTCGCCGGCACAGGCGGCCAAAAATAAACCAAGAGCCATTAAAATGGCAGCTACTAAAACAAATCTTTTAAGCATGTTTCTCCTCCAATGCTTGTAAACTAAACAATATGGAAAACAATAAAGTAAAATCTAAGTTAACAACACCTAGACTCGTTCTCTACATAGAACCTCCTTGCTTCAAATAGCCCCCACTTGAGGATGTAAGCAAAGTTGATGCGTTGGGGTGCTCCAGGGCGAGTAATTCAGATCTTTTAGCATGAACATCAAGATTTTTTTCTTGATTGGGGATAAATATATTGAAGGTGTCGTTGGAAGGAATGAGAGCGCACGAGGCAACGGCCGTTCCCCTATCACAGGATAAAAAATCAAGCCCAGCTTTGTGGGTCGAACCAAATCAACCACAAAGGTGAGGTCGCGGCGGCAGTCAAGATGAGACTTAGGCGGCAGTCGCAAACAGATCTTCTCCTTAAGTTTAAGGGTTTATAAGGATGTTATTCATGAATGACCCTTTCACATCCTTTCTTTTCCCATTCAAGTAAATAGCGGGGTTGCATACCAACTTTAGTAATTATACCAATAACACCACCTTCGCCAAAAAATCGTGTAGCATAATGGGGTCCAAACCCCTATTTTTGAGTGAATTGTCAGTAACATCAAGGGAAATGATGACATAACTCGCAAATTTGGAGGACAAATGACTGATACATATACCTTTCCCACTCACATCGATGCCCTGGCTAATCCGCAGGCTGTGGTCCAGGTTGCTAACGGCCGTTTCACCATTCTCACCCCTCGTTTGCTGCGGCTGGAATACAGCCCAAACAACCAGTTTGAAGATCGTCCCAGTCAAGCGTTTTGGTATCGCCGCCTGCCGGCGCCGAAATTTGAGTACGTGCAAGAAAACGGTCGTCTCACCCTCCAAACCGCGTTCCTGCAGCTCACCTACACCATCGGTCCAGGCGGCTTCTCTGCCGACACATTGTCCATCACCCTGAAATCGTCTGGTCAGACGTGGCGCTATGGGCAAGCCGACCCGCTCAATCTGCTGGGCACCGCCCGCACCCTCGACGATATCGACGGCGCCCTCGGCCTGGAACAGGGGCTGCTCTCCCGCGCCGGTTGGGCCGTCTACGACGACACCAACCGGTTGGTATTCAACCAAGAGGGTTGGCTGGAGCAGCGTCACGCGCCTGAAGGCTACCGCGACCTCTACTTTTTTGGGTATGGGCACGATTTCGCCGCCGTCCTGCCGGAATTTGCCCGCCTAGCCGGCCCAGCGCCGCTCATCCCGCGCTGGGCATTAGGCAATTGGTGGAGTCGCTATTGGGCTTACACTGCTGATGAACTGCTGGGGGTCATGGACGAATTCAAAACCCACCACGTGCCTCTGTCAGTTTGCATTGTGGACATGGATTGGCACATCACCAAAACGGGCAATGCCGCCAGCGGTTGGACCGGCTACACTTGGAATCGCGATCTCTTCCCCGATCCACCGGCATTTATTGCCGCCTTGCACCAGCGCGACCTCAAAACCGCCCTCAACCTCCATCCGGCGGACGGCATCTATCCGCATGAGGCGCAATATGAGGCCATGGCTTTGTGGATGGGCCAAGACCCGGAAAAGAAAAGCCCGGTGCCTTTTAACATCGCCAATCCTCACTTTACCCAGGGGTATTTCGACCTGCTGCACCATCCACAAGAAGCGGACGGTATCGATTTTTGGTGGATGGACTGGCAGCAGGGCGTCCTGTCTGATCTGCCCGGACTGGACCCGCTGTGGTGGCTCAACCACTTGCATTTTTATGATTTGGGGCGTGATGGGACAAAACGGCCGTTTATCTTCTCGCGTTGGGGCGGCCTGGGCAACCACCGCTACCCCATCGGCTTCTCCGGCGACACGCACATCACCTGGGACTCACTGGCCTTTCAGCCCTATTTCACGGCCACGGCCGCGAACGTCAACTACGGCTGGTGGAGTCACGACATTGGCGGCCACATGAGCGGCATCGAGGAGCCGGAATTGTTCACGCGTTGGGTGCAATTTGGCCTGTTAAGCCCCATCCTGCGCCTGCACAGCACCAACAACCGCTACCACGAGCGCCGTCCCTGGGGCCACGACGCCGAAACGGCGCGCATCACAGCCGCCGCCATGCGCCTGCGCCATGCCTTTATTCCCTACCTGTACACCATGGCCTGGCGCAACCACACCCAGCATCAGCCTCTGGTCCGCCCCATGTACCACGATTACCCCACTGCCGAATCAGCCTACCACTGCCCCGATCAATACAGCTTTGGCAGCGAGCTAATTGCCGCGCCTTACTTGACTCCCCGCGATGCAGACACGCGCCTGAGCCGTCAGGTGGTCTGGCTGCCGTCTGGCGAATGGTTCGATTTTTTCCACGGCGACCGGTATGCAGGGGATGGCTGGCAGGCTGTTTACGGCCGTCTCGACGACATTCCCTTGTTTGCCAGAGCCGGGGCGATTGTTCCCCTGGCTGCCCCCACCCTATCCACCCACAACGACACCGCCAACCCCGCCCAGTTAGAAGTTCATTGTTTCCCTGGTCAAAGTAACACTTACTGGCTATACGAAGATGATGGACTGAACCAATCCAGCCTGATCCCGATTAGCCAGGCGTGGTCGCCTCAGCAGTGGTCGCTGACAGTTGGTCCGGCGGACGGCAGCACAGGCCACCTGCCAACGAGACGCGAGTTTGGGTTTTTGTTCCGACAGATGGGGCCGAACACGGCCGTTTCCGCCACCCTGAACCATCAACCCACCGCCCTGCCAAGCAGCTACGACGCCCACACTGCCACGCTGCGCATCACAGCGACAGGACTGACGCCCCAGGACACCCTCGCCATCACCCTGTCCACCGCAAATGATACGCTGATGGCCGAGGAGGACAGCCGTCTTCCCATTTGCCGCCGTCTGCTGAAAGAATTCCGCCTGAATACGCGGGTCAAAGAAAGCCTGTACCATCAACTGCCGCAAATCATCGACAACCCCTCAGCCCTGGAGCCGTACACTTTAAGCCTGACCACCAGCCAGCGCCGAGCACTGCTGGAAATTATCACCGGCGCTGGCGGAGACCGCCGCCCCACCCGCCGCAGCCAAGATGAAGTTGTCTTACTGTGGCAAAATGGCAAGACGGCCGTTTCGCCAACCTACAAATTGCTGGGCGCAGACCTGAACGGCCGTGCGGTGCTGCAAAAAGGGCCGGTCCCCCATGTCGCCGCGCTGACTTTGGGCACAGAAACGCTCACGTTCCACACGGGCGACCAACCATCTGCCGGGCGCATCACGGTGGACGGCTGGTTTGATGGGCTGGTCGGGCGTTTGCAAGCGCAGCCAGGGCTGCCACCGACCGCGGCGGTGCAGTTCGACATCACTGGTGAGAACGGCCGTACTGCGGCCATTACGCTGCAAGATGGTCAGATTCGCCTGGTAGACGGCCGTCATCCGGAGCCATCCGTAACCATTGCCGCCACGGCGCAAGATTGGCTGGCATTGATCAACGGCGAAACCACTCCGGAAGCGCTGTTCCTGCAAGGAAAGCTGAATATCCAGGGCAGTCTGGAGTTGGCCCTGCTCCTGGCCGAAGTAATTTCCATCGCCCCACCCAGTAAATTACGCGCCGAGAAATGGCGGCTGGAATTTCATTACCAGGATTTGTTGGAGATTGTGCTTGAGTAAGATGGGAGGGGGGAGATTCCTTAATCGGCAATCTCCTTCCGGCCCACCTTACGCAGCAAAGGATTTAGAATGCCTTTTATTACCGTTGACTCACACACCTTGTTTTATGCCCAGATTGGCCAGCCAAGGGCCGGACGGCCGTCGCTGGTTTTGCTGCACGGCGCAGGCGGTTCGCATCTTGTCTGGCCAGGCGAAGTGCTGCGCCTGCCGCATACGGCCGTGTTCGCTCTGGATTTGCCGGGGCACGGCCGTTCTTCTGGTCCGGGCTGCAATACCGTTAGTGCCTACGCGAAAATTGTGGCGAATTTTCTGGCCGCCTGCGGGCTGAATGAGGTCGTGCTGGTTGGTCATTCGCTCGGTGGGGCGATTGCCCAAACAGTGGCCGTCCAGCGCAACGCCGCCGTGCGCGGGCTCGTTCTCATCGGCGCCGGCTCGCGCCTGCGCGTGGCCGACGCCATTCTCAACCAGATTGTGCCGGATTTTCAAACGGCCGTAGACACCATCAATCATTTTGCCTGGTCGGCGCATACCCCTCGGCCTGTGGTGGAGCACGGCCGTTCCTTCCTGGCCAATACCGATCCCCAGGTGATGTTCGGCGATTTCACCGCCTGCAACACCTTCGACATCAGCCAGGAATTGGGCCGCATCGACCAACCCACATTGGTCGTGGCGGCGGAAGATGACCATCTGACGCCGGTGAAATACGGCCGTTTCCTGGCCGACCACATTCCCAACAGCCAGCTGGTGATTTTGCCCAACGCCGGACATATGATGATGGTGGAACAGCCAACGGCCGTGGCGGCAGCCATCAGCCAGTTTTTAGAATCGCAAGCCTGGGAGTGATTATTCCAGCTCTGCCAGAGGAATGCCGGGGCGAAGGAATAAGTCGGTGGGCGCGGTGCTGGGGACAAGCAAACGGAGTGCGCGCGGCCGGATGGAGACGGTAAACGGCGTACGGCCTGCCGGCTCGCCGTCGGTCTGAAAAGGAAATGGCGGGTCGGTTTTAATGTCGATTTTTCCGGCCGTCAGCCGGGTGACATCCGGCCGACCGGCGAGATCGCCTAATTTAGCCAGGGCAAGGTATTGGGCAATGCGCAGCACCCCGCGCCCCCGAAAAAGCCATACTTCAAACAGGCCATCATCGAGGTATGCCTGTGGGCTTAACTCAACCATGCCGCCAGCGTAACGGCGCGAATTGCTGATGAGTACCAGCAAAAAATTGTCGGCAAAGGTTTGCCCATCAACTGCGACGACGGCCGTCATCGCAGGCAGGCGCAGCATGACAGGCACGCCCTGAAAAACGTAGCTGATAGGGCCAACACGTTTGGTCCATTTGGGGCGAGGCTCCAGTTCATCGACCAGATAACCATCGGCGCCGACGCCGGCCCACAAGAGCCAATAACGGCCGTTCTGCGATCCCCCGTGTACGGCCGTGTGGCCTAAATCCATTTCCTGCACACGGCCGTTAGCCAGCACATCAATCGCCTGTAGCAGCCTGTGCGGATTAAACAGACCCGGCAGCGGCATATTCAACTCTCTGGCGAAGGAATTTGCTGTGCCTAACGGCAGCGGCGCCATAATTGTTTGCGTCCCGACCAGCCCATTGGTCACCTCGCCCAACGTACCGTCGCCGCCGGCCGCCAAAACAAGGCCGTGCCCGGCGGCGGCCGCTTCACGCGCCAGAACTGTCGCATGACCCACAGCCTGAGTCGGGCGAATGACAACATCCCAACCCCGCGTACGCCAAAAATCAGCGACCAGCTCCATAGACGCGGCTAAGTTTGCCGGCCCAGCTAAGGGATTGAAGATCAGGGTCGCAAGCTGCTGTTTTTTCACATTCCACCCAATAATCGCGTAATTGCTGCGCCAAATATTCAGGAGAACTGGACGTCGTATCCAGAATCAAATGCTCGCCAACGACCGGCTCCTGAGCTTCCACCATCCACTGATAAACTACCCAGTCGGCATCTGATTTATCCACGGCATCATGCCCACGGCTATGCCGCCGCTTGAGCCGCTGCCTGATGACTTCCTGCGCGGCTTGCACCGTGCAAACAGCTACCGGCGCGCCATTACGCCGCGCCAGATCGATAAGATAATCGCGGTGAACAGCCAGGTAGTTGGAGCCATCAAATACCACGCGCTGCCCCTGCTTCAAGCGCTTTTCAATCAGCCCATAACACACTTCGTAGACGATCATCATTTCCGCCGCTGTATACATGGGCGTCTGGCGAATCTGTGTGCGTACTGCATCTGTGGCCACCAGGACAGAAGGCAACAATTGTTGCAGGATATCAACGATAGACGATTTGCCGGCTCCGGGCAAGCCAACCATCATCAACAAGCTGCCGCCCTGGCGTACCCAGGGCGTTTGTGGCAGGTGGCTGTCTATGTCGTCAACAATTGAATCCAGACGCATGGCAACTCTCGCAGCTATTTACGCCATTTCCGAGGAATCTGGCTCGATATCGCTTTCTTTGAGAACGGCAAAAGACCGGTCAACGTAGGCGTCACCATCGACAAAAAGGTCGTTTAATTCGACAGCGGATTGAAAACGATCCCATGTGGTATGAATAAATGTAACACGATGCCAGTGCAAGCTGATAATCGGCCGTTCCAGCTGTTGCAACGGGCCTAATTGAACCTTGTAGTAAAGGGCATCGGCGCGGGGATGGTCTGGCTCGCCGGGGAAAAGGTCGCGGCGGGTCATCAGCTCGTGCCCCAACCGGCGGGCAAACGCGTGTACAGCCCACTTTTGCGCTCCAAAAGCCTGGCCAAAATAAAAAGCGAAGTATTCTGCAAATAATCCTTTTGGGGCTGCTGCCATGGGGATACGATACCAACCCTCCCTTTCGATAAGGCTGAAGTCGGCCGGTGTGGGAACGTAAGCGACTAATACACGATCCTCAGGATACATGGTTTAATACTAATTCAGTTGAAACCTTTGAGCAATAGCCACCGAGTCCGCAGTGAAGCGGCGTGAACCCCTTGTCATAACATGCCGGGCAAGTTTTGGATTGTAATCCCTGCCCTTATTTACTGTATAATCTCCGAGAGATTTTATCAATGATTTGTGTATTGTATGGTTCATTTGGAGGCCGTAAAGATGAAAGACCCACGCATTTCCCGCCTGGCGCATTTACTGGTTAGTTACAGTGTGGCCGTTAAACCTGGCGACAAAGTAGTGATCCGCGGCAGCAGCGGCTCCCTGCCTCTGGTAGAGGAAACCTTTCGCGAGGTCATTCGCGCAGGAGGTCACCCGACTGTATTTTGGGAAGAGGAAATCTTTTCTGAGATTATGCTAAAAGAGGGGAACGAAGAGCAGCTTCGGCATATCAGCGATCCTGTAAAAATCGCCATGGAAACTTATGATTGTCTGATTGGCCTGCGAGGCAGCTTGAATACGCGCGCGCTGAGCAATGTAGACGCCAGCCGACAGCAAATTTCCCGGATTGCCGGACGTGATCTAATGAAAACTTTTATGGAGCGAAGCGCCCGAGGCGAGTTGCGCTGGACTACGACAATTTTCCCGACAAATGCTCAGGCCCAAGAGGCGGATATGTCGCTGACCGATTTTGAAGATTTTGTCTACTCGGCTTGTTATGTCGACAAGGACGATCCGGTAGGTGAATGGCAAAAAGTGCGCGACAGACAACAAAAATTGGTGGATTGGCTGGCGGGCAAGGATCGGGTTGTGGTAAAAGGGCCGAATGTGGATTTGACTCTGTCGATCAAGGGTCGCGTGTTTATCAACGCGGACGGCACGGCCAATATGCCGGATGGAGAGGTGTTCACGGGGCCGGTAGAGGATTCGGTGAACGGGTGGATTCGGTATACATACCCGGCCATTTATAGCGGACGCGAGGTGGAAGGAGTTGAACTGCGGTTCGTGGACGGCCGTGTCACCGACGCCAGCGCTAAAAAGAACGAAGAGTTTCTCATCAGCGTGCTGGATACAGACCCAGGGTCTCGCTATTTGGGCGAGTTTGCCATTGGCACCAACTATGGCATTGACCGCTTTACCAAGTCGATTTTGTATGATGAAAAGATTGGCGGCACTCTGCACACGGCCGTTGGCAGCGGTTATCCCGAAACCGGTAGCCAAAACAAATCCTCCGTCCACTGGGACATGATATGCGACATGCGTAACGGCGGGCAAATCTGGGTCGATGGCGATCTGTTTTACGCAAACGGCCAGTTCGAGACCTTCTAAGCGCCTCATGCCCGAATTACCGGAAGTAGAAACCACTGTGCGCGCGCTGCGCCAACCGCTGATCGGCAGCACGATTACCGATGTGCGCAGCGATTGGCCGCGCCAGATTATCACCCCCGATCTGGCGGAGCTACAGGCCAGGATCTACGGTCTAAAAATCCTGGCCATTAACCGCCGGGGCAAGTATCTGGTGTTTACGCTAAACGGCCGTGAAACGCTTATCATCCACCTGAAAATGTCCGGACATCTGTCGGTGGTGGACCAAGCTGCGCCTGCCTCGAAACATGTACACACAACGTTTAGCCTGGCCGACGGCCGTGAACTTCGTTTTAGCGACACTCGCAAGTTTGGCCGGGTCTATCTGGTTACGGATCCGGCGGAAATTTTGGGCAAGCTAGGCCCGGAACCGCTGGCTCCTGAATTCACGGCCGATGTGCTGGCCGACCGGCTGGCCGGCCGGCGGCGCGCGCTTAAGCCACTGCTGCTCGACCAGACCATCATTGCCGGCATTGGTAATATCTATGCCGACGAATCACTGTTCTACGCCGGGATTGATCCACGACGCACGGCCGTTTCCCTCTCTACAGCGGAAATATCTCGGCTTCATACGGCCGTACAAAAAGTGCTGCGCCTGGGCATAGCCCGCGAAGGAGCCAGCATCAGCACCTACATCAAACCAGATGGCCAGAAAGGCGACATGCAAAACGCGGTCGCCGTTTTCCGCCGCACCGGCGATCCGTGTTATGAGTGCCAAACACCCATCGTTCGCATCGTCTTGGGCGGCCGCAGCACTCACTTTTGTCCGCACTGCCAACATTAAAAGGTTCTGGCGCGCCGCCAGATCCACAATATATCTGCCCGATTGGGTGAACATGACCCCAAAAAGGAATAAAACACAATGCGAAACGAAATTGAAATTATGCGCATCTTACGCCTCCCACCTCTGGGCAAGCTGGTAGTAGAAATTAACGAGCACCGTTACGAAACCGCGGCCGAGATCGCCGATCCTAAACTCCGACAAAGAATCCTGGCGGCGATTGGCGAACTGGTTGTGCTTGCCGGTGGGTATCAAAACCTGGTCGATGTGGGCGTGGCTCCTGCTCTGAAAAACGACGCGCCTGCGCCGCCAGCCGCTCCTGCCGAAGCCGAAGAAGTGTCGCCAGAAATGGCTCGCAAACAGGCAGAATTTCTGGCTCAGCTCGAAGCCCAGCGCGATCAACTAGTCGGCAAACCGCCCAAAGGCGGCTTTCGGCTGTTCAACCGCCCGGAACCGGTAACAAACGCCGAGCCGCTAGTCGCCTTTACCCCGGCCGGCGATGTTAAGCCAATCGCTGAACCGGCCAAACCGCAAAGCATCGCCGAACAAATAGACGCCATTTTACAAAAGCATCTGGCGACTGACCCCAAGATGGCCGGTCGCAGCGTCCGCCTGCGTCAGAACGCCACCGGCGGTCTGCGCATCGAAGTAGATGGGAAGCATTACGAAAAGCCTACCGACATCCCCGATAAAGATGTACAGTTAATGATTAAGATAGCTGTGAAGGAATGGAACGCGGGGTAGGCGCCAGATCTCAGGTTTCTGAGAACAAGAACTCGGGGGCGGTTTCTGGCAATACGGATTCAAAATGGGACACCAGTCGCCTACGGCCGTCTACGGGTAAAAATGCCGTCGACGCGGCATTGAGCACCATCCGGCGCAGCTGCTGGTAAGGTAGTCCCAAATCCTGCATCGCCACTTCATACTCATCACTCAGCGTCAAATTGCTCACACAGGGATCATCGGTGTTCAGGGTCGCCAATATGTTCAGGTCCAGCATATCGACCAGCGGGTGATGGCTGATACTGTGCACAACACCGGTTTGCAAGTTGCTTGTCAGGCACACTTCCAACGCGATATTACGTTCCTGAATCAATTTTAATACCCAGGAATTTTCAATGGCACGCACGCCATGCCCCACACGATCGGCATAGAGCGTTTCAATTGCCTGACGCACGCCGACGGCGCTGGCCCATTCGCCTGCGTGAATGGTGACGCCTAGGCCAGCTTCTTTGGCGGTTTTAAAAATAGGCGTGAAAGGCGCGGGTGGATATTTGACCTCATCGCCTGCAAGATCGATGCCGACAATGCCCTTGTCGACCCGGTCGTAGGCAATTTGGGCCACGTGGTAAGCCTGGGCTACCGGTTCGTGGCGCACCAGCGTAACGATTAGACCGACCTGGATGTTGTAATCGCGGCTGGCTTTTTGTACGGCCGTTATTACCCAATCTGTCACCTCTCCCCAGTCAAACCCCCGCACGCGCGCCAGAGCCTGCGGGCTAAAGCGCAATTCCAGGTAATGGATATTATCCAGCGCCGCATCCGCCACAGCCTCGTACGCCACCCGGCTAATGGCCTGTGGGCTGCGGTAGAAGTGTCGTAAAATCTCAAATTTGCTTAAAAAGGCTTCGTGATCTGGGGGGTCATCGGTGATTTGCACAAACGGCCGTAACTTCTCTAAATTAGCGGCTGGCAAATCCAAACCATACTCGCGCGCAATTTCCAACAATGTGCTCAAGCGAAGCGAGCCTTCTAAATGGCGATGGAGATCAATTTTCGGCATCGCCTTTAAATATTCTTTTGACAACGTAATGTTTCCGTTTTTGTGCATACTACCACTACCAACGTACACCCAAATCAACAAGCGCCAACTAACTTCAATTTTTGACCGGCTCGCCCTGCGCCTGCCTCATTTTCGGCAGCGTAAAATAAAACGAACTGCCTTCATTTGGCTCGCTTTCAACCCAAATTTTGCCTTGATGGGCATCTACAATACGTTTTACAATCGCCAAACCAATGCCCGTCCCCCCAAATCGCCGCCGCGACGAGCCGTCGATCTGGTAAAACCGATCAAAAATGCGCGTTTGTTTCTCTTTGGGCATGCCAATGCCCTGGTCAGAAACAATCACGCGAACTTCTTGCTCATCTTCTTCCAACCGCACCCGAATCGTACCGCCATCAGGGCTGAACTTCAGGGCGTTGGCAATCAGATTATCTAGCACCTGATTAATCCGACCTTTATCCACCGGCGCGATTCCCTCGGTCGGTGGCAGTTCCGCCTCCACGAGCAAACCTTTTTTCTCCGCCACCATGCGGTGCCCGGCAATCGCCTTTTGAATCAGGTCCGAAATAGAACAAGGGGCAACCTGCAAATTACCGGCGTCAATACGTTGCAAGGTGATGATATCATCGATCAGCCGTGTAATTTCATCTGTTTTTGTGGCCACAATTTGCAGCGCATCTTGCTGAGCGGGCGTCACCAGACCCATTTCGCCATCCATTAACAAATCCACGTAGCCCTTCACAAAAGTGAGCGGCGTGCGCAGCTCGTGAGAGACATTTTGAACCAGCTCGTCTTTTAAGCGGTCGCTTTCTTTTAATTCGTCGTATGCTTCCGCCAATTCCTGGGCGCGCGCTTCCACTTCTTCAAACAGCCCGGCATTGGAGATGGCAATGCTCACCTGAGCGGCGGCAATGGTCATCAACTGGATATCCGATTCACTGAAAGCATTGGCTTTGTCGCTGTCTATGGTTAATGTGCCGATGGTTTCACCGCGCACAATGAGCGGCACTACCAGCAGGCTGCGCACGATGTCGCTAAAGAAGAGGAACTGAGGTTCTTCGTAGGTGTCCCGAATGTAAACCAGGTCGCCGTCGCGCACCACTTCGCCAGAAATACTTTCATCAACCTGCATTCTAGCCTGCATGTACTCTTCATCGACGCCCACGGCCGCAGCGACAATCAATTCTTTTCTATCTTCGGTTAGCATGGTGATGGTGCTGGCGCGGGCATTGAGGAGACCTTGCAAAATCTGAACGGTTGTTTGCAATACGGAGCGGATTTTCAGCTTGCCTGTTACTTTTTGGGCCATGTCCACCAGCGCAGACATGTCGCGCAGTCGTCGTTGTGACTCGTCGAAAAGGCGAGCGTTTCGCACAGCCACGGCCGCCTGATCGGCCAGCAAGTTCAGCAGCAAAATTTCATCCTTGGTAAAGACGTGGGCATGCAGGTAGGTGATGGTAAACGCGCCAATTACTTCATCGCCACGCTTGAGGGGAAATCCGGCAATCGCCTGGATGCCCCATTCTTTGGCTCCTTGGGATTGGAAGAGCGGGTGTTCGGCCGCGTTGTTGATGATGACCGGCTCGCCGAGCCTAACGACGGTAGCGGTAAGACCATCAGATCGCACGGCCGTTACCGCCGCATTCCGACGGCCGTCACGCCACAAGGCGGACCCAAAGGTAAATTGTCCGGTTGCCTGATCGTACAAATAAATATGCAGATTGGTGGCATCCACCAGCTTTAGCGCAGACTCGGTGATGGCGTCTAGAACCGTGGTTTGTTTGAGCGGAGTATTGAGCTGAAGAACGATGTTGTGGAAGGTAGCCAACTCTTCAACCCGGCGCTGCGCCTGGGCGAATAAATGGGCATGCTCAATGGCGATAGCCGCCTGCCCGGCTAAATTTTGGGCCAACCGACGCTCGCCAGTGGTAAACGCCCGCAGTTCTGAAACTTGCCCCAGGGCCAGCAGTCCCAAAACATCATCGCCGCGAACCAGGGGGACCAGGAGAACGGCCGTCAGTCCGGCCGCTTTTAACATTGTTTGCCGATCGAGGGTGTGGGCGTTATCGGAGCGCAGCGTATAGGCTTCACGCGTGTCAAAAATGTACTGAATAATCTCGTTTTTCTCCAGGTTTTCCACCCGGCTCAGGCCGATCGCCTCCGGGGCCACTCCGGCTGGCATGACCGGATTCATCTTTTGCCGCAGGTTGCTGTGGGCAGCCTGGACAAGATGCTGGCGACCGCGATCCCATACAAAAATTGTGCAGCTATCGACTTGCAAAGCGCGCACCATTTCAGCGACGACGGATTGCAAGACAAATTCCTGGTCCAGATTCGCTGTCATGGTGGCGCTGGCCTGATAGAGTGTGCTGAGTTCGTTTAACTGCTGTTGGGTCTGGCGGTAGAGGCGGGCGTTTTGCAGGGCAACGGCCGTGTGCGCCGCCAACGTAGCGCACAACCACTGCTGCTGCTTGCCAAACATATCTGGCTGCTTGCTTTGGATGATCAACACCCCCAGCATTTCGCCGCCGGCGATAAAGGGTGTGCCTAGCCAGCTCTTTACCTTATCGCTGTCAGGGAAAGATTCCACCTGGGCAATTGCGGTCGGGTTTGGCAGCAAAATTGCCTCGCGGTGCTGGCGAATTTCGCGCAGGAGCGGGTTGTCTTGCCACATGGCTTCCAGTTCCGCTGGCGCATGTTCTAGTGGGCGATCCTCGACATCATGACTGGCGACGAGTTTAAATCGGCGATTTTCCGACAAAAAGATATAAGCGGTATCAAAAATCAAAACGCCATTTAACGCCAGCGTTAACTGCTTGAGGATGGCGTCTTGTTTTAAGGTGCTGCTGATGGCGGAAATTGCCTGCCGCAGCGCCACGGCAATCTGATAATCGTGGGTGCCTTTGGCGATCAGGTCTTGGGCATGGGCATAGAGATACGCATTGTGAACGGCCGTCGCCAGATGCGACGCCACCGCCTGCAAAATCTCGAAATCTGCCGCCCCAAACAGGTGGCTTTTGTTGCTTTGCACAGAAATGGCCCCCAAAACGTCGTCGCCAAAGAGCATGGGCGCGCACATCACCGAGCGAGGTTCATCGCCAAAAGCAAGGCCCCGAACCGGCTTGTCGTCATTGGGCCAATCGCCGGTAACGTATGGCAAGCCGTTGGCAACTACCCAGGCCGCCAAACTATCCAGGTCCAGGCTAGAGATTTTCTCGCGAGCCAGCGATTGATTTTCATAAACCAGACAGGGGAAAGAAAGTTCGCGGGTTTGCAGATCGTGAAGGGCAATAAAACCGGAATCCACCGAAAAAATATCAAAAATCTGCGCTTGCACTTGTTCGCAAATCGGCAGCAATGGGCCAAGGGTGCGCACAATTTCGGCCACACTGAATACAGCTTCTAGAAATCGGAAACGGGCAGCGTTGGCGGCAGGCCGAAAGAAAGGCATGGTGGCTAATTGGGCAACCATCAGTTCAGCCAGTTCCAATTCCTCAGTAGTAAAGTGATGGGCGCGGGTGAGGGTGAGCCAATATCCTGAATAGCCGATTGGCAGGTGCTGGGTGTAATTGGGCGATTGAGTGGTTGGGGCAACGGCCGTTAACGACAAAACAGCTTCTTGAACATCAAACTGTTCTGTAGCAAATTGAACCACCAGCTCCTGAACCCCGGCGAATGTAGTAACTGCCTTGATAGCTGGTCGCCAAAGACGTAATGCGTCTAAATAGGTTGCACTTTGTAACATAAGGTAATTACTCAAAGGCTAAATAGTTCGATTAACTGTGCCCCAAGCCACCAAATGAACCGGTGTTGGTGGAATTGCAGTTAAAGAATTTTATTTTCGGACGAGTACCGATAAAAGCATTATTTCCGGGAAACGTCAATGAATGCTAGTGAAAGTGACGTTAAAAGTCAACGATTAAGAAAAAAAGACGTAGCCGTTCAGCACGCCCCCAAAGGTTTGATGCCCCAATCAGCCAAATTCTCAGGAGCAATCCCTAGGGGGCTGTACAGATACAAAAAGACAGCGCTTTTTCCTTTTTAGTTGAGCTGCGCTGTCTTTTTCCTAAACCCTGAGCATATTTATTTACGTGACGGCCGTTTCTTGGCGGGCGGTTGTGCCGGGGCAACGGCCGTGGGGGTGGCGCTGCCATGACAATGC
This sequence comes from Chloroflexota bacterium, assembly GCA_029559155.1. GTDB lineage: Bacteria > Chloroflexota > Anaerolineae > Promineifilales > Promineifilaceae > Leptovillus. The sequence goes on from JAKQCM010000220.1 coordinate 28,049, forward strand.
TTATACTTTTTACCGCTGCCGCACGGGCAAGGATCGTTGCGCCCAACCTTAGGCACGTCGCGGCGCGTTTCCACACCCTTCCCCTGACTACGCTTCACCACCTGGAAACCCGCCTCCTGAGCCTTCAACTGATACGTCACCTCAGCTTCTTGCTGCTTAATGTATGCCTGATGGCTCTCCACCTGCCGGAAGAACCGATCCACAACATCGCGGTTCACATTTTGGCGCATGTTGGCAAACATTTCCGCCGAACGAATTTTATATTGCACCTTCGGGTCACGCTGACCAACGGCTTCCAAGCCAACCTCGCGGCGCAAATCGTCCATGGCTGTCAGGTAATCTCGCCATTCGCGGTCGATGGCATCCAGTAGCAGCAGGCGTTGAAAATTCTCATACTCTTCAGGGCCAATGCGCTCGCGCCACCTGTTTTGATGCTTGGTCACATACCCGCGCAGAGCCGCCACCATTTGTTCGCTGTCCAACGTCGAAAGTCCCTTGAGCAGCAAATCACGCAGAGCCGCATCAACCGCCAGCCGGAAACGAAGCTGGCGCGACGCGGCATTTTTAATCGACAAACCGTCCAGATTAAACTGGCTAAATGCCTGATTCAGCTTCTCTTCGGCTTCTTGCCAGATTTTCGTCCGCTCTGCGGGCGCTATTTGCTCTGCCAGGAAGTCGTTATAAAACTCTTCTACATGAGCAAGGTAGTCACGCCGGGAATTCTCGCGCGCCTGGTGCTGCCCGGAACGCCGCCCGGACAGGCTGCCCAGATTGGGCACAGAAGCCAACAGGGGCAAGAACCGCCCCATTGCTTGCAGCAACTGCTGAATGTTCAGGCCGTTTTCTTCATTTTCATACGCCAGAGTAAGCAAGGTATCAGCCAAACGGCCGGTGGACAACTCCGCTAATTCGGCGCGATCTAACTCTGTGATGGCCGGCAACAGGCCGCGCAGGCGAGCTATCACGCCATTGATGTTGATGGTATCCAGGGCATCGGTGCTGAAGTCATTGATCGTGCGGTCAATTTCAGTGCGCACAAAACCGATGTAGTTGTCGATGTAATTATCGACGAGTTCTTCAATTGCGTTGGTGAATGCTTCACCTACTTTTTCGTTCAGGTCGATGGTTTCGCCTAGCAGGATGGCGCGTCTTTCATTGTAGATGGCTTGCCGCTGTCGGTTCATGACATCGTCGTATTCGACGATGTTTTTGCGTAGATCAAAGTTGTAGCCTTCGATTCGCTCTTGCGAACTTTCGATGATGCGATCTAGCACGCTGAATTCCAGGGGTGTGTCTTCGGGAATGTTCGATAACACCCCGCGCGACATCCAGGCTTTGAGCCGTTCGCCGCCAAACCGGCGCATGAGGTCGTCTTCCAGGGAGAGGAAAAAGCGCGAAGAGCCAGGGTCGCCCTGGCGGGCGGCGCGGCCACGAAGCTGATTATCAATACGGCGTGATTCGTGCCGTTCCGAGCCAATCACATGCAGGCCGCCCAGATCGCGGACCTCTCGTTGCTCGGCTTTGGCCTGGCCTTTTAGAGCTTCGATTTTGCCGATGGTGTCGGCAGGCAGGCCGGGCACAGCGTTGATGATGCGTTGGGCTTCGTTGGTATCGCCGGCCAGGACGGCGCGAATGAGGGCCGCACGGCCGTTAAAGTGTTTATCGAACAACATTTCGGCCAGGAATTGGGCGGTGGCTTTGGGGTCCTGGTGGATGGCCTGGTAACGGCCGTATTCTTCCTGCAGCCGCACAATGTCATCAACCAGCGCCACATCTTTGTTCAGATCATCCAGGTAGACCCGGGCCTCGCTCAACATGCCGCCGCGCACCAGACGAACCACGTACAACGTCTGATCATAATCCAGATCGTATGGCTCTTGCAGCGTGCGGGCCAGATAGCCAATAATTTGCACCTTCTCAATTTCCGCCAGCGCCTCATCAAAACGAGTCTTGGTGTGCTGCAGCTCCTCAACCAACACGTCATCCAGTTTGGCGTGTTTCTGGGCGTAGGCATACGCGACCTCTGCGCCTTCTTCAAACAGGCGCACTGCCAGTTGAGTCAACTGCACACGGTCGAACAACTCTTTTTCGATCATCTCGGCGGCCAGCCCTTCGGCATTGCCGCCTAACAAAATATCCGTACCACGACCCGCCATGTTGGTAGAAATGGTAACGGCCCCTTTTCGACCAGCCTGCGCCACAACCAGCGCTTCAGACTGATGAATTTTGGCGTTCAAAACGGTATGGGGGATGCCTTCGCTTTTTAACAGGCGATCAATAATTTCTGAATGTTCTACGGATGTGGTGCCGACGAGAATGGGACGGCCGTTTTCATGAATGCGCTTGATCTCACGAATAATCGCCTTATCCTTCGCCTCCACCGTCGCATACACCTGATCGGCAAAGTCGATACGCTTGAAATAAACCGGCTTTCCAGACTGCGGGTCCACGTACACAGTGGCCTCAGCGCCTTCAACTTTTTCCTTGCGCTCCTGAAGACCCAACTGACCGGACTCCACCACATCTTGCACATTCGTCGGCAGCGGCGCCACACCCAGTTCGTAAATTTCGTTAAATTCCTCGGCGTCCGTCAGCGCCGTACCGGTCATACCGGCCAGTTTTTCGTACAACCGGAAATAGTTCTGCAGCGTGATTGTGGCCACAGTAACCGTCTCACGGCGCACATTCACCCCTTCTTTCGCTTCGATCGCTTCATGCAGACCATCCGAATAACGCCGACCGGGCATTAAACGGCCGGTGAAATCATCGACAATGATCACTTCGCCATCTTGTACCACATAATGCACATCCCGCTTAAACAAATATTGGGCGCGCAGAGCGTTGTCCAGATAGTAGGTCAGATGGAAAAAGCGTGGATCGTACAAACTGTCGCCAGCATCCTGGTCGATTTCTGGAATGCGGTTTTCAATTTCCGCAATACCCATTTCCGTCAGGCTGATAGAACGGCTTTTCTCGTCGATGTCATAATGGCCGGTGGGGTCTTCATCTTCTTCGGCTGTGTTTTCACGCAGCCGCCGCACATAATCGGCGAAACGCACATAATCCTTGCCGGAACGTGGTGCAGGCCCAGAAATAATCAACGGGGTTCGCGCCTCGTCAATCAACACATTGTCGACTTCGTCAATGACCGCAAAATACAGTTCGCGCTGCATAATCCGATCTTTGCTCGTCGCCATGTTGTCGCGCAGGTAATCGAACCCAAACTCGCTGCTGATGCCATAGGTAATGTCGGCCAAATAGGCTTGCTGGCGCGTGCACGGCCGCCAATGGACCAGCCGCTCGTCTTCCAATTCGGCCCCAGGGTTTACGTAGTCGGGGTCATACAACGCGGAAAACTGCTGCGGGCCGATGCAAGCGACGCTCAGGCCCAGATGGTAAAAAATGTTGCCCATCCAACCGCCATCACGACGCGCCAGGTATTCGTTCACCGTTACCAGATGCGCGCCCCGGCCGGTTAGGGCGTTCAGGAATAAGGGCAAGGTAGCTACCAGCGTTTTCCCTTCACCTGTGCGCATTTCAACCACTTCGCCGCGATGGAGCAAGATACCGCCCATAATCTGGACGTCGTAATGGCGCAGGCCGGTTGTACGCACAGAGGCTTCGCGGACCAGCGCGTATGCTTCCGGCAGCAAATCTTCCAGCGTTTCGCCATGTTCGAGGCGTTCGCGGAGTACGGCCGTTTTGGCGCGCAGTTCGTCATCACTCATGTGTTGCAGCGTCGCTTCCAAATCGCCAACTTCGTTGACAATCGGCCGCAAGCTGGCGATCAATTTTTTGTTGGAATCTCCAACGATTTTTGTGAAAAGTTTTTTAAACATACCAGTTGATAAGACCTTAACTTGATTGGGTAGAAGCTAAATTAACGAGTCTCTGAATCTTTCTGCTCGGTGTAAATTACCAAACAAGCCGCAGCAATGCCAAGGGGTTAGCAAGCTGTTGGCAAAGAGGCTCGATTATCTACCTTTCTTTGTGAATGGATGCAGCGTCAACTAATTTACCACGATTATCTTAATTTTGTATTAACTCACAGCGCTTTGATTGGGCTGATTGGGTTTATTCGTTGAAAAGCTCTCCGACACTTCGACCTTCGTGCGAGCGAAGAATGACTTCGCCCAACAGCTTGGCTACGGTCAGAACGGTCATGTTGGGCAGAATTTTTTCCGGCGGAATAGGCAGTGTGTCGGTGGTTATGATTTCTTTGATGGGTAAATTCCGCAGCCGCGTGACGGCCGGATCAGACAGCACCGGATGCGTAAACGCAATATAAACATCCCGTGCGCCTTGCGACTTCACCAGGTTGACGGCTTGTTCAATGGAACCGGCCGTGTCCACCAAATCATCGACAATGATGACATCTTTATTCGCCACGCTGCCGATAATGGACAGCGCCTGCCGTTCGCGGGTGTTGCCCACACGTCTTTTTTCAACAAACGCCAGCGGCAAATCAAGGCGAGCGGCCGCATTTCGCCCTTGTTTGGCGTAGCCCAAATCTGGCGTGACGACCACTCCATCCAGGTGTTTCTCGTTCAAATAATCCATGAGAATGTGCGAAGCCGTGAGCGAATCGCCAGGGATTTTATAAAAGCCCTGGATTTGTCCGGCGTGCAGGTCAATCGTCATCCAACGATCGGCCCCGGCGACTTCGATCATGTCCGCCAGCAATCTGGCGGTGATGGGGACGCGGGGCTCGACTTTTTTATCGCTCTGAGAGTAGGCCATGTAGGGGACCACGGCCGTTACCCGCCCCACCGAATCGCGCTTCATGCAATCAATGGCAATCAACAGCTCCATGATATTGCGATGAACAGGGCGGGAATGGCTCTGAATGATATACACATCTTTGCCCCGCACGCTGCCAGACAGGCGAACGAGCAAATTTTCATTGGGAAATTCCACAATATCCCAGGGGCTGAGGGGAATGCCGATGTAATCGGCAATGCGCTGGGCTAGCGCCGGGCAGCCAGACCCGGCAAACAGCTTAATGTCGCCAACAGATAATTTGACCATGCGAACCGCCTCCCTGCACAAGATTGTTTGGGTAATTACGGAGATAGTTTGGCGAACAGGTGGGCAACGGCCGTATACGGATCCATTTCTCGGGCAGCAACGGCCGTGATCAATGCCTCCTGTAAGTCTAAAGATACCGACACCCGCAGTTGGCGCAGCAGCCGCGCCTGCAAAAGACGCTCCATTTCTCGACGGCTGCGGATTTTTTCTTTTGCCAGCCAATTGCTGGATGATTGCAAATAACGCCAATGCCGCTGGATGACGTCAACCAGCTCTGGAATGCCTTCCCCGTTTACGGCCGTCGTCGGCTGCACAGGAACCGACCAGACCTCATCGGCTATCAGTGGCTCCGAAGCGGCTTCGGCTGGTAAACGGCCGTGATGCCCCACAGCCGGTCCCGCGCCCAAATGCAGCATCAGCTCCAACGATTTAATCGTCCGATCCGCGCCCGGCCGGTCTGCTTTATTCACAACGAGGACATCGGCAATTTCCAAAATGCCGGCCTTAAACGTTTGAATGTCATCGCCCATGCCCGGCGCTTCAATCACCAGGGTTGTATGGGCCATCGTCGCAATGTCGACTTCCGCCTGCCCCGCCCCGACTGTTTCCACCAAGATAACCGGATAGCCGGCCGCATCCAGAATTTTAATGACCGCGGCCGTCGCTTCCGCCAACCCGCCTAAATTGCCCCGCGAGGCCATGCTGCGGATGAATATGCCCCGATCTCCGGCCAAATCGCGCATGCGGACGCGGTCGCCTAACAATGCGCCGCCCGTAAATGGGCTGCTGGGATCTACGGCAATAATGCCCACCGGCTGATCCAGACGGCGAAAGGCTTTGGCCAATTCGTTGACCAGTGTGCTTTTGCCTGCTCCGGGCGGCCCGGTGATGCCAATGACGTGCGCCTGGCCGGTATGGGGATAAAGGGCGGTAACGGCCGTTTCCGCGGCCGTCTCGCTGTTTTCTACCAGGCTAATCAACCGGGCGATTGCTCGCGGACGGCCGTCGCGCACCTGTCGCAAAAGATCATCCACGCTGCAGGGCCTCCCGCACAAACCTTACAATCTCGTCGGTACTGGAACCAGGCCCAAAAACGGCCGCAATGCCCATATCTTTTAAGACCGGCAAATCATCCGCCGGAATAATCCCGCCCAAAAAGAGAGGCACGTCGGTCATGTCGTTTTCGCGCAAAAGGGCCAGCACACGCTCCGTCAACGGCAAGTGCGCGCCAGAAAGAATGCTCAGACCTATCGCGTCCACGTCTTCCTGCAGCGCAGCCTCGACAATCATTTCCGGAGTCTGCCTTAAACCGGTGTAAATGATTTCCATGCCGGCATCACGCAGCGCGCGGGCCACTACTTTTGCGCCTCGATCATGGCCATCCAGTCCCGGTTTCGCAATCAAAACACGCGGTGTATGTTCATCTCTCATCCACTCAACTCTCCTTATCGCCAACCACAAAGCCACACGATGATTGTAGACCTCGTGACGATCAGAATTGACACATTCTGCTCGGATTATAACGAGGGACTCACACTTTATCTAATCCGACGTACCCCATTCTGACAACCCACATCTGGCAACTTGTCTAATTTCGTGGCGATTTTGGGGATGGGAACAATTTTCTGGAACAACTGCTTGCAATTGGGGCCAATTCTGGACTATACTCTTATGTAATACTGTTATGTAACCTTGCATCATTGCCGGTAAATTACATCCGCAGGAGGGTGTCTTATGTTCAAACAAGCAAAATTTGCTAAATGGTATCTTATTTTGGCGTTGGTCATCGGCATTGTGGCGCTGGTCTCGGTGCAAACGGCCGCGGCTCAAGATCGCGCCGCCACAGGCATTGTCAGCACCGGCGCGCTCAACGTGCGATCCGGACCCGGACTGGAATTTGGCATCATCACCACTTCCTACCAGGGACACGCGGTGGCGGTTCTGGGCCGCAGCGGCTTCAACACATGGGTAGAGATTCGCACCTTCGACGGCGTTGTCGGTTGGGTCAACTCCAACTACCTGCAAATGGATGTGGCGCTCAATAATTTGCCGGTTGTGGGTACAGGAGTCGTGCCTCCCGGCGCTACGCCCATCCCCCCGGCCAACACCCCGGCAATTGGCGTGGTGAATACCGGCGCGGTGAATGTGCGCTCCGGCCCAGGCTACGGCTTCCCGATTGTGACCATTGCCTACCAGGGGTACACCTTCACGCTGCTTGGCCGCACCGCCGACAATGCGTGGGTAAAAGTTCGCATGGTGGACACCACGGAAGGCTGGGTAAACAGCAGCGCGCTCAACACCAATGTTCCTGTTAGCTCTCTGGCCATCATCACCGCAGTCGCCCCGCCAACCAGTGGGGCAACGGCCGTTGTCAACACCGGCGCGCTCAACGTTCGGTCGGGTCCTGGGCTGCAATTTGGCGCAGTCGCAGCCGTGTATAACGGCCACGTCGTGCAAATGCTGGGTCGCAACGCCGACAACAGCTGGGTGAAAGTTCGGCTCTTCAACGGCCAGGAAGGCTGGGTAAACGCCAGATACATCACCCCCAACTCACCCATCGCCAACCTGCCCGTGCTGGACAATTCCACCACGACGCCGCCAGGCGCGACGGCCGTTGTCAACACCGGCGCGCTGAACATACGCTCCGGCCCGGGACCAGAGTTTAACGCCCTCACCTCCGTACCATTCGGAACCAATCTTTCGCTCATTGGCCGGAACCAAAATGCCAGCTGGGCTAAAGTTCGCCTGTCTACCGGCGTGGAAGGTTGGGTAAACACCAGCTACATCGTCAGCAACGTCGCCATTACCAGCCTGCCCATTGTCGATGGTTCCAGCAACGTGCCGGCCGGCACAGTCAACACCGGCGCCCTGAACGTCCGCTCCGGGCCGGGCGTCAGCTTCAGCGTGTTGGAAGTTGTTTACCAGGGCACGCGGGTGAACCTGCTCGGCCGCACCGCCGATTCCAGTTGGGTCCAAATCCAGACCCCCAAAGGGACGACCGGCTGGGTCAATGCAACCCTGCTGCAAACCAATGTGCCGATCACCAATTTGCCCGTTGTCGGCGGCACAACACCCCCGCCGCCAGTCACCACCAACGCGGTTGTAACCACCGGTGCGCTGAACGTTCGTTCCGGCCCAGGATTGCCATTCCCAGTTGTCACCACCGTGTACAATGGCAACGGATTGCTGCTGATTGGGCGCAGCGCCACGGCCGTTACGCCGCCCTGGGTTCAAGTTCGCCTGGAAAATGGTCTGGTCGGCTGGGTAAACGCCAACTTTATCTTTACCAACGTCCCGCTGGCCAATCTGCCAGTCACCGGCTAAATAACCAAGCAAGGATCATGTAAAAAGGGCGCTGAGATTCTTCTCAGCGCCCTTTTTTGTAAACGGTCGCGTGTTTAGCGTGAATCGCCGCCGGTTTTTTCCATTTTTTCGGCAAAGGGGGCGATCGTAATGGTTTCCATGATTGGCGGTTGGGGAACGGCCGTTACCTCCCCACCCACAACCTGCTCTACATCCACCCCCAGGGTCAGAATCGCCTTATCCGCGCTCCAATACACATGATCCTCGCCAAGTTCCTCTAAAAATCCGGTGCGCCGCAGCAACACTTGCACCCGATCATCCATCGACGTTAGCAAAACATCGCCGCCGCCTTGCCGCTGCCGCTGCAGCAGCTCGCGCAAAACTTCCACACCGGTAGCGTCAATTAACGGCACACCGCGAATCGACAAAATCAGCGTCGCATTGGATTCGTCATGGCTTTCCACAAATTCCAACAGGCGGCGCGCCGCGGCAAAAAACAGCGGACCGCTGAGGTAATACACTGCGACATTGCGCTCTGCCGGCATAAACGGCCGTTCCGCGCCAGTCAACCGCTCTACTTCAACCGGTTTCCGCGAAATACGCAGCTCGCTCATCTGGGCCATAAAAATCAGCGTACTGATGCCAAAACCAATCAAGATGGCTTGCGTCAGGTCCAACACCACCGTCGCCACCAGCGTGATGACAAAAGCCGCTATAGCATGTTTGAGGCGATGCTGAAAATAAAAACGAATGGTATGCCACTCATTCATCCGCCAGGCTGTCACCAGCAACACGCCGGCCAGGGCCGCCAACGGAATCTGACCAATCACCCCGCCCAACAGCAGCGCCGCCAGCAG
>JAKQCM010000227.1 GCA_029559155.1 Chloroflexota bacterium
TGCGCGGTATTTGTCTGGGTTTATATCCGCCCGTGCTGGAGCAGGAATTGCCGATGGCGGTAAATTCTGTCGTACGTCAGTTTCGTCAAGATTATGGGCTGCCCGTCACGGTCGAAGTGACGGGAGACGCGAGCGTTGTACCGGTAGACCTGATAATGCCTGTCTGCCATATCATCACCGAATCGCTGCACAACGTTGTCAAACACGCCGCAGCAAACTCCGCATTTGTCACGCTGGTATGGGACGATGAAATGCTGTTGTTGGAAGTGGTGGATGACGGCCGGGGCACGGCCGCAGCGGGTCTGTCCGTCAACGATCTTATCCGGCGGCGTTGTATGGGGATTGTGGGGATGCACGAACGGGCGCATTCTGTGGGTGGAGACTTGCAGGTAATGGAAAACACCCCTCGGGGGACCCACGTGCTGCTGCGCTGCCCCCTTCCTCCCGATCCCTCGCCTAAAACATTCGTCGTGGCTTCAGAAGAGGAACCCATGTTCGTAGGAATGTACGAATAAATGCCCCTGGCGCTTTGCTACCGATGTGATAACCCGTTGTGCGAACTGACGCCGCGACAAATGGAGCTGTTAGAGGTTCTGGTTGCCAATCCCGCGGCTACGAACAGCGACCTGGCGCAGCGTCTGTACGTGAGCGAAAACACGGTAAAGAAGTATTTGAAGGAGATTTATCGCGCTGTCGGGGCGCAGAATCGCAGCGAATGTTTGGCTCTGCTTCTCCAGACAGGCGTCGTTGTGATGCAAGAGGAGGTGGCGGATTCGGCGCCAAAGACCGTGAAATCCGCGCGACCCCAGAGGACTTATACGGGTGACAAGGCAGGGAGAAAACGAGAGGTATTGGGGTGGGCAAGGCAAGATAACACTTTGCCTAAATAGGGTGATTATGTATAATGCAGAAGGGTTTAATGCATTTGCTGTAATTGTGCAGCAGGCAAAAAAATAGCCCCTGGTAACTGAGCTTTTGCCGGAGCGTTGTTACCGATGGGGCTGACGGTGTAAAGCTGATTATGACCGATTTTCCATTACCGGTCAAGTATCCCTAGCTTTCACCGCCAATTGTATACAGGAGAATGGCGGTGGCCCTCGCGGTCGAGACCTTACACACTTTATTTCCTTATATCGTCACTGGATTCAACACGTACATGCCTGCGGGCCGCTTTCGCCTGCATGGCGCTCATGTGGTTATTCCTGGGTGTGGCAACCCAGTTAACAAATAAAGAAGGCCAGGTATTGGCATTACCTGGCCTTCAATGATTTCTGTCTTTGAATTGCATCTTTCGCTGACTATTGGCGTTGGCATCGCCTTCAGTGCGAAACCCTTTTATTAGGGAGGGGTTCTTTTTGCCCCTTGCGCTTATTAAGTTAGCACAGACGGAGTAAAAAGTCAAAGGTGGTTTGTCTGGAGACAATTTAGCTCAGGCACAGGCAGGCCCAAGGCAGGTGGTCTGCTCAGGCAGGTGGTCTGCCCAGGCAGGTGGTCTGCCCAGGCAGGTAGCTGCCCAGAGAAAGGCGTATGGCATGAGGACATCGTTTACAAGACTAGGGGTGCAATGGTGAGGCTTAGCTGTGGACCAGTGCTAATCAAAATCTACATCTTTTGGTTGGTACTGGTTGGCAGCCCGGTCTGCCAAAAATGCAAAAAAGCCAGTGCGGCAATACTGGCTTCTTCTGCATAGAGTTTAGTTTTTGTCTTAACCGCATACTTTGAAGGTTTTGGATGCGTCAACATCCTGACCTGATTATGAAGCCCCTTCACTGGGGAGGGGGGAGATATGTCTGTATCTCCTATGCGGACAATTTCATTTAGGAGAATAGCACAGGCCGATCCCTGTGTCAATAGTTGTCACATGCGTGTACAACCCTTGATCACATCGGTTGGCCCGTGGCTGCCTCATGGACGACTGTATGACCGCGGCGTCGCCAGAACTGCTGGCGGCCAATCGTCGGCTGTATCAACTGCGGACACAGGCTCAGGCGCAGCGCCCGGCAACTTGCGCGCCCGCAGAGCAGCCTGCTCTGGCCCGGCCACAGACTCAGGGTTTGCCTGCGGTGCGCCTGGCTGCTGCGTCTCCGGCCGATGGGGAGCGCGGTTTCTCCACGGCCGTTCCGTGCCCGGAAACGGCCGCTTTGCCTCAGATCATCGCCAGCCTGCCGGCTCATCTGGGGTGGGGGAGTGCGCCGCTGACGGCCGTTCTCCGCCGCGTCGTGAGCCCTGTGCGGCCTGAGCCATCAGCCCCGGTCGAGGTATGGTCTGGCGCGCGTCTCATCCCCCAGAGCGCCTCCGGTGACGAAGCGACAGGTCGTCTCTCGTCTGGCCCATCCGTCAAACTATATCCCGACATCGGTCTGGCCATGTTGCGACAAGGGGAGAGTGCGCCGGGCCGCCTCTGGCTTATGGGCCAT
>JAKQCM010000232.1 GCA_029559155.1 Chloroflexota bacterium
ATACGCCCGGTGCGCGATTAGCTTACGGTACGGCCACCAATACGCACCCCAGAGCCAGCCGATGACCGGGACACGCACGGTGTTCACCAGGTCCAAGTCTGGCGATACCGCTACGCCACTGGCGCAGCCGATACCCGCGGCGATGCAGGTCTGCCAGTCGCAGCCCAAAGTAGCAGCCCCGGCCATCACGACCGGGGCGAGGATGAGACAGGCGGGATTATGAGTTGCGGAGCCAGGCATATTTAAATTTGAAGTTTACGGCCTCACGCGTCAAGTGCCCGGCCCTGATATTTTTGCGCGTGTTTACCCTGATTTCGCGCGGTATGTTTTTCAGGATGCTCATCTTTTTGGCGTGCCAGTTGCGGAACCAGTACCATGCGCTTTTTTTGGTTTCCTCGGGGTACAGCTCAACGCCGCACCGGCATTGCACCCGGTAACCAACAATTTTTGTTTGTCCGACGTATGAAACTACGGCATCCATTTTCCCCTGCACCCCGCACACGGGGCAAACGTTTGAGCTTTTACGATGGGTCATTGGATTATCCTTTCTCTATGCAAACAATAGCGGCTGTTGTTCAGCGTCATGGATGCGCCGCTGTGCAATCTCGAAATATCCGGGGTCAATTTCAATGCCGATGAAGTTGCGCCCTGTTTGAGCGCAGGCTACACCGGTTGTGCCGCTACCCATGAAGGGGTCTAAAACTGTCTCGCCAGCATCAGACCACCAATTAACCAACCAGCGCATATGGTCTAAATTACGCGGGCATGGGTGTCCGTCTTTTGGTGTAATGCCGACTGACGGGCCGCGCCCCGGAATAACTTGCCTACCTGGTGCGAACTTTACCGGGGCGCCGAAACAGTAAGCAAACTCTTCGCCTCCAAGTTTACGACCGATATAACCTGGTATCCTGTACGACAGAGTTTGTACACGGAAGAACGGCCACTTTTCCGGAACGGCCGTTAAAAATCTAGGGTCGCTGTCGAGGCGCATGATAATCACAACCCGTTTAGCGTCTATCATTTCCAGGCAGTCGTGGAGCAGGATATAAGGGTCGGCGACATCAAACATACCGGCCGGGACATTCGGCCAAACTGGGTCTGTTATAACGGCATCAATCTCGCCATTAATGCCGTTTATCACATCAAGGCAATCACCGAGATACAGTTTACTGCTCATTCCCACCGCTCCGTATCTCTCTCAAATTCGTAATCGTTTGAATGCCAATGCGCCCCATGCCTGATATCGTCCATAGTATAGACGCGGTGTTTACGCCGAAAGTTTTTGAAGTAGCGCACTCGGTCAAGCTGGCGCATCTTGAAACGCTGCCACGCTATGCGCTTTGTTGTGCCGCCGATATGGTACGAAAAAGCGCATCTGCATACAACCACAAAAACAACGTCCTTGCGTCCTGTTTTCCTGTTGCCCCAAAACTCGCCGGCGAACCAAACCCCCCTTTTGGATGAGCAAACCATCTTGCCGGGCTGCCCGCATTTTGGGCAAATTGTGTTGTGATTACGATGGGTCATTTTGTGCTCCATTCTGGGCTAATTCGCTTGTGATTACCGCGACGCCAGAACCGACGGCGCGCGCCTCTCTTGCGAGGTGGTAAAGCTGATTATATAGCCCGTCCATTTGTTCGCGGTCTCTTCCTTGCTCCCGAAACTCTCGCCATTTTGTGCGCACAATCAGCATAGCCCATGTGCTGGATTTTGAGCGGCGATATTCAATCTCAGATATATCGGTGGGCTGAATTTTGACGGCCTCCCCGTCAAACACACTGACGTATACCAAAAAGTGGTCGATATGGCTCGGTACGATAAAATAATTAGCTTTCATTGGATTATCCTTTCTTCTCAAACCTATCAACCCGCTCGAAGTGTTTTTCAAGCAGGTAGTCAAACGCGAACTTTGGTATTAGCAGGATGAGGAACACGTCAAGCCGACCGCACAGCAGCCACAGTGCGAGGGTGGTGATTGCGGTGATTGCGAAAAAACGTAACTCGTTGGGTTGTGTTTTCATTCCCACCGCTCCCACTCTGTTAACCCCTCGGCGAACACGTAGGGGAAGCCGTTTAGCAGCATCCCAAACGAAGGGGCCATCTTTGTTGATAGG
>JAKQCM010000266.1 GCA_029559155.1 Chloroflexota bacterium
AAGGTGGCGGGGATCATCACCAAGGGAATCCCGGAGGATGACCGCAAAATTGACCTGATTGTCTCGACAGACATCGCCGAATTGTCGGTGTCTGGATTTATCGACAATGTATTGCAGCCGACGATTGACAACCTGTATGAGGTGCTGCTGCAGGCCGAAACGGAAGGGGCGACCACGGCCGTTTCCAACCTGAAAGCGATGCTCGATGGGCTGACCGATAAGACGGTCAGGGTGACAACTGTTTACGAAACGGCCGGGACGCCGCCTGCCCCTGCTGGCGGCGGGCGCACGCCTTATGCGGCGGGCGGGTTTGTTTCTGGCGGCATTCCCGGCGTCGATTCTGTGCCCTCGCTGCTGATGCCCGGCGAACTGGTTGTGCCTGTATCGGCAACCAGTTCCATGGCGGCGGCGATGTCTTTTGTATCGCGGCACATAGGCGGCGGTAATGGCGATGCCACGGCCGTTTCCAGCCCACAGACAATGGGCGGCGGCGATACGATTATTGTCAACACGCAGGATCGGAGTGATGTCGCCGTGCGCAATTTGCAGCGCTGGCAGCGGCAAAAGGAACTGGCGCGAGGCTTCTAATGACGCGAATTTTACGACTATGCGGCGAATCTGGCGCATTAGAGTACGACCTGGTGGGCGGCGCTCTCAGGGCGACGCTCAACAACTATTATGAAACCATGACCAGCGACGGGCTGCTGGAGCGGCGGTATGGGCTATATGGCACGACGGATACGCATACCGCGCTGGAGATCATGGAGGCGTTTAAGCAGTTGGAGCGCGTGGCGCGGCTGGGCAGCGAATGGCACGCACGGCCGTATGAACATGAATCCATCTGGCTAGAAGAATCGGCGGCCGATGAGGTTCCCTACAAACGCGCGCTTGTTTACCGCATGGAGGCTCGTCGTCAGGCTGTGCCGTTGGTTAGCGACCCGCTGATGGGTTACGAATCGCTGATCGGCGAACTGGCCATTGTGACGCTGCCAGCGCATGAAAGTAGTGTTGCTCGCACGGCCGTAAACGCCAGCGGCGTCAGCGTTTTGGGCGGGATGGCCACATTTGGCCCGGGAGGCACCGCCGAGGGGCGCGTGGCGCGTCTGACAATTGGTCCGCCGTTCGGCACATTTGTCTATAACGCCTGGGTTGGCATCCGTCCAATCAATGCCGGGATTGACGATTTCAACCCGATTGTGTCATTTTCCGCTAACCCTACCGGATCAACTGCCGGAATAACGACAATCGTCGATGCCAATGCCTACAGTGGCCAGGCTGTCCAGATAAACCACAGCCTAGTCCCATCGCCCACCACGCTCACGCCGCGACATCTTACATCTATTGCGTTTGCGTATCCCAGCGGAAACTTGCGGCACTGGAACGGCCGGTACCGGGCTATTCTACGCTACAAAATTGTTGGCACGGCGGCCCAAATTGCAGTGAAAATTTATTACGGCACGGTGTCTACTGACAGTCTGGAGGTGGGGATACCGCTAGATACGGTTTACCTGAACGGCACATCAAATGCGTATCGAACGGTAGATGTAGGCGAGGTTGTCTTGCCGTTCTATGCGCACTATGGGCAGACCGCCTTGACCGAAATTAGCGCTGCGAGCGACTGTGGCTTTCTAGCGGCCACCGAATTTATTGATGGCACGGCAGCTACAGATCATTTGACGATAGCCGAAATCATCCTGATTCCTGCCGACCGTCTGGCTATGTGCGAAAACTTTGATCAGATATGGACCAGGGTGAATTGGTTGACCGCAGAGAACGGCAATACGGCCGTGCTTGGCGATTACGGCTATGCGGTAGAAGGCGCGAACACACTCTCCCTGCCGCCTGACGGTGGCGTTGTGGTTGTTCTGGTAGAGGATGCTGGCGTCTCCAGAAAAACCGATGTGGTTGAACTGACAGTAATCAGCTACAGCCGGTATGGGAGGTATGCGGGTAATGGCTGATTTCTCGCTGCGCTTAAAAGCGCCATATACCCTGCCGGCAAACAAAACTGTCATCCTGGACGAACTACCTGGCGTGGCCGAATCGTGGGAGCGCGAGGAGAACCGGTGGGGTTACTTCCAGGGCGTATTTTCGGTTGAGGGCAATGTGGCGCTGGCGCAGCTTATCGACTGGCACGGGAAATGGCTGGGGTCTGAGGTGGTGGAGATGGTGGGCAGTACGGCCGTTTTTGAGGGCTATGTGCATGAACTGCGACTTTACC
>JAKQCM010000276.1 GCA_029559155.1 Chloroflexota bacterium
TGCCACCGCCCTACAAAGAGCGAACAAGACGTTTGCGCTCCAACCAAAGGAAAAACATATGCCCCACAAACGAATTCTGATCCTTTACCTTGCCCTCCCCATGCTCGTGCTTGTCACCGTAACCGCTCGCGCCATCACCCAGGCAGCGGCAAACGACACGCCGACCCGCATCGCCGCGCCGCAAGCGCCGCTGGCGCAAACCATTCGCCTCTCCGTGTCTGCCGCGGGCGACGAGGCCAATGGCGGCTCATTTGCGCCAGCCTTCGCCGCTGATGGCACGGCCGTTGCCTTTGCCTCCGCCGCCACTAACTTGACAACAGATCCCCCCAGCGGTATGTGGCAGATATTTGTCAAAGACCTCGCTTCGGGCGTGGTGACGATGGCTTCCGTCTCGACGGATGGCGCTGCGGCGAACAATCACGCCGATGACCCGGCATTGGATGCCACCGGGCGGCATGTGGCCTTTGCGTCGCAAGCCACGAATTTGGTAACGGGTACGGTGAATAGCTGGACGGATGTGTTTGTACGCGACACGGCCGTACTCACCACCACCCTCATCTCCGCCGCCGCCGATGGGACGCCGGGCAACGCCGAATCGCGCAATCCGGCGCTGTCGGCCGACGGCCGTTACGTGGTCTTCCAATCCAGCGCCAACAACCTCATCGCCAACGACTTTTCCCCCTTCAGCGATATTTTTGTGCGCGACAGAGACGCGGACGAAAACGGTGTGTTCGATGAGGCGGGGACGGCGCTCATCCTGCGCCTTTCGCAAAACGCCGGCGGCACAGCCGCCAACGGCGTCTCCACCGACCCGGCCATCTCTGCCAATGGGCGCTGGGTGGTCTTCACATCCTCCGCAACCAATCTGGTCGCCAACGACACCAACAACGCCAACGATATTTTTCTGTATGACCGCGACAGCGACGAGAATGGTATCTATGACGAAGCGGGCGCGGTCAGCGTGACGCTGATTTCGACAGGCGTGGGCGGCGTTCCCGCCGATGGCTTTTCCGCGCTGCCGGCCATTTCCGCCGATGGCTCGCAAGTGACGTTTGAGTCGTTTGCCACCAATTTGGTGAGCGGGGGCACGACGGAATTCCGCCAAAACATTTTCGCGCGGGATTGGCTGGCAGGCGTGACGACATTGGTCAGCCAATCCGGCTTGGGTGAGGAGGCCAATGATTGGTCGAGCGCGCCGATGATGTCGGGAAACGGCCGTTTCGTCGTCTTTTCCTCGGCCGCAGATAACCTGGTTCCGGCAGACACCAATTTCGGCCAGGACATTTTTGTGCGGGACCGGGATGTAGATGGCAACGGGGTGTTTGATGAGACCGGGCAGGTGGCGACAACGCGGGTCAGCGTAGATTCTTCCGGCGGGCAAATGGACGGCGGGCAGGCGGGCAGCGGCGTCATCTCCGGCGATGGAACCCGGATTGTGTTCGATGCGGATGCGAACGATCTGATCGCCAATGATTTTAATGCCCTATCGGATGTGTTCATGCACCAGGCAGGCGGGGCGGGGGCCGATCTGGCGGTGTCGTCTGAGGGATCGGGGGCTGTTTTGGGCACGGCCACCGTTATTCAACTTAGGCTCCAAAATTTGGGGCCAGAATTGGCCTCGGATGTGATGGTGAATACATCCGTTTTTGGCAATCGCCTATTCTTTTACAATTGGAACGCGCCCTCACAGGGAATATGTGTGGGCAATAGGTGTGAATTTGGGGATGTGCCTGCGGAGGAGGGGGTAAACTTCTCGCTCCTCGCCGCAGTGAATGAGGATATTAGCCAGGTGTATCAAGGCTCGGTGTCGGTTGAGGTAACGGCCGTTTCGCCCAACGAGGATCCCAATCTGACGAATAACGAAAACATCTTTACGACCCATTTTTATCTGTGCAGCGCCGAAGATGGCTGCCTGTTGGACGATATAGTCTGTTTTCTCTATACCCATCCGCCGGTCAAGACGCTGGCACGTTTGACCGATTTTATCCCCAATTTAGCCTTGTATTACCACGTGCGCGATGAGGTTTTGACCACGCCCATCGGCCATGCCTATACCGATTTGTATTATGCGCACAATGAGGAAATGACAGATTTGGTGTTTGCCGATGACAATCTGTGGAATCTGGCGCTGGATGGGCTGGCGCAGTGGGAGGCCAACTTTACAGCTTTGGTGGCGGGGGATGGGGATACGGCCGTGATCACCGCCCCCCAAATGCAAGCGGTAGATGATTTCCTCAATGCCCTGTCCGCTGCGGGCAGCCCGGCGCTGCAACAAGCCATCGCCGCCGAACGGGCCAAGCTGCCACCCTTCGATTCGTTCGTTGGCCTGACAATGGAGCAGGCGCGGGGCAGCGTGGTGGGCTATGGGGTTTATTTGCCGATGGTTGTGGGGCGGTAGGAATGATGCGTGAAGCGTGAATTCAGGCATCACGGCAATCAGGCCTAGGGGGTTTTTGAATTGGATATGGCGACGCGCATTCCGTTGGCGGGTGCGGCAACGGCCGTTGCCGCATAGCGTAACGAAAGCAACATTTTGTTAAACAGATAACGGTCGTTGTTGGCTATACAGTTTGTATATGTGATATACTGTATAAAGCATATACAAACTGTATAATTTTGACCTCGAATTCAGGTTAAGAGCGAACGTGACCCAAAATGAGCAAGTCTATCGCCTATATCCGCGCTTCAACTGGCAAACAAGATGTGAACAACCAGAAGCTGGCAATTCTGGAGTTTGCTCGCCATGCAAATCTCAAAGTTGATGAATTTGTGGAGATTACGATCTCTGCGCGCAAGACAAGCAAGCAACGACGCATTGATGAACTGCTGGAGAAACTGGTTGATTCTGATACGTTGATTGTAACGGAACTGAGCCGGTTGGGGAGAAGTACATCTGAAGTTGTTACGTTGGTCAATGAGCTTTTGCAACGCAGTATCCGCGTGATTGTCATCAAGCAAAACCTGGATATTGCCCAGCATGATATGAGTTCCAAGATTATCGTGACGCTGTTTTCATTGTTTGCGGAGTTGGAACGGGATTTGGTCAGTTTGCGCACAAAAGAAGCATTGGCAACGAAAAAAGCGCAGGGTATCCAACTAGGCAAGCCAAAAGGTACGATTCAAGCCAGCAAATTTGACAAAGACCGTGAACGGATTGAAGAATTATTGCGTTTGGGGATGTCTGTTCGCAAGATTGCGAAGGTGATGGGGTACAGTAACCACATCGGGTTGAACACGTACATCAAGAGGCGGAGGATTCGGGAGTTGCTGGAGATGGAATCTGGCTAGTTTTGTGTAGTGGAAACGGCCGTGTGATTAATCTCGCTCTCATAAACTGGTCTCGTATGACAGAGATGTTAATTACACCCCAGGTTGTGTAGATAATTGCTTTCATTCGTTTCCTTCCAATTACTCAGGCAGACCTGTCAGGTTTGCTCAAGAGATAACTAAATAATCAGGCCAAACCTGACAGGTCTCAACCTGTTTGAGTTTGAAACAGTGTGATCTGCAATCCTTCAGGAGATCGCAGCCGCACATTCAAATCCTGCCAAGGAGTCAAAACCGGTTCATGAACCAGCGTTGCGCCATGTTCTACCGCTCGATTCAGTGCCGCATGAATATCCGGTACTTCAAAGGCAAAGCGGATTTGCCCGCTCACCAGTTCTCCCGCTTCGATTTGGTCTACGCTTGCGGCATAAGCGGGATCGAAAATTTCCAATGCCGCCTCCCCTGCCCCAAACAGCTGCCCCTGCCCATGCTCAGTCCGCAAGTCTCGCGGATCTAAGCCTAAGCCATCGCGGTAAAAAGAAATGGCGCGGTCAAAGTCGTCAACTGTTAAAGCTATGCGAAATGATTTTGTGGTCACAGAAAAACTCCTTTGGTTTTGCCAACAGCGTTAATGTCAAACAAAATAAACGCGGCGCTGGCGGGCATTATTCGGCCAGCGCCCGGGCTGACGTTGCCGGACGCTGGCCGAATTATTAAACGGCCGTTCCTTCTGCTTGTGCTGTTTGCCGGGCGATCGGGTGCTCTGGCTGCGGCGTTCTGACGCCTTTGACCAGCAGATAGAGGGTGAAGGCCAGTTCGCCAACGATAACGGGCGGCTGCATAATTTGGGCAAAGATGGTTTCATATTGAGGCATCAGGAAGATACCAAAGCTGTCCAGTAGATAGCCCAGTCCGGCCACTGCCAGCAAGATACCCAAAATGCTGGGGAACAAAGCTGATTTGTAAATGAGATAGCCAAGAATCAGGGTGCTCGCAGCAAAGAAGGCTTCTGAAATCAGTACGCCGTAATAATGGGCGTTGAGGAAGAGCAGGGTTGCCGCTTGCAACTGCGCCGAGGTAAATGCGGTCAAGTAGGTCTCGCCGTTTAACAACAGCAAGGGGAAGAAGAAGTTGATCAGGTTGACAGCGTGAACGGCCGTTTGCATCAGCCGCGTCACCAGGAAAATCTGTGCCAGGGGCTTGTTGACCGGTTTGAGCAAGCCATAAAGCAGC
>JAKQCM010000019.1 GCA_029559155.1 Chloroflexota bacterium
CAGACCTCGACAACGGGGTTTCCGCCGCCGGAAGGGGCATTGTGGACCTCGACAATGGGGTTTCCGCCGCCGGAAAGGGCATTGCAGACCTCGACAACGGGGTTTCCGCCACGACAGCCTCGTAGCCGCAGTATCCTTACCGCGCTCTGAGAAATACGCGGTAAGGATACTGCGGCTACAAATTCAGCTAAAAATTACGTGGCGCAGACGGGACCAATCTCATTGTGGATTAAAAAATTAATCTGGGAACGTTTGTCCGCTTCGCTTGCGGCTAAAGCCCCAGGCTACAAAACAACGCCCGGTGAACCGGGCTTAAAGAAAAAAGCCGGGTTTACCCGGCGTCGTTATTTAGCCCGGGCGTTTACGTCCGGGTGAGATAGCGATTACCCAATTACTTTTTTAAAGAGCAAACTAATCTAAATTTCATTACAATTCAGGAGACACCATGACAACATCCCCCATTTCCCCGCCGCCCGCCGCCCTCGCGCCCATTGGTAAAGGCGAAAAGACCGCCTTTACCCTGGGTTCCATCGGCAAAAACATTTTGTTTTGGGGCATTGGCACCTTTTTGCTGGTTTTTTATACCGACGTGTTTGGGCTGACGCCGGTAGCCGTAGGCACTCTGTTCCTCGTCGCCCGCCTGATGGACGCCGTCAACGACCCCATTGTCGGCTACATCCTCGACCACCTGAAGCCGACGCGCTGGGGCCGCTTCCGGCCGTGGCTGCTGATGGGCGGTGTGCTGGCCGGGTTGAACTTCGCCGCCATGTTCCTGGGACCGGAGCTGTCGTACAGCGGCAAACTGGTCTACGCCTATATCACCTATCTGGTGTTTGGCATTACGTTTGATCTGGTAGACATCCCCTATTCCTCGCTGATGGTGACGATGACCCAGAACACCCACGAGCGCAACAAGCTCAACAGCCTGGTGGCCATCGGCCTGATTTTGGGCACGGGGCTGGCGGTGGTAGCGACCGTGCCGCTGGTGAACATGTTCCCCACGCCGCAGCAGGGCTACCGCATGGTCGGCCTCATTTACGGCCTGATTGCCCTGGCAGCGGTGGCGATTTGCGCGGCCGCGGCCAAAGAGCGCGTGCCGCGCGGCCCAGACGAGAGCTACACCCTGCGCCAGTTGTACCCCATCCTCATCAAAAACAAGCCCTTTATGATTTTGATGCTCTCCACGGTGCTGTTCAGCATCGGCAACTTTGTGGTCACCAGCGCCAACGTCATTTTTTACACCTACTTCGTGGGCAGCGCCGATTTGTTTGGTCCGGTGCAGTTGGCCACCGGCCCGGCGATTTTGCTGGCGGCCATTGGGATGCCCTACATGGCCGGGCGGCTGGGCAAGCGCAACACCTACATGCTCGGCTTCGCCCTGACGATTGTGATTGGCGTGCTGTTTTTCATCCTGCGGCCGACCAGTTTGCCGCTGTTGATTGCCCTGGCGGCGGGCATGGCCGTGGCCGGTTCGCCTGGCGCGGCGCTGATTGACTCGATGGTGGCCGATACCAACGAGTACGCCGAATGGCAGACGGGCACGCGCTCGGAGGGGGCGATTCAGGCGGGTTTTACGTTTGTGAAGAAGACGGCCAATGGGCTGGGCGGGGCGCTGGCGGGCTATATGCTGGCCTGGGTAGGCTACCAGCCGAACGCGGTCCAATCGCCGCAAACGCTGACCGGCCTGCTGGCGATGGTCAGTCTGGTTCCGGCGGCTTTTGCTGTGCTGGCGATGATTGCCATGTACTTTTACCCGTTGACGGAGGCGAAGTTTGAGGCGCTGTTGGTGGAATTGCAGGGGCGGAAAACGGCCGTGTTGGCTGGCAGCGATTGATGGGGGGGAGAGGGAGGGAGACGGCCGTTTCCCATTGCGCATGGCGGCATGAGCCGTTCTCACCATCACGTTAAGTAAGAACATCTGTTGTATGCTAAAATCTTCCTATGCACATCATTTACACCAACCATGCCCGGCAGCGCATGAAGCAGCGCAAAGTCACAGAACAACAAGTCGCAGAAACGTTGGCTGCGCCCGATCGCCTGGAATCGGGCGATAATGGCGGCGATGTGGCGATTCGGGAATATGATGGTCGGGAAGTGCGCGTGGTTTTTAAAGAAACAGAGGAAGACGTTTATCTTGTTTTCACGGTGATCAAACCGCGAATAAGATAGCAGCAAGAGAATCTATATGAAAATTAATTATGATCCCGAAGCAGATGCCATCTATGTTCAATTACGGCAAGGTGATGTAGACGATACCCGCCAGATTAGCAAATATGTATTTGTAGATGAAGATGAAAACGGGATACCGCTTGGTTTGGAGATACTCTTTGCCAGTCAGATTCTAGGCCAGGAAGAAGTCCCAGGGATTACCTTCAGCATCAGTCAGACTGCTTTAGATTCGATGGCGCGTTAGTGCGGCTACGGCCGTTTCCCATTAGCATAGTGGCGCGCGCGGCAACGGCCGTATCCGTCTCCAATCCAAAAAAGGAAGAACAACCAATATCAGAGAATGCAGACCACCCCAGTCTCCAATCTCCAGTCTCCAATCTCAACCCTATGAACAACCAACACCTCTACCAAAACGCCCGCCTCTTCGGCCTGAACAAAGAACCCGGCCGCTGCACCTCTTCCAGCTTCCCCGATCCGGTGGCCGCCCTATCCGGCCGCTCGTCCTACGAGCTGTCCCTGGATGGCAACTGGCGCTTCCACTGGGCGGCCAAACCGGCGGAACGGCCGTCTACCTTCCACCTCCCCACCTTCGACGACAGCGCCTTGGACACCATCCCCGTGCCGTCCAACTGGGAGATGCAAGGCTACGGCGCGCCCGTCTACGCCCCGGCCCATATGCCCCGCAGCCTGCGCAAAGATCATATGCCCAACATTGATCCGGACAACAACCCCGTCGGCTCCTACCGGCGCACCTTCACCGTGCCCGAAAACTGGGCCGGGCGCGAGATCGTCCTGCACTTTGGCGGCGTCAGCTCCGCCTGCCTGGTGTGGGTCAACGGGCAGCAGGTCGGCTACAGCCAGGACAGCATGTTACCGGCCGAATTCCGCATTACGCCCTTCGTGCAGCCCGGCGAAAACCTGCTGGCTGTGCTGGTCTACCGCTGGTCGGATGGCTCCTACCTGGAGAACCAGGACATGTGGTTCCTCTCCGGCATCTTCCGGCGCGTGAAGCTGCTGTCTGTGCCGCCCGCCCACATCCGTGATTTTGCCATTACCACCACCTTCGACGCCGATTTTCGGGACGCGGTGCTGCGGGTAGAGGTGGAACTGGCGCGTTGGGGTGGCGAGACACGGCCGTTTACCATCCAGCTAGAGCTTTTCCAAGAAAGCACCAACCCCCACCCAAACCCTCCCCCAAAAGGGGCGGGAACCGGCTCCCTCTCCCACTGGGAGAGGGTTGGGGAGAGGGTGGCCCTTACCGGCAACAATTCAGCCAGCCCGGAAACAACCATCAGTCTCCAGTCTCCAGTCGCCAATCCCCAAAAATGGACCGCCGAAACGCCCCATCTTTACCACCTGCTGCTCACGCTCCAGGACGAAGCCGGGCAGATTGTCGAAGTGCGCCACACGCGCGTCGGCTTCCGGCAGGTGCAAATTCGGGACAGGCAGTTGTGGGTAAACGGCCGTGCCATCCTGCTCAAAGGCGTCAACCGCCACGACTTCGACCCGGTCACCGGCCATACCATGACCCTGGAACGCCTGCGCCAAGACCTGCTGACGATGAAGCGCTTCAACATCAACGCCGTGCGCACCTCCCATTACCCCGACGACGAGCGCTTCTACGACTTGTGCGACGAATTGGGCCTCTACGTCATGGACGAGGCCAACATCGAAACTCACGGCTACCGCGAAGCCATGCGCGGCGACATGCAGTGGCTGCCCGCCATGCAAGACCGCGTCGAGCGCATGATTGCCCGCGACAAAAACCACCCCTGCGTCATCATCTGGTCGCTGGGCAACGAATCCAGCAGCGACGACAAATTCCGCCGCCTGACCGAGCGCGTGCATGAACTAGACGGCCGTCCCGTCCACTACGAGCAAGACTACAGCGGCGAATACGTGGACATCTTTTCCACCATGTATCCCACAGCCAAACAGTGGACGGCCGTTGCTGAAGGCGGCAGCTACACCGCCCGCACCGCCGCCCTGACCTGGGAAAAAGTCGGCGGGCCGCTGACGGCCGACAAACCGCTGGTCATCTGCGAATATGCCCACGCGATGGGCAACAGCGTCGGCAGCCTGCAAAAATACATGGACCTGTTCGAGCGCTACCCGCAGTGCATCGGCGGCTTCATCTGGGATTTCGCCGATCAGGCCATCCTGCGCCACGATGAAAACGGCCGTCCCCTCTGGCACATCGGCGGCGATTTAGGCGACGAATACGATTTTGCCATGTTCGGCTGCAACGGCCTCTTTTTCGCCGACCGCACGCCCCATCCTTCGGCCTGGCAGGTGAAAAAGGTTTACCAGTCCATCGCATTGGAAGCGGTGGATCTGGCCGCCGGACAATTGCGCATAACCAACAAGAATAGCTTCACCGATTTAAGCGGCCTGCAAATCCGCTGGCAGGTGACGGAGGATGGCGAGACCGTGCAAACGGGTGAACTGCCCCCGCCGGACTGCGCGCCGGGCACGGCCGTTTCCCTCCACATCCCCTACACCCTGCCCGCTGCCAAACCGGGCCGCGAATACCACCTGCTTGTCGAACTGGCGCTGGCCGCGCCCACGCCCTGGGCCGCCGCCGGGCACGTCGTCGCCTGGGAACAGTTCGCCTTGCCGGTAAAAGTGCCCGCGCCGCGCCTGGTTGCGCCCGGCGTGATGCCGCCGCTGGACGTGATGGAAACGGCCGTATCCGTCACCGTCAGCGGCAAAGGCTTTGCCCTCACCTTCAACCGGCAGACCGGCGCCTTAACCGAATTTCTCACGCCCGGTTTATCGCTGCTGGCCGGGCCGCTGCTGCCCAACCTCTGGCGCGTACCCATCGACAACGACGTGGCCCCGCTGGTGCTGGACAGCCGCGCCAAATACCTGGGCTACGCCCGCCAGCCCTGGCGCAGAATGGACTCATCTCCCAGATTGGTCCAATC
>JAKQCM010000292.1 GCA_029559155.1 Chloroflexota bacterium
CGTAGGGATGCTCTCCAGGCCGGGGCACACCCCGCTTGCCAATGCCCAATCAGCCAGGGGCAACGGCCGTTCCCAATTCCCCGTTCATTGTTAAGCAAACGGCCGTCCCCCCCATCACCCCGGCAGTTCATACAACTCCACCAACACCCCGCCCGTGCCCTTGGGATGCACAAAGGCATACTTCTTGCCATCATTGCCGGTGACGGCCGTTTCATTAATCAGCGGAATCTCGGCCGCCTTCAGCCGCGCCAGGGTCGCGTCGATGTCATCCACTTCAAAGCACAGGTGATGCAGGCCGGGGCCGCGCTTTTCCAGGTAACGGGCCACGCCGCTCTCCGGGTCGGTCGGCTGCAGCAGCTCGATTTCACTCTCGCCCACCGGCAAAAAAGCCACCTCCACCCCCTCGCGCGGCACACTCTCCACCCGCTCCAACGCCAGCCCAAAAGCTTCCACCCAAAACTTCAGCGCCGCGTCCAAATCCGGCACAACTACGGCAATATGGTCTACTTTTTTAATCATGGAACTTTCCTTGTTTCGTGAGGCGTGATGCGTGATGCGTGAAAAGAGTACGCATCACGCATCACGCCTCACGCATCATAGCTCAAAGCTCGGCTGATACTCGCCCCAAACATCCCGCAGCGTATGGCAAATCTCACCCAGCGTCACGTCATGTTCCACGCAGGCAATGAACAGCGGCAGCAGGTTTTCGTCGGTTTGGGCGGCCTGGGCCAGTTGGCCGCGCAAAGCCGCGACCTTTTCGTTGTCGCGCCGGGCGCGCAGGGCGGCCAGACGCTGGCGCTGGGCGGCCTCCACGGCCGGGTCCACCTTCATCATGTCGATGGTCAGCGTTTCGTCCTTTTGCACAAAACGATTCACGCCCACGACAATTTGCTCCTGAGCTTCCAATTCCTTTTGGAACTGGTAGGCCGCCTCCTGAATTTCCCGCTGGATGTAGCCATTTTCGATGGCCGCCAGCACGCCGCCCATCTCCTGAATGGCCTGAATGTAAGCGAAAGCCCGCTTTTCCAGCTCGTCGGTCAGGTACTCGACGTAGTAAGAACCGGCCAGCGGGTCGATGGTGTCGGCCACGCCGCTTTCGTGGGCGATGATTTGCTGCGTGCGAAGGGCGATTTGCACCGATTCTTGCGTGGGCAGGGCGAGAGCTTCGTCACGGCCGTTTGTATGCAAACTCTGCGTGCCGCCCAACACCGCCGCCAGCGCCTGCAAAGCCACGCGCACCACGTTGTTCTCCGGCTGCTGCGCCGTCAGGGTGCTGCCGGCCGTCTGCGTGTGGAAGCGCAGCCGCCAGCTTTTGTCATCCTTTGCGCCAAACTGCTCGCGCATGATTTTGGCCCACATGCGCCGCGCGGCGCGGAACTTGGCCACTTCCTCCAGGAAATTGTTGTGGGCGTTGAAGAAGAAGGAAATCTGGTCGGCGAAGCTGTCGATGTCCAGCCCGGCGTCGATGGCCGCCTGCACGTAGGCCATGCCATTGGCCAGGGTAAAGGCGATCTCTTGCACGGCCGTGCTGCCCGCCTCGCGGATGTGGTAGCCCGACACCGAAATCGTATTCCAGCGCGGCACTTCCCGGCTGCAATAATCAAACACGTTGGTGATCAGGCGCATGGACGGCCGTGGCGGGAAAATATACGTCCCCCGCGCGATGTACTCCTTCAGAATGTCATTTTGGATGGTGCCGCGCAGCTTGGTGGCCGGTACGCCCTGCCGCTTGCCAATGGCGATCACCATCGCCAGCAGCACGGCCGCCGGCGCGTTAATCGTCATGCTGATGCTCACCTTGTCCAGCGGAATGCCGTCCAGCAAGACGGCCATATCCTCCAGGCTGGGAATGCTGACGCCCACCTTACCCACTTCGCCCAGGGCCATCGGATCGTCCGCGTCGTAGCCAATCTGCGTGGGCAGATCGAAGGCCACGGACAGCCCGGTTTGCCCCTGGCTGAGCAGAAATTTGTAGCGCTCGTTGGATTCAACGGCCGTGGCAAAGCCCGCATACTGCCGCATCGTCCAATACCGTCCCCGGTACATCGTCGACTGCACCCCGCGGGTAAACGGATACTCGCCAGGGAAACCCAATTTCGCGTCATAATCGGCATCCACTTCGGCCGGACCATACACCCTGTCCACCGGAATCCCCGAACTTGTCGCAAATTTTTCCTGCCGCTCCGGGAACCGCGTTACCACAGGATTCACCTGGGTTTCCTCCCACCTCGTTTTCCGCTCTTCAAAGGAATTCATAAAGATTGCTCCTCATCTCATGTCAGATGTTTGCCGAAACCACGCGCCAAGACAGCTAGAACCACCACGTTGTCCGCGTTGATGACCATCAATTATTCCACAATGTAAATGGATTTACACTCGATTTGTATCCGGGCAGCCATCGAAAGTCGATCTGAAAGCTTATACTTTTATTATCAAATGAGGGCGGCCGACTCGAACCGAGAAAGGAATTGTAGTCGAGAAACGGCCCAGACGAAGTGAAAACTTGCGGTCAACGGGTATGGTTTTTTCGCTCAATCTAAAAATGGCCAAATGCAGGCCGCCCAAATTTTTATTCAAATTAAATTAATCTAAAACTTCCTCTTTTTCTCCTTCTTCTCCTCTTCCCGCAAAAAGCCTTGCCCTGCAAGGCTTTTTGTGGTTTAAAGGCAAACAGGGGACACGGCCGTGTCCCCTGTTTGGTTTCAGGTCAATTTATTTGCCGCCAAATGGCTAGAGCATGTAAGCCACAACGTCCTTTTCCTCTCGTAGTTCGTCGAGGGTGGCCTGGACTTTTTCTTTGGCAAAATCGCTCCAGCCTAATCCCTGCACAATAGACCAGCCGCCTTGCCCATCGCTTTGGACGGGGAAGGAGAAGATAAGGCCTTCGTCGATGCCATAACTGCCATCGGAGGCCACGGCGGCCGAGAACCAATGTCCGGCGGGGGTTTTTTCTTCAAAACTTTTGACGTGATCCAGGGCGGCATTGGCGGCTGACAGGGCTGAGGATTTGCCGCGAGCGGCGATGACGGCCGCGCCGCGCTTTTGCACCACGCTGATAAATTCACCGCGCAGCCATTCATGGTCGGTGATGACTTCCATGGCGGGACGGCCGTTAATCTTCGCATTTTCCACATCCGGATACTGGGTGGCGCTGTGATTGCCCCAAATCGTAACATTACTCACATCATTCACCGTCACGCCCGCTTTGGCCGCCAACTGAGCATACGCTCGATTCTGGTCCAGCCGAGTCAGCGCGGAAAACCGGGTCGCGGGAACATCTTTGGCGTTGTTCATGGCGATCAGGCAGTTGGTGTTTGCCGGATTACCCACCACCAATACGCGCACATCCGAAGCCGCTTTTTGCAAAGCAGCTCCCTGCCCGGTGAAAATGGGGCCATTTTCCTTCAACAGATCGCCGCGTTCCATGCCCTTCCCTCTGGGCTTGGAACCAACGAGCAGCGCCCAATTGATGCCATCAAAGGCGACTTCCGGATCATCCGTCACAACAACTTTTTCTAGCAGGGGAAATGCGCAGTCATCCAATTCCATCACCACACCTTCCAAAGAAGGCAGTGCGGGCGTGATTTCCAACAAATGGAGAGCGACTTTTGTATCACTACCAAAGATCTCGCCTGAGGCAAGTCTGGGCAAGAGCGAATACCCTATCTGGCCGGCCGCTCCGGTTACAGCAACTTTTACTAATCGTCTTGACATAATATCTCTCCTATTGTGCTAACATTGGTGGGGTCCCGACCCCATAGTGGGAAACTATAAAAGTACTACTTCGCCGAGTGGCGATCAGGGTTAATTATCACCAAACTGTCTTTTCTCGCAACCTGAGGGCTAAAATGTTCTAGATTAAATCGCCGGGCAGCAGCCAGTTTTTAATCCAATCGGAAGCGTCGGGCAGGCCGCTGTTTGTCGCGGGCAATCGCACAGCTTCAATATCTACCGGAACGCGCCGCAGGTCTACGCCAATGACGCCTTTGTGGTAATTGACAATGGCATATTCAGCCCAGGGCAAGTAGCGTGGCGCGTGCACAAAGAGGGCTTGTTCAAAAGGCATGCCCACGCTGCCGGCATTTGTTAACATAATACCCTTGTGCTGGCGCATCATTTGCATGTGGGTGTGGCCGCCAGCCATCACCGCGGCACGATGACCGTTGAGAAGCTCATCCACATTGGTGGGAGGGGTCATCGCCAGAATGATGTCGGTATTGGATTTTGGCGAACCGTGAAAACAAAGCAGGTTTTGGCTGTCGTCCAGGTTAATTTCGAGTACCGGCTTAAAGGTGGAGAGGAATTGGAAATCTTCCGGTTTTAATTGTTCCGCGCACCAGGCGATAGACTCGACAAACCAGGAAGCGTCCATGTATTCGAAGAGGACGGAAGGTTCGAGCAAGTATTGATCGTGATTGCCCATGATGCATGGGCAGTTGAGGTCTTGGAGAAGTTGGATAGACTCCCGCGGCCGAGGGCCTAAGGTGGCCACATCTCCCAAACAGACAATTTGATCGACTCCTTCTCGCCGGATATCGGATAAAACTGCCTCGAAGGAAACAAGATTGCCGTGTATATCTGAGATTAACGCGATTCGCATAAATGGCTTCCTAATTCACTGGGGTATGTCATACCAAATTTGTTGCTTTGTAAGTCATTAGGCTGATTTCAAGGAAACCTGCTGCGTTGACGAACGACTTCAAAAAGTAATAAAGCTGTCGAAACAGATAGATTTAGGCTGTCGACCTGGCCGTGCATGGGGATCACAACTTGTTCTTGGGCAACCTGGAGCCATGTTTGGCTGAGGCCATGTGCTTCGCTGCCAAGGAGGATGGCGACAGGGCCGGTGAGGTTAACGGCCGTGTACGACCGTGTCGCTTCCGGTGTGGCCGCTATAACAGGGATGTCCTGGTCGTGCAGCCAGGCTCGGACACGGCCGTTTTCCGCAGCCACCGTTGGCACCGTAAACGATGCGCCCAAACTCGCTCGAATCACATTCGGATTGTGAATATCCGTGCCGCGATCTGTCTCAGCGTCACACACAATCAACCCATCCACTCCGGCCGCATCCGCCGTCCGTAAGATTGCCCCAAGGTTGCCCGGTTTCTCTACGCTCTCCAGCACCACCAGGAATGGAGCCGCCGACAGCGGTAAATCGGCCAACGCCCGGTGAAGGTAAGGAACAACCAGCACGATCCCGCCGCTTTCGCCGCGATAGGCCATTTTTTCAAAAACGGCCGTTGTCACCTCGAACAGTTCCGTCTGCCCTTGTTCGGCCAACGCCCCCAACAAGACCAGGCTTTGCTGGGCCTCCGGGTCTGTGGCAATCTGCGGGCAATAAAACGCTTCATACGGCGTCAACCCCGACGCCAAAGCTCGTGATACCTCACGAACCCCCTCAACCAGAGTTCGCTGCTGCAGGTCACGTTGGCGGCGGTTATTTAGCCTGATAGCCTGTTTAATGCGTTGGTTTTGGAGACTGCTAATGATTGTGTGCATCAACGAAGACCGAAATGATGAATCGCCTTATGTCAGGATGTTTCGGCCTTGGGCGACAACATAATGAAGCCAACTTCCTTCAGCCCGTTGGTCACCGCGTCCTGATATTGGCGGGCGAAAAAGTTTAAAATCTGCACAAATACTGCGTCATAAAATGGCGTCAGATCCCCGCGCCGTTCCTCATGAATGCGAATTTCTTTGCCATTTGGGCCTAATTTCACAATAAAATGCGGGCCAACTTTTTTAATGAAAAAGCTCATCAAAAAAGGCAGCGGGTAGGAACCGCCGGGTTCTTCAACCGACAGTTCCAGGCCAAAATGCCAAAAGGATTCATTATCCATCTGCATTGCCCCGGCGAGCGCGTAAAATCGATTGTTCGGATCCAGTTCCTCCCCCAATGGGATATAGGTAATTTCCTGATTTTGCGGCCATTCAAAATACTCTATCATGCCGTCTACCAGGTCACGGGCAAAAGCCTGGCACAAGTTTTCATAATCGAGAAACATCTTTCTGGATTTTCGATACGTCAAACAAATTTCGTCGTATTTTGTCTTTGTTTCAGCCATCCATTCTTTCTCCTGAGGCAACAACACAGTTTGCATTCATGCCGGTTTCCAGTTGATTGGGATCATGGTTTTTAGAAACCTAGGTCGAGTTGGCGCCACGGCCGTTAAAAGTTTTTGGAAAACGCTTCGCAACTGCTCATGCTCCGGATATGCTCTCCATTGTAACAGCACCGACAATTGTTCAGCAATGAAATGGGTTACTCTTTTGTAAATATACAAACCCCAAGGGTTTGTCTCTGAGAATTTGGATTCTTGGTGTATCAACCCTTGGGGTTTTGCCAGAGAAACCTGAGCAGACACACTCTATTGATGAATTCCACCGATTATGACGATAGCACCTTACGGTAACAATATCCTTAAACATGGAAAACGGCCGTTTCCTGCCCCAAAACCCTACCCCACAGCCACCTGAAGGCGTCGCAGCAGCTCATCCAACTCGCCAGCCGCCACGCCGGACATGCCCAACGGCCGTTCCACCCGATCATGGCAGTCTGATCCGCCGGTAATCAGCAGCCCGTACTGCTGCGCCCACTGCGTCAGCAGCAGCCGGTGTTCCGGCGTATGGCCAGGGTAATTCACCTCCAAACCATCCAATCCCAGCACAGCCTCATCCAAAAATTCCGGCAGCAGCAGCTCCACAACCGCCAGCGGCGGCAGCACCTCGTTATACAGACTGACGCCGGGAAACGAGCCGGCGGCCGGATGGGCAAAGACACGCACCAACTGCGGATACTGGCGCAGCAGCGGCGTTAACTGCGCCGGATCGATGCCTGAAGGCACGTAGGCGCGGCTGTCGTTGCCGATGAGCCGATTGATTTGCTCGCGGTTCAGGCCGTGGTTCTCTTTGAGAGCCAGGGCAAAATGGCGGCGGGTGACGTTGGGCGCGAGGGTTTCAATTTCGACGGCCGTTAACTCTTGTACCAACAGCGGGGTTTCGCCTTGCGGCCCAAACGCCTGGTTGATGGCCGCCACGCGGGCGCGCACCAGACCGGCGCCGCGCCCCTGGCTAAAAATATCGGCGGCCATCTGCCGGAAGGCAGGGTCTGGCAGCAGCGCGTAGGGGATGTACAGCAGGTAATGGAGCGTGCCGGTGAAATACGGCCGTCGAAACCGCAGCGACACCTCTACCCCCGGCACAACACGAATCCCGGCCGCTTCGCCAGCCGCCAGGGCTTCGTCCAATCCGTCCAGCGTATCATGGTCGGTCACGCCGATGGCCCGCAAACCCAACGCGCGCGCGGCGTTCACCAGTTCCGTGGGCGTATACTCGCCATCGGAAGCGGTGGTGTGATTGTGCAAATCGGCGACGTAATCCAAAGCCATCAGGACGCCAACCGTTTCATCAGCCAGTACCCTACACCGGCAAACACAGCCCCCAGCAGCAAAATGCTGCCGGTCCACAGCAAGGCAAAATCGAACCAGAACTGCTCCGGGAACAAGCGAATGAGCGAGTCGGTGTAAGAAAAGGTCCAGGTGCCGGGGGCGAAAAAGATGTCGTGGAACAACGTAAAGAACGTTGTCCAGGCAATGCCGATGAAGGCCATCACAAGGATCACGGCCGTTCCCGTAAACACCCCGCCCTGAAACAACGCCTTGGCCCCCATTGGCCGGGTATCCGGCCGGGCAAACAAGAAAATCAACCCGCCGGCCACCATGACCAACAGCACCCACATCACCGACTTAAAGGCATCGGCGACCACCTTCACATCCACCATATGGCCGATTTCAGACGGGTTATAGAGCGGGTCGTTTGTGCCGGGCAGGCGCAAATCTTCCAATAAATAAATCACCTCCGGGGCCGGCTCGGGCCGCTGCAAGTAATCGAGCGTTGCTTCAGCCATGGCCAGCCGATCTTCTGGCGTAAAGCCGTAGCGGTCGGGGTCGATACGGCCGTATTCCCACGCCGGGTAACTGGGATTGTTCCAGGCAATTAACACCCTCACGGTCAGCACGGTAAATAAAAATGGCGTCGCCGCCACCACCACCCAGCGAATAATATTGGAAAGCAAGTTGTTATTCATCATCTTTCAGTCGATTAGTCCTTGGTTGATTCGAGTTATAGTTTAGCTAATTGTGCCCTGGCGTGGCTCATTCGCCTAAGCCGGGCAAACCGGCCGGGCCTTCTTGCAGCAGGTAACGCAGCACCAGCGTATCCACGATGGTTTCTACCGGGGCGCGCTCATCGGTAAATACAACGCCGGATGGGGTGATGGGAACCTGATTGGCTACGGCCGTTTCCAATGCCGCCCGCAGCAAGGGGTCGGCGTCGCCTGCCAGTTGGGCCAGGTTGGCGGCCACATTTTCCGGCACAGTCGCCTGGTTGGTGGCCACCAAGATGGTATTCAACGAGCCGGGCACGTCGATGGCCTGCACAGTGGGGAAAACAGTTAGCAGCGTCGCGGTCATCGCGTCTACCAGCGAACGATCTTGCGGCGCGCGCCCCACGTTAATGCCCACCACGCCATCGGCCGTGAGATGCGCCTGCACTTCCTGGAAAAATTCGCGGGTGGTGAGGTGCCAGGGGATGTAGGGCACTTTGTAAGCGTCGATGGTGATCAGGTCGTAACGGCCGTCGAGTTGGTTGAGTTCGTAACGGCCGTCGCCCACAATCACCCGCAAATTGGGGTCTGTCATGGCAAAATAATCGCGCCCCGCCTGCACAATCGCCGGGTCCAGCTCGATGCCATCAATCGGAATAGGTCCAAAAACGCGGGTGAGCTGCTTGGCGATGGTTCCCGCCGCCAGACCGATCACCGCGGCGTTTTCCACCGTTCGGCCGCCGGTCGCAGCGTTAAAATAAGGCGCGGCCAGCATCATGCTCCACACCGAAATTCGGGACACCGCGCCGCCATCGCAATAAAATGAGTGATACGCCTGCCCTTCGTTGAGCAGCAAGTAGTTGCAATTGCCCTGGCGCACCACCTGCACATAATTGTAAGCCGATTCGGTCTCAAAGAGCTGGCCGTCGTAGGCTTTGATGTTGCCTGGGGTCCAGAGCAAGACCACCGGCGTCAGCAGCAGCGCCGCCACGATGCCGATCAGGCCTTTTTGCCTGTTATCCCGCCACAGCCCAATCAGACCGATAAGCAGCAGAAAGAAACCGAAGAGAACGGCCGTTACCCGCGATCCCAACAGCGGAATTGTCACCAGCACAGGCAAATACGTACCGAGCAAACTGCCCCAGGTGGAAATGGCGTAGATGCGCCCACTGACCCGTCCCGCTTCGGCCACGTCTTGCACCGCCAGCCGAATGGCAAAGGGCGAGATGCAGCCCAACAAGGTCACCGGCGCCGCCAGAGCCAAAATGACGCCCACCAACGAACTCACCAGGGCGCTGACGTTGATGGCCGCCATCGCTGCGGCGGCCGTTTTGAGGATGACGCTGGTGAGCAGCAGAAAGAAAACGGCCGTAAACCCTGCCGCGCTGACAAGGGTGTAAAAGGTGGCGGGATACGGCCGTTTATCCGCCCACCGCCCGCCGATAAAGTAACCAAGCGTCAGAAACAGCAGCACCAGGCCAATTACATTGGCCCAGACCAGATTCGACGTGCCATACACCGTCTGCAACATGCGGCTGGTGGTGAATTCCACCGCCAACGTACTCATGCCGGCGGTAAACACCGTCAGATACAAATATCGTAAATTTGGGCTTGCGAGTTGCGAGTTGCGAATGACGAACCTCTCATTTTCCAGATTTCCGCTTAACGCCCCAACCCTGCACAGGCATCAAAGCGCCCCGATTATAACAGACTATCCGGAGGCGGGTCACAGCATTCCGGGTTGATCGGTTCCTTGCGTTTGCCAGCGCTAACGGCTCGATCAAGCATGGAACGTGATGCGTGATGCTTGCGCCCAAAGACATCACGCATCACGCTTTCCCCATCAGCCGCCGAAACCAGATCGCCAGCGCGACCACCGCCACCATCATGGCCGCGCCCATGCCAAGATTTATCGTCAAAAACAACAAGACGAGCCATTGAAACAGGTAACTCACGCCGCCCACCAAAACAAACACCCCATTCGCCAAGAAAGCCGCTCGGATGACCTTTTCCAGCCGACCGCCGCTGAAAACCGGCGCGACAAACAGCGATGACAGGCCAAAAAACAGCGTGAAACCCAGCATATTGATGGCCGACATGGCCGAGAAGGGGTTGGCCTGTAACACCTGTTCCAATCCGGCAAATTGTCCCGTTGTCAGGTTAAAACGCACGGCGCTAATTTGCACAAAGTAATTAACGCCGATGAGCGCGGCAAAAATCAACCCAAAACTGAGGCTGTTGCGGGTGAGGATTTTCTTGTCGGCGGGGACAATCTCGTGGATGCTGTTCAGCGTTGCCACGTAGAACACGCCGAATATGAGCATGGAAGCCTGCGCCAGATATTGGAAGAAACGGCCGTTCCCCTGCGCATACACCACAAAATCGGCCATATTCGTCCAGACAAACAAGGGCTGCACAACCAGAATAGCCACAAAACAAACCGTAAAAATTACATAGGTCACGGCGCCGCCTGCCGCCGCCCAAAAGCCAAGTTTAAGGGAAATTTGATTCATTTGTCATCTCCTGAAAGAATTCGTTTTACGCTAACGCATGTTACGTATCCAAAACCCCAAGGGTTTAACTGACCTCTCGAAAGCAACCATTGATTCGGTAAAACCCTTGGAGCTTATGAAGGAAGCTAACAATCGGCCACCAACACCGAGCGGTTTGTGGCTAATTCAGGAGACAACAAGAAAGGGGAAATGCGTGATGCGGCACGGCCGTACTCACCAACAATCCGGCCAGCGACAAGAATAATGGGCGAGGAGAATCAACCAGGAGGATGGAAACCCGCACCGCCGGGGCTAATCGCACCAGCCCCACCCACAGGCCCCATAAAAGCAAAACGATAAAACAAACCAGAAAAGGCATGAACAAATTATAACACCCTTGCCGGTTCTGCGTCAGGCCAGCGCGTCGATGATTTCGCGCGGCGATGGCGGGTCTGGCTGATTGATAACGGCCGTCACCCGCTGCACCACATAAAACGGCGGGCAGATCACTTTCGCCAACAGACTCGTCGCCTGATCATAACGCTCGATAAGCGCCGCCCGCGCTGCCACGGGCTGCGCGTGCAGGGCCAGCGCCTTCTCCCAGGCTGCCTGACGCGCGCGCCGAATGCTAAAATTGCCCAGCGCCTCGTCCACGCTGCCGCCGAGCGTGTCCATCATCTGAAAAAGCGGCGAGGATTGGTTTACGCCATCCTGCACTTCATCCAATAATCCGGCAAGCACCTGGTTGACCGCATTAAAGTCATTTCTCAGCGGTACAATCTCGCACTCGCGGCACACTTCGGCAGCAGCAATGCCCAAATCCAGGTTGATGTGGGCGTTCATGCCCAACAACAAATGCTGCAAAACAGTTGGCTGCGGGTCTTGGGCGCGCTCGAAGGTGTAGGCCCAGGCGCGGGTTGGCTGCTTTCCCTGGCGATAGTGCCGGTAAGCGTCAATATATCGTTGGGCAAACACAACGTCTAGTTGGATCATGCGCGGGCCGTCTTCAAAACGGCCGTTCTCCACCCCTTCCTTTATCTGCGCCGTCACCTTCCGGTACATCGCCGGAAAATAACCGAGGCGGCTGTCCATCTCCCGACATTCATCAATGATGGCGGTTAGATCGTGGATTACGTCGTCAATTGTTTCACCAGTCATGGTTATCTCGTCCAGGCAAACGTTACAATCGGGCAAATCATAGCCATCCAGGCCAGCGTGTCAAGCTGTGGGCGGCACGGCCGTTGTGCCATCATGCCCGTTATGGCAAAATTGTACCTGATCAGGCTTAAAAGTAGGCTTACCCGTGCACATCCGATTACGCTGTAAACATTTTGTCGATTGAGGCCAGAGGAGAAACGGCCGTAACCATGAACCCATCACCTTCAAATTCACCTCACAAATCGTTCCTCATCGCCGCCATCATCCTGAGTTTCCTGAGCGTATTATTCAGCCTCACGCAACTCCCTCTGGGCGCGCAAATCGGGCTAACCCCCACCCTGGAAGTCCGCAGTTACCTGCCCATTGCGCCCAACGCCCCCACCGAAACCCCCACGGAAACGCCGACGGCCACGCCTACCGCCACACCCACCGCTACCCCATCGTCGGGCTGCGTGCCGCCGCCGGAAATCCCCCCCAGCAGCATCGCCTACGAAGAAGAAGTGCGCAGCGGCATTAACCAGCAGCGCGCCAACAATGGCCTGCCCGCCCTCAACCTCGCCGCCGAATTAACTCAATCCTCCCGCCGCCACAGTCTGGATATGGCCGTCAACCATATCACCAGCCATACCGGCTCAGACGGAACCCAACCTGACGACCGGATGCGCGAAGCCTGCTACGACCTGAATTATTACGGTGAAATTATTGGCTGGGGCTTTGTCGATCCGGCGGCGATGCTGGATTGGTGGATTAACTCCGCGCCCCACCTGGGCACTATCCTGAACGCCAACATGCAGGATTTCGGCGCAGGGTATATTTATCTGGCTGGCAGCGATTTTGGCCGCTATTGGACGGTCAATTTTGGCCGCCGCAGCCTCGCGCTCCAACCGCAGCCCGACACACTGTACACATGCGAATATCGGCTGGAAGGTGAGATGGGCGGCAGTTCTCTGCGCGTGGTTAGCCCGGAACCGTGCAGCAGCTTGAGCGAATAACCATAGACCGGCATGGGCGTTAGACACCAGCCAAAAATGGCGGTTTGGGGGAGGTTGATGCGACAGGGCGGAAGGGATACGGCCGTTACAAACTTGTCAGCTTGCCCCCTCGCTCGTACAATCCCAGGCGACACAAATAACATGCATCAAAGCCGGAAAGGAGAACGATATGCCTACTGTAGTCGATAAACGAGCCGAACAAAAGGCCGCTTTAGAAAAAATCCGCCACGGGCTGGCAACCAAGGTGCGCATTCTCGCCTCCCACGACGCCTGCCCCGTTTGCAAAGCGCTGGAAGGCGCGTACGAATTCGACGAAGTCCCCGAACTGCCTCACGAAGGCTGCTCACATCCGGATGGCTGTCGCTGCTTCTATGCGCCGGTACTCGATCGGTTTGGCCCCTGATTTTTGGCGAACCTGTCTGTTTTGGCTGGCCCGCACCCCTGCTGCGGGCTTTTTCATGGGTTGGTTTTTTGCCCACATGAGCTTCTTGCTACCTGCTGATCGCCTGCGCGAAACTGCGTCGCTGGTCGCTTTTCCCCATCCCCGTCCGGCATATCCGGTCCACATTCTCATCGTCCCGAAACGCAGCATCCCCAACCTGATGGCCTGGCAAACGGCCGATTCCGACTTCCTGCGCGACCTCATCCCCACCGTCCAAAGCCTGGTCACCGAACTGAACCTGGAAGCTGCCGGCTACCGCCTGATCGCCAACGGCGGTTCCTACCAGGACATCCCCCAACTCCACTTCCACCTGGTTTCCGGCCCTGAGGAAACAACAATTAAGGATTAAAGACCTCAATCTCCCAGTCTCCCAGTCTCCCACCCTATCCATACGCCAGACTTTGGCGCACGCTGATGCGCGTCGCCGCGTGCGCCGGAATCAACGACGCCAGAAAAGCAATCGACAGAATAGCCACCAGCCAGATAACCACCCCGCTGTAACTAAAAGCAAAATCAAGGTCAATTTTTAGGATGGTCTGGCCCAGCAGGTTGGCCATCGGGCGCGCAACCAAAAAGGCGAGCGGCACAGCCACCAGCCAACTCATGATGCCTTGCAGGACCCCTTCCATCACAAACATGGTCATGATGGTGGGCGACTGCGCCCCGATTGACCGCAGCACGCCAATTTCCCGCGTGCGCTCCACCACGCTGATCCACAAAGACCCCATCAAGCCAATACCGCCTACCACACCCATCACCAGGGCCAGGCCAAACAGCATACTGTTGATGATGTTGAACTGGTTGAAGGCATATTCTGCGTCGGCGGCTTTGGTGCGGCTGAAGAAAGCGCTGGTTTCTACGCCGCGTGTTTTGTAGATGTCGTTCAGGGCGTTCATCATCACGGCCGTAAACTCCCCATCATGCTGAACGGTGCGGATAACAATCTGGTTAGCGCGGTTGGCTTTTTTGGTCACATCCACCACGGCCGTTTCCGGGGCATAAATCGGGTCTGTCGAAATCGGATCGGCCGTTAGCATCTGGTACGTGCCAATCACTTCCCAATCCGCCGCGCCCAAATTGCCAAAGTCGATGGTGATCGTGTCGCCCACATGCAGGTTGTTAAATTCGGCCGTATCCTGGCTGATGACTGCCACCCGGTTGCCGGCGTCTGTTGGGGAAAGCCAACGGCCGTCCACAATATACGGCCGGTACATTGCGCTGTCCTGAGGAATGGCATACACCTCCGCCCCCAGCCCGGCCGTATCTTGCACGCGCTCGCCCTCGCGCAGCACCGTGCCAGACACCGTAAACCATGCCTCGGCGTCTACCACATTCGGTGTTTCTCGGGCAATTGCCTCCACCTCATCCGCCCGCTGCAAACTGCTGAAGAAAATTCGCATGTCGTACTGCCGCCGGTCCATCTCGTTATCCAGCGTAAAAGTCATCGAATTCGCCAGCGTAATCACCATCAAAAACATCGTTCCGGCCAGAATAAGCACCAACTGCGTCAGCGCCAACCGCCCTTTGCGCCGAAACATATTGCCCAAAGCAATGGCATAGGGCGATGGCAGCACCTTTTCGCCCAACCGTTCGATGGTCCGATCCAGCTTGCTGCTGCCAAAATCGCCGCCAATGCCATACGAGGCGATGGCCTCACGCACAGAGATAGCCGCCCCACTTAAAACCGGCCACAAAGCGGCCACAATCGGCGCAGCGACGGCCGCCAACACCTGCAAAAATACCGCCCGCTGGGAAAATTGGAAGGTTTCATAATCAATGTTGAACAGCGCCAGGAACCATTTGCTGCCCTGATAGGCGGCAATCAAGCCGGTAGGCAGAGCCACCGCCAGCGCCAAAAAGCCATAGATCAGCACGCCGGCCAAAAAAACCTGCACAATCAGGCCCGATTGGCCGCCAATCGCTTTGATGACGCCTATCTGGTCGGTTTGTTGGGTGATGATGGCGGTCATGGTGTTGGCGACGATGATCACGCTGGTGAGCAGCGAAACCACAGCCAGCACACGCAAAACGATGGTGATACCTTCCAGAAACGGCCGTCCCCAATGCTCATCCGGTTTCTGGTAAATTGTCACCGCCACGCCCATATTTTGCTTCGCCAACTGGTCTTTGATCGCCGCTGCCCGGTCGCGGGCATATGCCTCGCTGTACGGCTCCACACGCACCAACATCTGCGTAAACTGCCCCTGAGGAATGCCAAACCGCGCCAGACCCTCGGCATCAACAAAAAAGTAAGCGTTGCCGCCAAAATCTGGCGGCGGCACAAACGGATGGCGAATTTTGCCGGTCACCGGCAAAGCCCGGTCCGTACCGTCCAGCTCAAAAATCACGCTGTCGCCGATGTCGATGCCGTAATAATCGCTGGTAATGCGCTCCACGGCGATATTGCCGCCGTGCGGCCAGACCCCTTCTTTCAAAATCAACCAGTCATAGAGCTGGTTGGTGTAGTCGTCGCGCATGACGATGGTGGCGCCTTCCCAACGGCCGTTTGCCTCTGTCTTATAACGCACCGAAGTGATGTTCAGCAGTTCAATGCCCGCTACGCCGGGAATGTTTGCCAACGAGCGCGCCGTGTCGCGGTCGATGGTTCCGCGCAGCACAATATTCATGTGCGATGGGGCGACGGATTCATGGGAGGCGTCCATCGTAGACAGCAGCTGGTTCACCAGGCCAAATATCGTGCCAATGGCGAACACGCCCGCAGCAATACTCAACACCGCCAGGAAGGTGCGCGCCTTGTGCTGCCAAATATCGGCCCAAACTTTAATCCAGATAACGCTCATGATAGTTGGGGGATGGGGTTCAGGAGGTGGGGCTGCGCGGCTGTGCGTTGGTCGCTGAAGATACGGCCGTCACGAATCTCAATCGTGCGCGGCAAACGCGCCGCCAAACTGCGGCTGTGCGTCACCATCACCATCGTCTTGCCCTGATTCACCAGATTGGTGAACAGTTGGAATACATCTTCCGACGTTTGCGTGTCCAGATTGCCGGTGGGTTCGTCGGCTACCAGCAAGGGCGGGTCGTTGGCCAGAGCGCGGGCAATGGCCGCCCGCTGCTGCTGCCCGCCAGAGATTTGTGAGGGCAGCTTGCGCGCCTGATCAGCCAATCCCACGGTATCCAGCAAATACATGGCCCGTTCGCGCCGCTGTTTGGGTGGCAGTTTTTTCACAAAATCCATCGGCAGGACCACATTTTGCAGCAAGTTTAACGCCGGCAGCAGCTGGAAAAATTGGAAAATAATGCCCAAATGTTCGCCGCGCCAGGCCGCCAGTTGATTTTCGCTCAGGGTATGCACCGGCTGCCCGGTCACAATTACCTCGCCCTCAGACGGGTGATCGATGCCCGTAATCATGTTGAGCAACGTGGACTTGCCATTGCCGGATGGACCGACAATACACACAAACTCGCCTTCTTGCACGGCCGTGCTGATGCCTTTCAGCACCGTAATTTCTTCGTCGCCCACCGGGAATCGTTTGATAACGTTTTTTACCTCGATGATGGGCGTACCGTTTAAATTGTCCATGAACCTACTCAGGAATAAACAAAACAAAAGCCAGAGCGCCAGGCTCTAGCCGAGCCGACAAAATACACAGGTTAACCGTAAAGAGTTTAGCAGGGCGCGTGATAAAAATCACAATCAGAGGAGGTTTCTAAGGATTTGTTGAGGCGGCGAGGAAATCGGCCACGGCCGTTGCCGATGGCAGGCCAACCCGCGCGCCGATTGTGGCGCAGCACAACGCCGCCGCCGCACTGGCATACCGCAGCAGGTCCGTCCAGGCGAACCCCGCCGCCAGTCCATACGCAAAGGCTCCGTGGAAAGCGTCGCCGGCGCCGGTAGTATCGACGGCCGTCACCGCAAACGCCGGTAATTTGCCCATCGCCGCGCCTTTTTGCCAGACCAATCCATGCTCGCCCAGGGTGATGACGGCCGTTCCCGCCATCTGCGCCAGGTGGGAAACGGCCGTTTCCGCATCCGGTGCGCCGGTATATTCCAGACCAAATTTGGCCGAGGCCACCACAAAATCCACCTCGCCCACCAACGCGGTCGTGCCGCGATGCACAGAACCGGCATCCAACACCGTGGCAATGCCCTGCGCCCGCGCCCAACGGGCAGC
Source organism: Chloroflexota bacterium (assembly GCA_029559155.1). GTDB lineage: Bacteria > Chloroflexota > Anaerolineae > Promineifilales > Promineifilaceae > Leptovillus. Next base: position 17,322 of record JAKQCM010000292.1, read on the forward strand.
CGGCAGCGATGCATCCGGTTCCAAACCGTCGAACAGGATAACCCGCGGCTGGAAAATGGTGGGGTCGATGACGTCCGAGGGTAACGGCCGTGTCTCGCCGCGATAATTTACCAGGGAACGACGGCCGTCTGGCTTGGCCAAAATCACCGACAGCGGTGTCGGGGCTGCGCCGCGCGCCACCAGCCGCGTATCCACGCCTGCCGCCCGCAGTTCGGCCAGATGCAGATCGCCGTACAGATCCTGGCCCAGGTAACCGGCAAAGGCGCTGCGCCCGCCGAGCCGAGCGACGGCTACGGCGGCGTTGGCCGCCGGGCCACCGCCGCAGCTCGCCAGACTGTCGGCGACGCTTTTTTCATCGGGCGCGGGGTGATGGGAGACGGCAAAGGTAAGATCGTAAGCGGCGTGACCCAGGCACAATACGTCGATGGGCAGCGCGGGCATGGGGATTAGGGGGAAACGGCCGTGCGTAAGGCATCGGTCAGGGCAACGGCCGTTATCGGCGCTTTTAATGTTGCCGTGCCAACCTCGACCACCGGAATGGCATACCGATAGCGGGCAAACAAATCTGCATCCTGGGTTATGTCTACTTCCAGCAAGTGATGGGGGTACTCGGCGGCTAACTGCGCCAATGCCGCCTTCACTTCTTCACATAGGCCACAGCCCGATTTTGTGTACAGGGTAACGGTCAGCATTAGGAAAAATGTTGTCCTGTCAGCTGGTTGGCCAGCCAGCGCCAACCAGCAAAACACTCTGCCGCTTAAAACACGCCGGGCAAAACAGCGCTGACAATAATGGCTACCATCAACACAGTCAGGTAGATATTGGAAGAAATAAACAAACCGCGCGCATTTTTCTGGCTGGGGTCACGGATAAGCCGTACATTGCGCACAAACAAATCCACTGTCGCCGCCAGCATCGGCAAAAAATAGGCCCAGCCTAAAAACGGAAAAAAGGTCAGCCCCAAGCCAAAAATACAGGTGGGCGCAGTATGCGACATCACCCACCAGGCCGCCTGACGCGGCGTGGTGTGCACCGGCAGCATAGGCACGTCGGCGCGTTTGTAGTCGTCGCGGTAAAGGATGGCCAGGCTCCAAAAATGGAAGGGCGTCCACAGGAACAGAATCAGAGCGAGGATCAGCGCGCCAGGGCTGTTCCAGGAACCGGCGGCGGCGCTGCCGCTGAGTACGGCCGCGCTGCCCGCTGCGCCGCCAATGACGATGTTCAACAACGTACGCGGCTTCAGCCAGATGGTGTAGATAAACACATAAATGGCCGCACCGAGCGCCAGAAAGAAGGAGAGGGGTTTATTAAAAGGAAAGACAGCCACCACCGGGATCACAATCAATAGAGCGCCAACCCACGGAACCCAACCGGGATTGGGAATTTCGCCGTTGACTAACGGCCGTTTCTTCATCGTGCGCCCCATCTTGTCATCTTTGTGCCGTTCCAGGTATTGGTTCAGCGAAGATGATCCGGCCGCGGCCATGCCGCCTGTCAGCCACACCAGCATCAGGGTCTTAATGCCCGGCCAACCACCCGCCGCCATAAACGCGCCGCCCGTGGCCGCCATCAACAGTAAAACCACAATCCGCAATTTAAACAAAACCACCATCATCCGCAGCGTATCGCGCAGCGTCTTAGGTGGTGATGATAAATTTTCAGACAAGTTCGTCACAACCGGTTCAGGAACCTGACCCTGGTTTGAAGCTTCAGACAATGCCATGCTGCCTCCGAAAAATTGTGCTTAGGGTAATATCCGCCCCCGGAAATTTTAACAAGCTTCAGTAAGACAAACAAACGGCAAATGAGTTGACATATTCTTGAGCCATGCTAAACTGCATTAAGATGGGCAAGCGATTAAGACGAGCTGGCCGGTCGTTCTGGGCTTTGCTCTTACTCCCCTTTCGATGGTTTGGACGATTGCTGGCGGTACCAGGTCGATGGTTAAGACCTGTGTTTCGACCGGTCTGGCTACGCGTTCGTCCTGTACTCCTCTGGTTTTGGCGCTTTTGGGGGCGTCTGGGAGTGGCTCTGCGCAGCATTCTCACCTGGACTATTTGGAAACCAATCTGGCTGCTCACCATGCCTTTCTGGCTGCCTCTGAGCTGGCTGGCGGAAGGAGTGCGCCACCGCCTGCCTGCCTGGAAAGCATTTGTAGGCCGGATGGGGTTGGCGCTGCGCCATTTGCTTATACTTTTCTTATGGCGGCCGGTGCAATTTTTGGTTTTACGGCCGTTCCGCTTCCTCATCCTGCGCCTCATCTGGCCGCTCCTGATCTGGTTGGCCGGCAAAACGCGCCGCTTCTGGCAAGCCGCCTGGCTGGCCACCGAACCCCGGCGGTTGAAATGGCGGCGGCGCTGGGGATCCCGTTGGATTGTCTACCGCGCCAGGCTGCGCGTATTGTTCCACCGGCCCAAACCGCCTAAAACGGCCGTTTTCATCCCCCGCCAACCACGCCACACCCAACCCACCGTCCGCGCCGCCCGCTTCATCACCGCCTTCGCCAGCATCGCCATCGTCCTGACAGTGAGTTTTGTGACCTGGCAAGGGCAGCAGCCCGGCCGGGTTTCAGCCGGCGATGGCCTTTCCCTCCCCCGCGTGATCATCGCCACCCCATCCCCCATGCCCATGACCGAAACGCCCACGCCGCGCCCCACCATCGACGTGCGCCTGACGCCCTGGCCTACCCCGGACCCCTTACAAACCGGCGGCAGTCTGGCCTTCACCTGGGACCACAACGGTAACAGCGATATTTACCTCCTGCCGGTCGGGCAGGCAGCCCCCATCCGCCTGACCCACCACCCGGCCGAAGACCGCGACCCGACCTGGAGTCCAAACGGCCGTCAACTCGCCTTCACCTCCCGCCGCGATGGCAACTGGGAAATTTATATTTACGATCTGGACACCAACGACCTGCGCCGCATCACCAACAATCTGGCCTTCGACGGCGGCCCAAGCTGGTCGCCGGATGGGCAGTGGCTGGTATACGAAGCCTACCGCGAAGAAAATCTGGACATCTACATCATCAAGGCCGACCTCAGCGAAGGCCCCTATCGCCTGACCGAAAATCCAGCGCCCGATTTTGCGCCGGTCTGGTCGCCGGGCGGGCGGCACATTGCCTTCACCAGTTGGCGCAGCGGCAACAAAGATATTTTCATCATGTCGCTTAACGAAGTAACCGATGAAGCGGCCGTTAACCTGACTGCTTCCCCTGGCGGCCACGAGGAAGAGCCTGCTTTTTCGCCCGACGGCCGTTTCCTGGCCTACCACGACGAAAGCGCCGGTTTCCCCCTGCTCTACGCCCTGCCCCTGGACGAGAATTATCGCCGCAGCGGCACGGCCGTTAGCCTGGGGCAGCAAGGCCGCCACCCGGCCTGGTCGCCCAATGGCGAATCGTTGATGTACATTTACGACCGGGGCGCGCAAAGTTATCTGATGGCCGGCAGTCCGGCCGGCTGGGGTGTGTCGCCGCAGGCCTTTGTGGCCGACGGCCGTCTCGATGACCCCGCCTGGACCGCCAATCCCCTGACCCCCGCTCAAACCGACAATATCGCCCGCTTCGACAGCCAATACCCCGACAAACCTCTGTTCACCGAAGCCCTCGCCCCGCCGGAAAAAACAGGGCCGCCCATGATGCTGTTCGAAATGCCGGTCAGCGCTCCCGCGCCCTACCTCAGCGACCGTGTTGATCAATCCTTTTTGGCCCTGCGCCAGCGAACTGTCGGCGAAGCGGGCTGGGATTTTCTATCCAAACTGGACAATATGTTCGAACCAATCGACGCAAAATCCGCTCCCGGCCAGAGCAACCAGACCTGGAATAAAGCCGGACGAGCCATCGACATCGCCTACCGCGATGCCCTTAGCTTCGAGCCGCTGTTAGAAGTCGTGCGCGAAGATATTGGCCTGGAAACCTATTGGCGGATTTATGTGCGCGCCGCCGCACAGGATGGCAGCCAGGGTGAACCACTGCGTGAACTGCCCTGGGACTTCCGCGCCCGTTTTGGCGACGAGCCGCAGTATTACGACGAAGGCGGCGTGTTAAAAGAGACCATTCCCACCGGCTATTACGTCGATTTCACCCATCTGGCCGCCGATTATGGGTGGGCGCGCACGCCCGCCGATAACAACTGGCGCACATTTTTCCCCGGCATTGGCTTCTGGCACTACGAAAATCGGCAAAACCTTACCTGGGAAGAAGCGATGTTAGAAATTCACCCAGAAACCCTGCTGCGTCAGACCTTCCCCGACCGATAATCCATGAAGTTAAGAGAAAAATTGACCGCCAAAACCCGCTGGCGCAGAGGACAAAGCATTGCGCTGCGATGGCTTTGGGCGCTGCTCTTGTTTGTTCTGGCTGGCTGTCAGGTTGAGGGAGTGTTGGTTGCGCCCACGGCCGTTCCCCTGGCCCAATTGCCCACGCTGCCCACCGCCACGGCCGTTCCCGGCGCATTATTGGTAAATAACGAGGTTTGGGTGGCGGAAACGGCCGTGCCCATCACCGAAAACAACTCCCTTGCTGCGCCCACCCCCGAAACCAGCGGCCTGCGCCCCGACCAGGCGCGGCAAAACTTTGTGCGCGACGCCGGACCCGCCCCACGCGACGCCGCCGAATGGCGACCACCCGCCATGCCCGCCCCCCTCTCCATCACCCCCGACGACCACTACTGGTTGATCCGTCCCATCCCATCCGGCTATCGCAACTACGATCTGGAATGGTATCCGTTCGGCAACGACGTCCAGGCAGCCAACATTCCCCCGTACCGCGTGCATCACGGCCTGGATTTCCCCAACGAAACCGGCACGCCGGTACTGGCCGCCAGCAGCGGCACAATCATCCACGCCGGACCCTTCCCCAGCCCAAACAACGGCGTAAATTATTACGGCAACACCGTCATCATTCAGCACGATTGGCAGTGGCAGGGGCAAAACGTCTACACGCTTTATGCCCATACGCTCGAATTATTCGTAAAAGTAGGCGACACGGTGGAACAAGGGCAGCTCATTGCCGGTGTGGGCAGTTCCGGCGAAGTGACCGGACCCCACATGCATTTTGAAGTGCGCATCGGCGACAACACCTACACCGACACGCGCAACCCGGCGCTGTGGCTGGCTCCCTACGAAGGCTGGGGAACCCTGGCCGGACAATTTGTCGATAAACGCGGCCGTCCCATTTCCGACGCCAAAATCCAGCTTTTGCCACCCGGCAGCAGCCAAATCCTGCGTGAACAAAGCACTTACTCCCCCGGCGTAGGTTCGGATGATGTGTGGCAAGAGAATTTCGTCATTGGCGATATTCCTGCCGGGGAATATGTGCTGCTGATCACCATCAACGACATTACCTACCGGCGCGAAGTAGAGATTTTACCGGGCCGCACTGCGTTCGAGATTATTTCAACCGAATTTGACTACAACCCCACACCCACGCCGCTGCCCACCCTGACGCCCTCTCCAACGCCTTTCGGCACACCGGAAAGCGATGCCGGCACAGACCCATCACCCACGCCTGAGGCCGCGCCGACCGCATCCGAAGGAGGATAATCATGCCTGCCGCCCCACAAACATCCTTTGCCTTCCACTCGCCGCTGCCCACCAACGATCTGGCAGCGCTGCTGCGCTCTGGCGAAATCCCGCTGGCGGATTATTTGGCGGAGTTGGCGGAACGGTTTACGGCCGTTGAGCCACACATCCAGGCGTTTGTGCCGGAAGACGGCCGTTTCGACCGCCTCTACCGCGATGCCCAAAACCTGCTGGCAACCTACCCTGACCCGGCGACACGGCCGTCGCTTTTCGGCCTGCCGGTGGGCGTAAAAGATATTTTTCACGTCGCTGGCTTCACCACCCGCGCCGGCTGCCAACTGCCCACCGACCTGCTCCAGGGCGCAGAAGCGGAAAGCGTGCGCCGTCTGCGCGCTGCCGGAGCGCTGATCATCGGCAAAACCATCACCACGGAATTTGCCTATTTTGCCCCTGGCTCGACACGTAATCCGCATCACCTGGAGCACACGCCGGGCGGTTCCAGCAGCGGCTCGGCGGCAGCCGTCAGCGCCGGACTGTGTGCGCTGGCGTTGGGCACACAAACCATCGGTTCCATCACCCGGCCGGCGGCTTTTTGTGGCGTGGTAGGCTACAAACCCAGCTACGAGCGCATTTCGCGGGCGGGGGTGATTCCGTTGTCGCCCGCGTGTGACCATGTGGGCTATTTTGCGCCAGATGTGGTTGGCGCGGCGCTGGCGGCGCCGGTGTTGGTGGATGGCTGGCGGGGAACGGCCGTAACCCGCCCCCCTCGTTTGGCCATCCCCGAAGGCCCCTATTTGCAACACACGTCCCACGAAGGGCTGGCGCATTTCCACACAGTCTGCGAAAAGTTAAAAACGGCCGGTTTCGAGGTGAGATCGGTGGCGGTCATGGCCGATTTCGCCGATATTTACACCCATCACAATCAGATTGTGGCGGCCGAAGCCGCCCAGGTACACGCCGATTGGTTTGCCAGCTATGCCCATCTTTATCATGCCAAAAGCGCGGAATTGATTCAACGCGGGTGGACGGTGTCCGAAACTCAGTTGGCCACAGCGCGAGCCGGGCAGCAGAAGCTTCGCCGCACCCTGCAGCGCCTGATGACCGAGCAAGGCATTGATGTCTGGTTGTCTCCGGCAGCTCTGGGCGCGGCTCCGGCGGGTCTAGGCAGCACAGGCGACCCGGTGATGAATCTACCCTGGACCCACGCCGGTCTGCCAACCATCGGGCTGCCAACGGGCGCCAATCCGATGGGCCTACCTTTTGGCCTACAGTTAACTGGCCGCTGGCAAACTGACGAGCATCTTTTAGGCTGGGCGGTCCAAATCGAAAAGATAGTTAAAACGAGTGCGTGAGTTGTATCTTCATATGTAATCGTTATAATTTATTCTGTTGATTGTCACGCTTTCGAGTAGCACGTTCTTTTAGTTTCTTGCCAATTCCGGCAAAACTGCCATCATCAACTCCCAGACCTGAATGGCGAATCACTTTTACCATAATCCATGATAAAAATTGACGTTCCTGGTGATAAGGTTTATCAGTTAGCCTATCTGGTATTGGATTACAACGGTACATTGGCGTGTGACGGCCGTTTGCTGCCTGGAGTAACTGAGCGCCTGACCGAATTGGCCGACCATTTGGCCGTGCATGTCCTGACGGCCGACACGTTTGGCAGCGCGCAGGCAGCGCTGGTGGGCATTCCTTGCCGGGTGGAGATATTGCCCGCCGGTGATCAGGCTGAAGGGAAACAGGCGATGGTGCAGGCCTTGGGACCTTCAGTGACCGCAGCGGTGGGTAACGGCCGTAACGACCAATTGATGTTGGTAACGGCCGTTTTGGGCATCGCCGTTGTTCAGGAAGAAGGCGCAGCAGCCGCCACGCTGATGGCAGCGGACGTGGTTGTGCCTTCGATAACGGCGGCGCTGGATTTATTGTTACGGCCGTTGCGCCTCACAGCCACACTGCGGGCTTAATAAATCAGCATTCCATTCTTTTTCACGGTTCTTTGACAGGTTCAAAGCGCCGCCATCAGCTAGAATAGAGAACAATCTAAAAGCGTTCATAAACTTTGGAATAAAACCAAATAGGCCAGCAAATACTTTAAGCAAGGGAAACTTTGGGGCCACATGACAGAAGAAAACAAGATTCGAAACACCGATGAATTGCGAAACCAAAACGCGCCTGACATAGAAATTGTCGTGCCGGAAATAAAATATCGCCCGGTGCCTTTCGAACCGATGACACGTGAATTGGAAAATCGCCCTGTTTGGCGAATCCGCCTGGACCTGGCCACCAACCCACAAACCTGCCTGGGACTCGACATCAATGGCGAAGTGATTCTAGGACGGGACCTGAATGAGTCAAATGTAGTCGATTTGCAGATCTTTGAGGCCAGTTCGATGGGCGTTTCACGGCAGCATCTGGTGCTTCGTCCGGCAGCCACTCACCTGTATGCCATAGACCTCGGCAGCACAAACGGAACCATGCGGAACGGCCGTCCCATTGGCGTCAAAACCCCCTACTCCCTCGCCGATGGCGACCTGTTAACCCTCGGCCAACTACGCCTGATCCTGCATATCATCGAAAGACCACAATACCAGACCGGCGTTCTGGAACGCAAAATCGATTTGGCCGACGCCATGACCGAAATCGCCAAATCGATCACCTCCCAGTTAGACCCCGATGAAGTCCTAAACCAAGTCGTCGATGCCGCCATGACCCTCACATCGGCCGGCGACACCAGCATCTGGCTGGTAGATGAAATCAGCGGCGATCTGTTTTTGGAAGCCCAACGCGGCATCGAAGACGAAGCGATTCGCCGCCTGCGGCTGCCCATCGACGGCGAATCCCTGGCCGGAAAAGTGGTGCAATCCGGCCAACCTCTGCGCGTCTGGCGGCAGCCGGGCGAAGAACAAATCAAGGTAAAAACCAATTACCTGGTTGAGGCGCTGGCTTATGTGCCCATCACCCTTGGCGGCGTGACCTTTGGCGTGTTGGCGGCCACCCACCGGCAGCCAGGCAAACGGTTTGATCGCCGGGACGAACGGCTGCTCACAGCCATCGCCGACTTTGCGGCCATCGCCATCCAAAATGCCCGAGTGTATCAGGCCACCGATGAAGCGCTGGCCCGCCGTTACAAGGAATTGTCGGCGCTAAACGAGGTGGCGCGGGCAGTTTCGTCATCGCTGGACCTGGACAAAATTTACGAGGTACTGATCGCCCAGGTGAACAAACATTGGCCGGTGGAAGCTGTTTTGCTTTGCCTGCTGGACGAAACAGGGCAGCATCTCAAGGCGTTTCAGGCGCATACCAGCGGCAAAGATTCGAAACCGTTCACCATCACAAACGGGATCATTGGCGCAGTAGCCAAGACCGGACAGGCGATTATGACCAACGATCCGGCTGCCCACAGCGCGTTCGATCCGGACGTGGATGGGGTCTTTGGGATTGCTTCCCGGTCGATAATCAGCGTACCTTTGCAAGTTCAAGACCATGTGGTAGGCGTGCTGACGCTTTTTAACAAAGAAAACGGCCAGTTTACCAAAGATGATTTAAGCCGGCTGGAAACATTTGCCAATCCGATGGCTACGGCCGTTGAAAATGCTCGCCTCTTCAAAGAATCCGAACGCCAACGGGCGGCTATCCAGGCGACGGCCAACACCCTACCCCAACCCCTGCTCATTCTGGATGATTCCGGCAGCGTTCTGGTATCTAACCAGGCCGCCAATCGATTGTTGCAAACCAACATGGCCCAATTGTTTGACGGCATCAGCCAGGGCGTTGGCCGCACGGCTGAAATTGTCGTTGGCGAGCAAACTTTCTTGTCGACTGCCGAACATTTACCAGATGTTGGAACCATCGTTGTGATGCAAGACATCACGTATGTTAAAAAATTGGAAGCGGATCGCTCTGACTTTTTGCATATGCTCTCGCACGATTTGAAAAACCCGCTCACCGCCATCACCGGTTGGAAAGCCCTGTTGGAAAGAACCACGGAATTAGATGCCCGCTCGACCCGGTATCTGAACCAGATTGGGGTGGCAGTCGACCGTATGCTGGAAATGATTGCCCAATTATTAGACACCGTGACCCATGAAACAGCCCTGAAATTGAACCTCAAACCATGCGATTTCGACACGGTGCTGGGGCATGTGTTAAAAGACGTATCGGGCGGGGCTTTACATAAAACCATCTCCATCCGCACCGCAACCAGAGGAACGCCCTATCTCATCATGGCGGATGAAAACCGGCTTTATCACATGGTGTTGAATCTGGTGGACAATGGCGTGAAGTACTCGCCACGCAACACCGAGCTGGCCGTCTTGGTCGATTACGCCGAACAAGGCTTGTTGATTCGGGTACAGGATGAGGGGCCAGGTATTCCCGAAGATGATTTGCCGCATATTTTTGACAAATATTTTCGCGGCACGACAGCCAAAATGCAGCCCGGCTCCGGGCTGGGGCTTTCGGCTGTGTGGGGCATTGCCAAAGCGCATCACGGCGTCGTTAAGGTGGCCAATCGCGCCGAAGGAGGCGCGGAATTTTCGATTCTGCTGCCAAGCAGTTTGCGCTGCAATGCGGACGGCACGGCCGTTTAACCCTTCCTCCCCTTTGCCTTTCCCCTGATTCTCGTACGATTCTGCTTTTGCGTTCGTCTCCCCTCCAAAATCGGTTATGATCGCCGCCATGCGACAACATGCACCCTTCACGATCATCTTATTGCTGTATCTGGTAGTGGGCGCGCTGTATGCCATTTACACCCCAGATTGGCAAACCCCCGACGAACCGGCGCATTATAATTATGTGCGGCAGTTGGCGAACGGCCGTCTTCCCATCATCCAGCCCGGCGACTACGACCAGGAATTTATCATGCGCGTGGTTTTTGCCGGGCCGCCCTTCCCGCCCGAAGTTTCGCTGGAACCGATGTCTTACGAAGATTGGCAGCCGCCGCTCTATTACTTGCTGCAAACGCCTGCTTTCTGGCTGTCTGGCGGCTCGCTGACGGTGATGCGGCTGGTGTCGCTGCTGCTGGGCGCGGGTGTGGTGGCGCTGGCCTATGGGCTGGCCTGGCGGCTGCTGCGGGCGCGGTGGCTGGCGCTGACAACGGCCGTCTTCGTCGCTTTCCTGCCGCAGCATTTGGCCATCATGGCCTCCGCCAACAACGACGCCCTGGCGGAACTGCTCATCGCGGCGATTTTGTTTGTGCTGGTGGGATGGGTGGAGAGTGGAGATTGGAGATTGGAGACTGAGGAGTCTCCGATCTCCAATCTCCAATCTCCCAAAACGCTCATCTTCCTGGGCCTGCTCCTTGGCCTGGGCTACCTGACAAAAGGCACGGTGTATCCGCTGACGGCCGTTGTCGGGCTGGCGATTGTGTGGCGTTACTGGGGGCGTTGGGGTGAGTTGGTGCGGGCGGGTTTGTGGACGGCCGTGCCCGCCGGGCTGCTGGGGGCGCTGTGGTGGGTGCGCAATATGATCGTGTATGGCGGGCTGGACGTGTTGGGCAAAGCCGCCCACGATTCCGTGGTGGTCGGCCAGCCGCGCACGGCCGAATGGGTAGCCGAGATGGGGCGCACGGCCGTTATCCGTGCCTTTGTCTCCACCACTTTCAACAGCTTTTGGGGCCAGTTCGGCTGGATGACCACGCCGATGGACGGCCGTTTGTACCCGCTGCTGTGGGTTTTTACGGCCGTGTGGGTGGTTGGGTTGATCGTGGCGCTGGTAGTTTGGTGGGACAGGAAACGGCCGTCGGTTTTAGCTGTAGTGGTCTTACTCGCCACTTTTTTGCTCTCGCTGGGTGTGCATGTGGTCTACAATTTTACCTTTGTACAGCACCAGGGGCGCTATCTTTTCCCGGCGCTGCTGCCGATTGGCGCGGGGGTGAGTGTAGGACTGGGGGTGTGGATACGGCCGTTCCTCCGCCGCTGGCCGCCGCTGCGTTACGCGCTGCCCCTGGGGCTCGGTTTGGCGATGGTTAGCCTGGCTGTCTGGGCCTTGTTCCGCGTCATCGTGCCTTTTCTGTGAAGAAATAGGACGCGGATAAACACGGATTTGACGGATTTCCACGGACAATTTTTTAAAAATCCGTGTCCATCCGCGTTCATCCGCGTCCCATCTCCATCAAATCCAAAGCCAACTGCTCAATTCCCGCCCCCATGGTCACTTTGGCGCGCCAGGAAGCGGGGATGGCGGCACGGCCGTAAAACGCCCCGGCAATTTGTCCGCACACAGCGGCCGTCGTGTCGGCATCGTCGCCCAGGTTAACGGCTCGGAGAACGGCCGTTTCGTAGCTGTCAGTGGTGGCAAAGCACCACAGCGCCGCCTCCAGCGAATCCACCACGTAGCCCG
>JAKQCM010000308.1 GCA_029559155.1 Chloroflexota bacterium
GTGAGCTGCCATACCACCCAATCGCCGCCTTCAACCAGCATATCCATCTCGGCGTACAGATCAGGGGTTTCGGCCAGGATTTGCGCCCCTTTGGGCAGCAGCCATTCGGAGGAGATGATGCCGCCATACCGGCTGAGCCAGGTTTCGCCGCGAGAGACGGCCGTGTCAGTAATCAGCGTGGCTTGTTTTTGCGCGGCGTGGTGTTTCCACAATTTGGGCCAGGCGTTGGGGATGGTTTGCCAGGCGTCTAGCTGGCAGAGAGGCGTGCCAGCGGCGTCTACGGGCAGGACGGTGCAGGATGTAAAATCCATGCCAATACCGACCACGTCGGCGGGGTTGGCGACGTGGGTGAGGACTTCGCGGGTAACGGCCGTTAGCCCATCCAGCCAATCTTGCGGATGTTGCAGCGCCCAATCTGGCCCGAGAGCGCCACCGTGGGGTAATTTTTCATCGATGACGCCATGACGATAGGGGGAAACGGCCGTGGCCACAATGCGCCCTGTCGCCGTCTCTACCAGCAAAGCCCGCACCGACAAGGTGCCAAAATCTAAACCAATCGCGTACATGGGAAACCTCCTGGGAAAAACATTGAAGGGTTTGGAGGATTTTGTGAGGAGAGGATGGCAAAAGTGATGGGTGATGCGTGATGGGTGAATAAATTGATTATGCCCGCCGTTCCTCTCCAAATGCCTCAAGACCCAAACTGATATTATGAAACCCCTTTTTTCAAAATGACGTTGGCATACTTGCGCGTGTCGCCGGTCATGACCACGGCGTAAGCGTTGGCGGCGCGTTCGTAAAAGGCGAAGCGCTCAATGAAGCGAATGGGCGGCGTGTCGGGGGCGTAGGCATTGATGACTGCGCGGTAGCCTTTCTCCACTTCGGGATCCGGCTCATCGCCGGGGGCGCAGGCCATCATGGCCACCGGGTCTTCGACGTAACTATCCAGGGCAAACAACGGCAAAATCGCGCCCAACAAATCCTCAATCATCAGCCCATCCGCCCGAATAACCAGATCGTTGGTGCTGTGGCCGGGAAAATGGGCGTCGGCCAGCACAATCTCGTCGCCGTGTCCCATCTCATACAAAGTCGCCAGCAGCTCCGGGCTGAACAGCGGTGAAATGCCTCGTAACATGCTTTCCTCCTGTGGGGAAAGGAGACTGGAGACTGGAGATTGGTAAGTCTCCAGTCTCCAGTCTCCATCCTGTCCTAGCTGTACAACGGGCCAAAGTTGGCGCAGGCGCGGAAGTCGGCGCCGGTGGGTTCCATCGCCCCGAAGGCGGTCCAGACGTGGGGGCGGAAGACCTGCTCGTCGGGCACGTTGTGCATGTAAACCGGGATGCGCAGCATGGAAGCCAGGCTGATCAGGTCCGCGCCGATGTGGCCGTAGGCGATGGCTCCGTGGTTGGCGCCCCAGTTGCTCATCACCGTGTACACATCGCGGAACAGCCCTGCGCCGGTGGTGCGGGGCACAAACCAGGTGGTAGGCCAGGTGGGGTTCGTGCGCTCGTCGAGGACTTCGTGCACGGCGTCGGGCAGGTCGACGCTCCAGCCTTCGGCGATTTGCAGCGCCGGGCCCAGGCCCTTGATCAGGTTCAGACGGCACATGGTCATGGGCATGCCGCCGCGCGTGCGGAATTTGGACGACCAGCCGCCGCCACGGAAGTATTCGGTCATGCCGGCGTGCCAGGTGGTGGCTTCCAAACAGGCCTGGGCTTCGGCCGGGGTGATTTCCCACCAGGGTTTCATCGCCGGCTGCCCGTTTTGCGCTTGTTGACCGGTCCCATCCAGAGCGGCCGGGCCGGAGTTGATGAGGTGGAGGATGCCGTTGGCGGCACGGCCGTTTAGCTGATAGCCCGTCACCCGCTTTACCGCATCGGGACTCCAGTAGGTGCGCACGTCGGCGAAGATTTGCGCTGCGCCGGTGAGCAGATGGCCGAACAACATGCTGACGCCGTTCAGGGCGTCGTTTTCCGTGGCGATGATGTAGGGCTGGCGGATGCCCGTCCAATCGAACGACGAGTTGAGGATGGCTTCCATGTAGTCGCCGTTGGGATAATAGTCGGTCCACTGGCGTTGCCCCTGGAAACCGCCGGCCAGGGCGTTGTGGCCGTTGGCTTCTTCGGCGTAGCCCAGTTCCACCAGGCGCGGATTGCCCACCATCAAATCGCGGGCGATGAGGGCCATCTTCACCGAGACTTCCCAGTCGCTGTCCTGCTGTTCGCGGGTGCGTTTGTGCTGCGGGGAATTGTAATCTTTGCCTTCCGGGCAGTTAGCTTTGGTCCAGGCCAGGCCCTTCTCGTACTCGTCGGGATCATAGATGGCTTGGTCCATGCGGTGGGCGAACTCGGTCATGTCGATGGTTTCCACGCGCATGCCCAGGTAGCTCTCGAAGAAGGGCTGGTCGACGATGGAACCGGCGATGCCCATGGAAACGCCGCCCATCGCCAGGTAGGATTGGCCGCGCATGGCGGCCACGGCCAGCCCGGCTTTGGCGAAGCGCAGCAGCTTTTCCTGCACGTCGGCGGGGATGGTGGTGTCGCCGCTGTCTTGCACGTCACGGCCGTAAATGCTAAACGCCGGCAGTCCTTTCTGGGCGTGGGCGGCCATCACCGCCGCCAGATAGACTGCGCCGGGACGCTCTGTGCCGTTGAAGCCCCAGACAGCCTTGGGGATGAGCGGGTCCATGTCCATGGTTTCCGAGCCGTAGCACCAGGCGGGGGTGACGGTGATGGAGAGGCCGACGCCTTCGCGCTGGAATTTAACGGCCGTTTCCGCCGCCTCTTTCACCCCGCCAATGCAGCTGTCGGCGATAACGCATTCCACCGGCAGGCCGTTGGCATGGCGCAGGTTGGCGCTGAGGAAGTCGGCCACGATACGGGCCATGGTCATGGTGGTCTCTTCTAACGATTCGCGCACGCCCTGGCGACGGCCGTCAATCGCCGGCCGAATGCCAATCTTGGGCGGGCTGCCACTTAAACGATTTTGGGGAGGATTGATATTCATGGGTTTACGGCTCCTGTTGGAGAGGTTGGTTGGGGCGGTTAGTTGGCTAGAAAACCAACCAACTAACCACCCTACAAACTAACCAACCTTCTCCCTACTCTTCACCTGAGCTTCCACCCAGGGGTACGTTTCAGCGATGCCTTGTTTGAGGTAGTAGTTGGCTTTCCAGCCGGTGGTGTAGATGCGCTCGTTGCTGAAGTTGCGCGACTGCACGCCGACCGGGCCTTTGATGTGTTTGATGTGGATGGTTTTGCCGGCGGCTTCGGCCACGGCCGTTACCAATTCGTTCACGCTCACATATTCCGGGCAGCCGATGTTGACCGCGCCGACGAGGTCGGAGTGCATGAGGCGGTAAATGCCGTCCACCATATCGGCGACGTAAGTGTAAGAACGAACGGCCGTGCCGTCGCCCCACACCTCAATCGTGCCGCCGTCTTCCACTTCGGCCACCTTGCGGCAGATAGCCGCCGGGGCCTTTTCGCGCCCGCCGGTCCAGGTGCCATACGGACCGTAGCAGTTCTGGAAGCGGGCGATGCGCACCGTCATGCCCTGATTGCGTTCGTAGGCCAGCGCCATTCGTTCCGAGTACAATTTTTCCCAGCCATACTCGTTGTCCGGGTTAGCCGGAATCGCTTCCGCCTCGGTCATTTCTGGCTCGCCGGGCTGCATGTCGCGATACACGCACACCGAAGACGAGAAGAAGTAGCGCGGCACGCCCAGTTCGGCGGCCACGTGGGTCATGTGAATGTTGATCAGGGCGCTGTTGTGCATGATCTCACACTCGGCGGAGTGAATGAAACCCATGCCGCCCATGTCGGCGGCCAACTGGTAGACTTCGTCGAATGTGCCATCGTTCAGCGTCAGCGCCGTGCGGCAGTTGGCTTCCTGGCGCAGATCGAGAACCAGGAATTCGTCAGCGGCCGTTTCCCGGTACTCGTGCGCCTTAATGTCCACCCCACGCACCCAGTACCCTTCATCCTTCAACTTCTGAACCAGATGGCCGCCGATAAACCCACCGGCGCCACAAACTAATGCTGTTTTCATAATGTTCGATAACCTCTTTTAATTTGGAGATTGGAGATTGGAGATTAGAGATTGCGCGTCCCCAATCTCTAATCTCCAATCTCGTTCTTATTCATGCTCGCGCCGCGCAATCACGCGCACCGCATTTTCAATAGGCCGGTCAGAGACCAGAATCAAATAGCCGCCGCCGCCGGCGCCGGAGAGCTTCCAGCCCAAAGCCACGTCGCGGTACTTTTCAATGAGGCGGGCGACGGAATCATTCATCATGTTAGGGAACATGGCGATTTGCGCCTCGAACGATTCGCGGATGGAACGGCCGAATGCCTGAATGTCCCGCTGCTGGATGGCTTGCCAGCATACTTCCGTAGGATCGGCCAATGCTTTGGCGCGCTCCGGCGTGATGCGCGTATCGGCCAGCACGTCGTATTCGGCGTGGCGCGGACCCAGCGTCACCAGGTAAAGCGCGTTTTCCACAAATTGCAGCGCCAGTTCATCTTGCAGCCGCTCAATGCTGGTTGGCCAGTATTCGCCCGCGTAGTTGGCCTTCGCCATGCCGGGAAAAACCAGGCCAATGGCGTCCTGCGAGCCGGAGATTTCTTTGGTTCCCGGCGGGTTGTCGTAGCAAAAGAGAATCTTGGCCAGTTTTTCCGGATTGCCCACCGGCAGGCGCGGCCCCCACATGTCGATGGCCGCCCGGCGCGTGCTGGAAGCCATGCCGCTGCGGTCGTTGAATTGCAGCGTCGGCTCGATGGAAATGGTGATGACCGCGCCGGGATAGTGTTGCGAAACAAACGGCTGGTCCAGCCAGCCGCCCGCCAGATCAATGCGAAAGGGCATCTGGTTAAGGGTGCGCAGAGCGGTGGTGGAGCGGGCCGTCAGGCCGGGGTGGGGATCGCGCTGGAGGATGCGATATTCCACGCCGTATTCCTCACAAAGCTGCTGTTTGTCGGGCGTGTTGCCGTCTTCATTGACGATGAAAATGTCGGGCTGGATGGCCTGAAATTCGGCCAGAAAGTCCAACATGCCCGAACCCTGGGAGATGAAGGCGTCCTTGACGCACTTGACCGACTTCACCATGTAGAGCCGCTCGGCTTCGGTGTTGACCGGCGTTCTCCCTTTAAGATCATAAACTGTTTTGTCTGAACCGAGGGCGACGTAGAGGTCGCCGTAGGTGGCGGCTTCGTTGAAGAAGGCGATGTGCCCGCTGTGCAGCAGGTCGTAGCAGCCGCTGACGAATACTTTTTTGGCCATTCCCTGTACCTTTGTAGAAATTTACGATTGACGATTGACGATTTGCGATTGGGCAATCGTCAATCGTCAATTACAAATCGTAAATCGCAAATCTCCTATTGACGCCGCCGCCGCAGCGTATCGGCGTAGACGGCCAGGATGACGATGCCGCCGGTGATGACAATTTGCCATTCTTGGGGCACGGAAAGGATGCGCAGACCGTTGGTGAGCACACTGATGATGAACGCGCCGATGACCGTGCCTAAAATCGTGCCTTCACCGCCGCTGAGCGAGGTGCCGCCAATGACGACGGCCGCAATCGCATCCAATTCATAACCCGCGCCCAGGGCCGGTTGGGCCGAATTGAGCCGCGAGGCGATGATGACGCCGCCCAAACCGGCGAACGCGCCCGCCAGCGTGTAGACGGCGATTTTCCAGGCGGCGACGTTGACGCCGGAGAGGCGGGTGGCTTCTTCGTTGCTGCCCAGGGCGAAGGTGTAACGCCCCAGCACCGTTTTGGTGAGGATGATGTTGGCGACGATGGCCGCGCCGAAGAAGATGAGCACCGCGTTGGGGATGTCGAAGCCGGGGATGATGGCCCCGGTGACGGACCCCATGGCGATCTGGTTGAAGGTGGGCGTGTCGTTAAAGTAAATGGGTTTGAGGCCGGAGATGACCAGCGACAGGCCTTTGGCGATGTACAACATGCCCAGGGTGGCGATGAACGGCGGAATGCGCATCTTGGAGATGACCGTGCCGTTGATCGCCCCGGCCAGTGCGCCGGTCAGCAGGCCGCCGAGGACGCCAATGGGCACGGGCAGGCCCAGGAAAGTGATGAAGACGCCGGTCATGACGGCCGATAAAGTCATCACCGTGCCGACGGAGAGATCAATCCCGGCAGTGATGATGACGAAGGTGGCCCCGAGAGCCAGGACGCCGTTGACGGCCGTGGCCAGCAAAATGCCGACGATGTTGCTAAATTGAAAAAAGTTGGGCGATGCCAGTGAAAACACGATGAACATCGCAATCAGGCCGCCGAAGGCCAGCAGTTTTTGCGTGGCGTCCGAGCGAACAAAAGATTTTTTAGGGGTGGTTGTTGTTTCCATCAGGCATTTCCTACTTGAGATGCGGCGGCGGCACGGCCGTTCTCCCTGGCCGTCCCATTGCGCTGCGTGGCAAATTTCATAATGGCTTCCTGGGTTGCTTCGGCGATGGGCAGTTCGCCGGTAATGCGGCCTTCGCACATGGCAATGACCCGGTGGCTCATGCGCAAAATCTCCGGCAGCTCCGACGAGATCATGATGATGGCTTTCCCTTGTTGCGCCAGGTCGTTGAGCAGTTTGTAGATTTCGCTTTTCGCGCCTACGTCGATGCCTCGCGTTGGCTCATCGAAAATCAAGATTTCCGTATCGGCCGTCAGCCATTTGCCAATGACCACTTTTTGCTGGTTGCCGCCGGACAGGTTTTTGACGCGCTGTTGGATGCTGGGCGTTTTAATCGCCAAAGCATCGACATAATGGCTGGCGCTTTCCCGGGTTTTGGCATTGTTTACCCAGCCAAGAGCGCCCAAAAATTTATTGAAGGAGGCCAGGGCGATGTTGGTTTCCACGTCCATGCCCAGGGTCAGGCCATACCGTTTGCGGTCTTCGGAGAGGTAGGCAATGCCGTTTTTGACGGCATCACGCGGGCTTTTGATTTCCACGCGACGGCCGTGCAAATAAATTTCGCCCGAATCAATCGGGTCCGCGCCGAAAATGGCCCGCGCTACTTCCGTGCGCCCCGCGCCCATCAGGCCGGCAAAGCCCAAAATTTCACCACGCTTGAGCTGGAAACTGATGTTTTTTAGCGTGCTGCCGCGGTTGAGATTTTTCACTTCCAGCACCACTTCCTGGTCTATATCTTCCGGCACTTCTGGGGCGCTTTCGTAGATAGTACGGCCGACCATGAGGCTGATGATTTTATCGATGTCGGTTTCGGCGGTGGGCAAGGTGTCGATATAACGGCCGTCGCGCATCACCGTAATGCGGTCCGAGATCTGCTTTAGCTCCTCCAGGCGGTGCGAAATGTACACAATGCCTACCCCGTCGGCGCGCAGCTTGCGGATGAAGTTAAAAAGGTCCTCAATTTCCGCTTCAGTCAACGCGGCCGTGGGCTCGTCCATGATCAGCACTTCGGAATTGAAAGACAACGCCTTGGCAATTTCCACCATCTGCTGCTTGGCGACCGTCAAATCAGCCACCTTCATGCGCGGATCGAGTTTCAGATGCATTTTCTCAAACAATTGCTCTGTTTGCTCGTTGAGCTTCTTCTCGTCCAGCCAAAAACGCACGCCTTTGCGCGGTTCGCGGCCCACAAAAATATTTTGCGCCACGGTCAGATGGTTCATCAGGTTTAGTTCCTGGTGGATCATGCTGATGCCCAGGTCCTGCGCCGCTTTGGGGGTGTGGATCTCAACTTCTTGGCCCCGGTACAGAATCTCGCCCGCGTCTTTGGCGTAAATACCGGCCAAAATCTTCATCATGGTCGATTTTCCTGCGCCGTTTTCACCGACCAGGGCATGGACCTCGCCCGCCCGCAGCTCGAACTGGCAGTGATCGAGCGCGTGGACCCCCGGAAAACGCTTGTCGATGCTTTTCATCAAGACCAGGTTTTCGTCCATAAATTTCTCTCAAGGTAGACCTGACAGGTTTTTAAAAACCTGTCAGGTCTTTGAACGCTAAGATTGGTCCAATCTCAAAGATTGGACCAATCTCGTCAGGCAAAACTCTATTCGTACAGCAGCGGTTTGATATCGTCAGAGTCGATGTTGGTGGCATCGTACCAGTGGAAACCGGTGTCGATGGTCTTGGGCAATGTTTCGCCATTCAGGGCTTTCACGGCCGCTTCCACGCACTTGTAGCCAATGCCAATCGGGTCTTGGGTGATGGCCCCAGCTTCCGTGCCGGCACGGATGGCGTCCATCTGCTGCTTGCCGGAATCGTAACCGATGACGACGATTTGGCCTTCTTTGCCCATTTCGCTCACGGCGTTCAACACACCGATGATCGAACCTTCGTTCGCGCCGAAGAAGCCTTTCAGGTCAGGGTGCGCCTGGATGATGGCTTTGGCCAGATCGGTGGATTTCAACTGGTCGCCGCCACCGTATTGGATGTCGACGATTTCGATATCGGGGTATTTGGCGGCCATTTGGTTGACGAACCCATCGCGGCGGTCGATGCCGGTCTGGCTGGTCTGGTCGTGGACGATGACGGCCACCTGGCCGGAACCGCCAATCAGTTCGGCCATTTTGTCGGCGGCCATGGCGGCGGCGGCGATATTGTCGGTGGCGGCGGTGGAGACCGGGATGTCGCTGGCGACGCCGGAGTCGAAGCCGACAACCGGGATGCCTTCACTTTGGGCGCGTTCCAACAGCGGGGTCAGAGCCTGGGTGTCCAGAGCGGCCAGGCACAGGGCGGCGGGATTTTTGTCCAAGGCGGCCTGCACCATTTCGACCTGCTTGTCGACCATGGCCTCCGTTTCCGGGCCTTCGAAGGTGATGGTGACGTTGTAGTCAGCGGCGGCTTTTTCCGCGCCGGCTTTTACGGCCTGCCAGAATTGATGCTGGAACCCTTTGGAAATCACAGCGATGTAGGGTGTTTCGCCGGATGCGGCGGTGTCGCCGGCCGGGGCGGCTGGTTCGGCTGTGTTTGTCGTCGCCGAGGAACAGCCAATCAGCAGTGCGGCCATCAAGACTAAGCCCAACAAAACGGTCAAATACTTGCTTTTCATCGTAAAATCTCCTCTTGAATCTCTTTGGTTACATGTAATTTGGGGGTAAACCCTGTAAGCCCAATGATTTGTTGCCTGAACGGGGCAGGCAGCTCTGCTGCAAGTTCATACCATAGACGTTTTCCTCCGGGTGAAATTTGAACGGCCGTTTCTCACCATCTTCCCTCTATTCCTCTTCCAGGTTGATGAGAATCTTGGTAAAGCCGGCCGGGTTGCTGTCCCAGGCCGCAAACGCCTGGGCGGTAGCTGAAAATGGGTAGACAGCGCTGATGAGGTCGCGGAACGGCCGTTCCCGCCGCTCCAACATCTTAATCACCGCCGGGAAGACCCGCAGCGCGTTGCGCGAGCCGAGAATGTCCAATTCCTTGCGCACAAAATCAGTCGTGTCATACGTCACCACGTCTTTGGCGTAGCCCACGTAGACCACGCGACCGGAGTAAGCGACCGCTTCCACCGCCAGCCGGAATGTGGCCGGCAGCCCCACCGCTTCCACGGCCACGCTGACGCCTTCGCCGTGGGTCAGGCGGGCCACTTCGGCCAGCACGTCCTGCGTTTGCGAATTGATCAGATGCTGCGCGCCGAATGTTTGCGCCGTCGCCAGCTTGGCGTCGTCCACGTCCACGGCAATCACCGTGGCCCCTTTGCGGGCGGCGGCCACCATCACGCCTATGCCGATGGCCCCGCAGCCCAGCACCAGCACGGTGTCGATTTCGCTGATGCGGCCGCGGTTGGCGGCGTGGTAGCCCACGCTGAGCGGCTCGACCAGGGCTAATTCTTCCAGGGACAAAATGTCGCTGGCGAAGACCTGGCTGTAGTGGATGGCGAAGCGGCGGCTCATGGCCCCATCACGCTGCACGCCCAGGGTCTGGTTGAACTGGCAGCAGTTGGGACGGCCGTTCCGGCAGGACGGGCAAATGCCGCAGGCGGTGTAGGGTGAGAGCATGACCTTGCTGCCCAGGCGAATGGCGTCGGGCACGGCCGGGCCTTTGGCGCTGATGAGACCGCTGATTTCGTGGCCGGGGATGCGCGGGTAGCTGACCAGGGCCAGCTTGCCGCGATAGCTGTTCAGGTCGGTGCCGCACAGGCCTACTTTATGGACCTCAACCAGCACGTCTTCCGGGCCGACGACCGGTTCGGGCACGTCGATGATGGCAATTTGTCGGGGTTGTTGTAGGGAGATGGCTTGCATGAAATTAATGGACTCCATAAATGCGGGCGGCGGTAGCGCCGAAAACGGCCGTTTGCTCCGCTTCTGATAATTGGGCCACGTAGTCCGCCACCAACCCGACCACCTGCTCGTAGCTGCCCGCCACCGTGCACACCGGCCAATCCGAGCCAAACATCAGCCGGTCCGCGCCAAAGGCGGCAAACACCACGTCCAGATAAGGGCGAAAATCGGCGGGCTGCCACGTTTGCCAGTTGGCTTCCGTCACCATGCCGGAAACTTTACAGGCCACGTTGGGGAAAGCGGCCAGGCGGGGCAGCTCATCGGACCAGGGGGAGAGACGGCCGTCTTTGATCAATGGCTTGGCGATGTGATCCAGCACAAACTGCTGATTGGGCAGGCCGCCGACCAGTTCGCAGGCCGCCGGCAGATGTTTGGGGAACAGCAGCAAATCATAGACCAGGTCAGTGTCGGCCAGCAGGCCAATGCCGCGTATGAAATCGTCGCGCAGCATGAAGGCGTCGTCCGGTTCGTCATGGATGACGTGGCGCACGCCGACCAGTTTGGGGTGTTGGGCCAGTTCGTCCAGCTGCCGGCGCAGGTCGTCGCTGCGCAAATCCACCCAACCGACCACGCCCTTGATGAACGAATAACGGTCGGCCAGGTTCAGCAGCCAGCGCGTTTCTTCCAGGGTCTGGCGGGCTTGCACGGCGATGGTTCCGTCGAAGGCGAAGGAGGTGAGAGACGGCCGTAAATCTTCCGGCAAAT
>JAKQCM010000317.1 GCA_029559155.1 Chloroflexota bacterium
AAACCTTCGATCTGGCCATCGCCGTCACCGGTTTGACGGAAAAACAGGCCCATGTTGCCGGAATAAAAGCCGCCAGCGTGACCATTGAAGCTTCTTCGCGGGCCCATTACATGCCGGGGCAGGCGCCCATTCACCTGAAACTGGTTTATGAACAGGAAACAGAGCGCATTTTGGGGGCGCAAATGGTGGGCAAAGATGGCGTCCCGCAGCGGATAGACGTGATCGCGGCCGCTTTACGCGCGAATTGGACCCTGGAGGATTTAGCCGGGCTGGATTTAGCCTACGCACCGCCTTTTGCACCCGTGTGGGACCCAATTTTGGTGGCTGCCAACGTGGCGCAGAAGCGTTAAGGACTGGAGATTGGAGATTAGGGACTGGTTCAATCGCCAATCTCAGTAGTTTAAAACCCTGGTCATTCCGAGGAGTCTTCGACGAGGAATCCCGACGAACTGGATACTTCAGGTAAGTGGGATGCTTCGGAGGACCTCAGCATGACAGAAAACCCCATCATTCGTGGAATTCGTATCAGGTTTTTAAAACTACTGAATCTCCAATCACTAATCTCTAAAGAATGCCTGTTTAGGATCGTTGGCAGGTTCGATTGAATGGATGACAAGCATGTTTAGAACGCCGACAACAACGTTTGCGGCTCAGAAGCCCGGCACGATAGATTTGGAGATCTCTGACCCGGTGTTGATGCTGAATGAAGTGGCCCGGCGCTATGAAACGGCCGAGCGTGTGCTGATGGAATATGTCGACAACGCTCTCGACGACGCCGAGGCGCTGTATTGGGAGAACGGCAGCGCGTACCCTTATCCCATCCACATTGAACTGACCATTGATCGCGAACGGCGCGCCGTGAGTGTGCTGGACAACTGCCGGGGCATGACCCGCGAGACGCTGGAACGGGTGGTGCGCAACGTGGGTGAATCGAAAAAGCGGGGGCAGACGTGGGTAAACGGCCGTTTCGGTTTTGGCGTCCACGCCTTCCGGGCGGCGGCGGAGCGTATTCAGTTCCAAACACAGCACGCGCACGGCTCGCACTTCGTGCTGGAACTGCAGCGCGACCAGCACCGGGGCATTAAAGAAGGGCGGCGGCTGGACGAGCCATTTCCCAGTGACCGCGGCACAGGCTGTCTGGTGACTGTGAGCGGGTTTGATGTTGATTGGTTTCGGGGGGTAACGGCCGTTTCGCTCCAGGCGGAAATCGAGAACCATTTTGAACGGCTGCTGGCGCGGCCCGACTTGCAGATCGCCGTCAGCGAGAAAGGGGAGCCGCTGAATTGCCGGCCCTTCGATTATGGCGCGGTGGCGGGACCCGTCCTGCACCATGAATTGAACCTGGAACACAAAGGGGAGGTTTTCCCGGTGACGGTGTTTCTGAAGGTGGCGCAGGCAACGGCCGTGCATCGCCCGGTAAGCTTTTTTGCCCGAGGCCGGCGCGTCGGCGAAGCGGCCGACATCAAATCTTTTATGCGCAAATCGGCGGCGAAAACGGCCGTGTGGGGGCATCCCCACCTGACAGGTTTCATTGAAGTGGGGGAAATCGTGCAGCCCATCATCAACCGGGATGATTTTGTGCGCGCGCAGGGCCGGACAGTGTTGTACGAGGCGTTATTGCCTATCGAAGCGGAATTAAAAACGGTGTTATCGGGCATCAACCAGCAGCAAAGCCGGGAAACGTTAGGTCAGGTTGAAGAGGCTGTGCAGGCGGCGGTGACGGCCGTTGTGGGCAGCTTCCCCTGGCAGGTGGCCTTTGTGAGCGAAGCGGAGGAGGGGCGGCGCGTGGAGGTGGGAAACGGCCGTGTAACCATCAACACAGCCCATCCCGATTTCCAGGCGCGGGCGCGATATACGCGCCAGGGGAATCTGCAGCCAACCGACCGCCTCAACGCTTATCTGGCGACGGTGCTTGCGCTGGCCGCGAT
>JAKQCM010000364.1 GCA_029559155.1 Chloroflexota bacterium
TCTCCAGTCTCTAATCTCCACTCTCGATTGATGGCACAACAGCCAGAAGAGGGTGAAGTCGCTGTACAGTTCGCCGTCGAACATGGCTTGCAGGTCGAATTCCACGTAGGCGGCGCGGCTGAGGCTGACGTTGTCGCGCAAGATGCGGAAGCGCAGGCCATTGCTGACAAAGGCCCACAAATGGTTGTCGCTGCGGTTCAGGCATTCCTGCACCAGGCTGTGCGGGCTGCGCTTGACGGCCTGGCTGTCGTCACGGCCGTCCAGTTTTTGGCGGAAGGAGACGAGGTGGATGGGCGTGTGGTCGTAGAGGTGGCTGATGGGATAGGTTGGGTCGTTGTCTGTATTTCGCGGTCCGTGGTCCGTGGTCGAATGCTGAACGGACAAGCTGCCCAGAAAAGGGAGACGGCCGTAGCCCAACTCTTGCAGCACCGTCAGCGTCCACTCGCGGGTCATGGTTGTGCCCGAATCGGTGGGGCCGATGGCTGCCATCTTGCTTTGGAATGCCTGCCACGCCCCCAACAGCCGGTTCCAAGAGCGGTTCATGGCTTCAGACGGCCGTTCGTTGGCCCCCAGATGGTAATCGGTGGGGTTCAGGCCCTCCACCTCGCCGCCATCGGCAATGCGCTGGAGCAGGTCGGCGGGCAAGATGCCGCCCTCGGTTTTGACGGTGATGAAGTTGTTTTGGGCGATTGTTTGCATTAACGCATCCTCATTGAAAACAACCAGAATATGGCTTATTCTGCGGATAGTTATCCCTGCTTGAATAGTGATAAAGGTACACACTCATGATGAAAACGGTCCAAATGACAATTGATGAAGACCTTTTAGCACAGATAGACACGCTGGTTGAAGAGTTGGGAACCAACCGTTCCGCCTTCATGCGCGATGCCCTGGAAAGTGCCCTCAAACAGCGTCAGGTCAACATGCTAGAGCAGCAGCACCGGGCCGGCTATGAACGCCATCCGCTGACGCCGGACGAATTCGACATCTGGCAGGAAGAGCAGATAGTGTCCTAGAAATCTGTGCTGTCAACCTCGATAACCTCCAGACCATCCCCAAAGCCAACATTGGCCCACTGCTCACCATCTTGTCGCCTGACAAGATGCAGGCCGTCGAAGCGGCCCTCTGCTTTGCTTTAGGCGTCGTCACCTTATAGTCACACCCTATAGCTTCCTCAATTGATGACCGGCAACAGGATATAGATGCCCAATACATCCGGCGGAAGCTGCGGCTGCACGCTATAGCGCACGCCGGTTTGCCGGGCGGCTGTGCGCACCCGCCGGTGGGCTTCCAGCAGTTCCTGGCCGCGCTGTTCGGCAATGTCGCTCAGCGCTGGTTGTAGGGCGTCCAACTGCGCGACCGCGCGGCCTATCAACTGCGTGGCTTGCGGCGGCGGCACGTTGGCATCGGGCGTGGCTTGCAGCAGGTGTTCCACAACGGCCGTGTCCAGCCAGTCAGGCTGGTCGGTACGGCCGTTAAACCCCACCACCTGGCATTCCTCCGCCAGCAGCGGCACATCCTCCCCACCCTTCCGGCTGATGATGTGGTAGCGAAAACGAAGCAAGAGCAGCGTGGTGGCCCGGGCTACCGCTTTCGTGCGAATCACGCCGGCGCGTTTGGCGGCGCTGTCCAGCAGG
>JAKQCM010000374.1 GCA_029559155.1 Chloroflexota bacterium
TCGCAGTTACGTAGCAGACCGTAGGCGGGGTACCACCAGTGACAATGGGCCAGCCGGAAGGGGGGGGGCCTTCAAAATACACAGCCGTTAGGTTCGTGCAACCGGAGAACGTCCCCTCGTTGATGTACGTGACACTGGCAGGAATCACAATCGATCTAAGATTGAGGCAGTTTTGGAACGCCCACCTCCCGATATGGGTAACGCTGTGGGGGATCCCGATGCTGGCCAAACTGGAATTATTAAATGCGCCTTCTCCAATGCTGAGGACGCTGCCAGGGAGTGTAACCTCGCTCAGTCGCCCACAATTGGAGAATGAAAAATTACCTATGGAGATTACACTATCAGGGAGCGTATAGCTCGAAACTCTGCCGCATGGGTACGTCATGATTTCTGTCTGGCTCTTGTTAAAAAGAACTCCGCTTTGGCTGCTGTAAACCGCGTTTGTCAAATCCACATTAATAGCCTCCAAGTTGGTGCAGAGAGCGAACACCCCGCTCTCGAGTTGCATGACACTGCCAGGTATTGTAACCGTACGCAAGCTTTGGCAGCTCCCGAACGCCCACGACCCGATGAAACTAACGTTTTCCGGGATGTTGATGCTGGCCAAGCTCAGGCAACGATAAAATGCCCAACTCCCGATGCTGGTGACGCTGTCGGGGATGGTGACGTTGGTAAGGCTTGTGCAAAAAGCGAAGGCATTGTTTCCAATGCTGGTGACTGGCAAGCCATTGATCTGAGAAGGTATGGCAACAGCACTCACAGAATAGACGCAGTCGATAATGGTGACTGTCTCACCAGTGATCGTGTAGGTGAGATCACCATACGTATCGGCTCTGGCCATGCCAGAGATAATGGCAAAGAGAAGTAGAAAAATGCAGGCAGAAACTGATAGGATTGTGCTTTTGGCTCCGCGCTGGCTGTTGACGTGAAGTGTATGAGGGAAAAACGAATTCGTGCTCTCATTCATTCAGGCCGTGCCTTGATAGAGCTGCGCATCGACAAACGTTTCGGCCAGCGCCACCGGATGCTTCCAAACCCGTTGCCAATCTTGCGCCAGCCGTCCCAGCATGAGTTTCATGAACCGGCTGGCCAGATTGGGATAATGGCAGTCGGGCAAAATCAACAGGCGGGAATTGTTCACCACCAACGCCAGGCGTTGGCGGCGCTGTTCCGGCGTCCAGCCAATGAACGCGTCGCGGTCCTTCAAGTGCAAGGCCGGCGCACTCCAACTGGCCAGCGCTAGCCAGCCGCCCTGCCAGGTGGCCACATACCGCAGATGTTGGCCCACCAACTGTGCGCTCTTCAAAAAATGTTCTCTTTCCAGATGCCGATTGAACCGAGCGATCTCTTCGGGACGCACTTCCGGCACGCTCATCTGGTCCAACACGACTTGTTCCTCGGGCGTAGGCCGACGTAACGGCTTTTTGGTTTTCTGCATGCCCGAAAGGATAAAAAATTATGGAACACGGAGCAGATAGAAGCGACGCGATTCGCCTGGAGCGATGGCGTTCGTGACGCTGAACGCGCCGTCGGCGCCGAACGTGCCGGCCCCCACCACGGCCCACTCGGCGAGCGGCGCCACGGCATTGGTCGACGAAACGACCGAAAAGGCGGCGCCTGCGACGCCCTCGGCGCCGCTCATGATCAGGCTGGCGCCGTCGATAACCACGGCCGAGATCACAGGCGGCTCGGTCACGGCAGCTGCCCGAACCCGCAGCGTGCCAT
>JAKQCM010000376.1 GCA_029559155.1 Chloroflexota bacterium
GCGGAAAAATGCTTCCATCTTCCCGGCCGGGTTAAAAACAATCAACATGCGGCCCTGACCATCGCCCACGTGCGCCCACACATGCGGCACCTGGCGCGGAGCCATCAATGAATCGCCCGGATAAAGCCGCAGCCGTTCCGAGCCAACTTCTATTACAAATTCCCCTTCCACGGCATAGAACCATTCCTCCTGATCCGTATGCAAATGGCGCGCCGGACCGCCTTTGGCATGGAAGGTGTTTTCTAGGATCAGCAAGCCGCTGCTGTCTGACGGCACAACTTTAAATGCGATGACGCTGACGCCCAACCCGCGCTGTTCGCCGTAACAATCTGCGCCCGCCGCGACACGCATGGCGTCTGGTGTATCGATCGGCATGGACAAAGTTTCACTCATAAAATCCTCCCAGTTCCGCGCACGTTGATGGATTCAAGGTACGCAGTCATTCCAGTGAAAACCCTATTGCAGATTAAAAAATTAATCCGGTAATCGAGAGACGTGTCATGCTGAGAGCCTGTGCTGAGCTTGCCGAAGTATCCTCCGAAGCATCTCATTTGCTTGAAATGACCGAGTGATAGGGATTCTTCGCTCCGAAGACTCCGCTCAGAATGACCAGTTCATTACCTGATTGTTTTCTCAAAGACCCTAAGGGTTTTACCGAATCAATCATCATTTTCCAGCGATCCAGTAAACCCTGAGGGTTTTGGGCGTGTACAGCACGGCCGTTTCCCGCCCGCTGCCTCTATCCCACACCCGACATATCCGACCGGTAGGCAATATCGATGGTTTGATCCGGCAAAAAATTTGATTGCAAATAAAGCAGCGACTGGGCGCGATCCTCTCCGCCCGCATCGGTTAACAACAATTCCTGGCAGTAAGCGGCGATGTCTTGAATGATGCGTTCATAACGATAATAGGCCACGGCCGTGGCCGACACCTGCGCCTGACGGCCGTACCCACGATAAAAGAGCGTCTCTTCTTCCTGCGGCGCAAGCCCGGAAGCCATCAACCCGCCGCCAATGTACATCAGATCGCGCTCTTTCGGGGCCAGGATGGGTTCGTCCCAATCCACAATATAAAAATCCCCACGGCCGATCAGGATATTTCCGGCGTGTAAATCGGAATGGCAGACCACCATGTCCGGTGGCCGCGCCAACAGCGCCCGGGCAAGCCGTTCCGCCCGCGCCGTCAGGTCAAGGATCACCTGGCGTTTCAGCCGCAGGAAAGCCGTCAATTCCCTGGCCACGGCATCAGCCGCCACGGCATCAGCCGCCACGGCATCGCCTGCTGCGCCATCGTCCAGGCCGGCCAAAAAGCGGCGCACGGTTTCGCGGTACAGCGGCGCAAATGTCTCGCGGGGCAAACGGCCGTACAGCGCCCCGGGCACAACGGCCGTATGAATCTGCCGCAGCACGCGCCCCAATGCCTCCCACTGCGCCGCCGACAGCGCCGCCGCATACCCGTTCTGCCCGTCTACAAACGGATAGAGAATCGCCTTATACGCCGCCAACTGCCCCCAAAGCCGCCCCGTTTTGCTGGGCAGCGGCGCGATTATCTGCCCGATGCCCTGGTCATGCAGGAATCTGGGCAGCGCCACCGACGTCTCATCAAACGGTTCGGCCCGGAGCTTGAGGAAGTAGGGGGTTCCATCATCGGCGACGACGCGGAAAACGGCCGTATGCACATCCGCGCCCAGCGGCAAAAATTCTATCTGCACGGCCGTCAGCCCAAAGTCGTTTTGCCCACAAGCCGCAATTTGCTCGTCCTGAACAGCCGGTCTTTCAAGCATAAGTGGTCTCAGTGACGGCCGTCAGCGCCATCAATCCCGTGCACACCGCAGTAACCATACACACCGGTTTATGCGCGCGCCCCATCCCATCTAAATCATCGCCACAATACCATCGGGATAAAACGGAATTGCCCCCGCTTTCAACTCGCTTTCGTCATACCACCGCACGACAAACGGTTCGTCATTGCTTTCCATGCCCAAAAACTGCGCCGTCTGATAATGCGCCTCGTCCTCAAACTCGGCCGCAAACACAAAAACAATCTCGTGACTATCCGAACCGTTATAATTAAAGCGATTCTCGCTAACGCCCAACAGGTGAAGATTTCTGACACGCACCCCAATTTCTTCAAACATTTCTCTGGCGGCGGCCGCGTCGGCCGGTTCCATAAACTCGATGCCCCCGCCCACCGGCATCACATACCGCTCGTTTTTGGCCGGATCAAACCCTTCGGCCAGCAAAATCTTCGTCCCGCTGCGTACCAAACACACTGATTTTGCGCGAATGTTATTCATCCTGAGAAGTATAACAGGCCTGCCGCACAATGGCCGCCCATTGTCTGACGCGCGCCGCCGCGCCCTGCGGCCGGTCCGGGAGATACACATCGGCTATGGTCATCGACCATTGGCGGGGCAACGGCCGTCGCTCCGTTTCAGGTTTAAGCACGCGTTTCTGCCCTTCATAGACGGCCGTTGCCCGCCGGCGCAGCGTCTCTGTCGAAACCCCATGATCCAG
>JAKQCM010000394.1 GCA_029559155.1 Chloroflexota bacterium
TGCCGGATTTCAGCTTCAGACAGGTTGGCGCGCAGCGCTTCTTTGGCGTGGTAGTAGGAACAATAGCGGCAGTCGTTGACGGCCGTTACCGCCAACATCAACCGCTCTCGAAAGGCAAACGAAACCATCTCGCCGCCCATTGCCTGCCGTAATTTCGCCCGATTCTGAAATAGAAACCGCACATCTCGCCAAAAATCGCGCACCCCGCGATACGGCCGTCGTGGAAACTTCTTCATCTTGGCTCCTACCTGAAAAGCTAGAGCGAGAGCGAGAGCTAGAGTAGACTCTTACAGGATGTCTTCCTCTCGCTCATCTTCTTCCTCTCGCTCTTGCTCTAGCTCTCGCTCTACCTAACTAATCCCCCGGAACAAAAAAAGCATCCCTGTTTTCCAGCGCTTCGTCGTCGTCTGTTTCTTCCACTTGCCGGCGGAACTGGCTCATGTACAGGTCATAATAAAATCCATGCGCGGCCAGCAGTTCTTTGTGCGTGCCCTGTTCGATAATTTCACCGTGATTCAGCACCAATACCTGGTCGGCGTTACGGATTGTGCTCAGGCGGTGGGCAATGACAAAGCTGGTGCGCCCTTCCAAAAGCTGGTCCAGAGCTATCTGGATTTCCCGTTCGGTGCGCGTATCAACGCTGCTGGTGGCTTCGTCCAAAATCAGGATGCGCGGGTTGATGAGCGCCACGCGGGCAATGGACAGAAGCTGCCGCTGCCCCTGGCTCAGGCCGGAGCCGCGTTCGCCCAAAACGGTCTGGTACCCGTTTTCCAGCCGGTCGATAAAGGTATCGGCGCGGGCCAGTTTGGCGGCGGCCATCACTTCCTCGTCGCTGGCGTCGGGACGGCCGTAACGGATATTGTTCATCACTGTATCGCTAAACAAGAACGAATCTTGCAGCACGATGCCCAGCTGCCGACGCAGGCTGTCGTGGGTCACATCGCGCACGTCGTAGCCATCAATCGTTAACCGACTCACCGCGCCGTCCGGCGACGGAGAAACGTCCCAGAAGCGTGGCA
Source organism: Chloroflexota bacterium (assembly GCA_029559155.1). Taxonomy (GTDB): domain Bacteria; phylum Chloroflexota; class Anaerolineae; order Promineifilales; family Promineifilaceae; genus Leptovillus. The sequence goes on from JAKQCM010000394.1 coordinate 1,020, forward strand.
GCAAATTGATGATGGTCGTCTTGCCCGCCCCGGTTGGCCCCACGACGGCAATCGTCTGGCCGGGCTGCGCCTCAATCGTCACGCCCTTCAGCACCGGCTCGCCTGGATTGTATTCCGCCCATACGTTTTCAAAACGCACGTGGCCTTCAATCAACGGCATCTCGATGGCGTTGGGCTTATCAACCACGTCCGGATTTTCGTCCAGCAGGCCAAAAATGCGCTCTGCGCCGGCAATGGCGCTTTGGATATTCGTCCACAGCACCGAAATTTGCTGTACCGGCCGGTTAAACTGCTGCGTATAGGCAATGAAGGTGATGATCAGGCCCAGCGAAATTGTCGTGCCGAACATATCTTGCCCGGTGAGAATATAAAAGCCGCCTACGCCGGCCACAATCGCCAGACTGACATACCCCAGCGCTTCTAACGTCGGGGCCAGGGCGCTGGTAAACACCTGCGCCCGAATGTTGGCATCGCGGTTCGCGGCGTTGCTCACCTGGAACTGTTCGATGTTTTCCTGCTCACGGCTGAAAGCCTGCACTTCGCGCACCGAGGAAATGCTTTCTTGCAGGTCGGCGTTGACGGAGCCAATCTCTTTTCGCGCCACGCGGAACGCTTTGCGCGCCTGATTGGAGAACCAGCGGGTGGCAATGAACATCAGCGGCAGCGTGAGGAGGCTGATCAGGGCGAATGAGACGCTTTTGGTCATCATGACGTAAATTGTCCACACAATGAGCAGCGCGCCTTGCAGCACACTCAGCAAGCCAAAACCCACCACCTGCGACAGCGTGTCCATGTCGTTGGTGAAACGGCTCATCACATCCCCGGCTTCGTGGCGGGTGAAGTAGCCCAGCGACAGGCGATGGACGTGGACAAATACCTGTGCCCGCAAATCGCGCAAAACGCGAAAGCCGGCCCAGCTCATCAGGTAAAAACCGATGCCGCTGAGGATGGCATTACCGACGTACAGGCCCGTAACGATGAGGATGAGCACGCCGATGCTGGCGATGGTCTCTTCGGCCGTAGCTGTGAGATTTGGCGTGGTGTACCAGCAGTTGCTCTGGAAATTCGAGGCGGGATCGCTTTGGCTCTGCCCGCCGGTCAGTTGGTCCAGGGGTAAATTGCCGCCTAACTGACTTTCGATGGCTGAACTGGCAGCGAAGGGCGTAAGATAGCAGTCTACCAACTGGCCGGTCAGGTCGGGAATCAGGACTTGCATGTAGGTGCTGGCAACGACTACGGCCGCAATCACCAGCAAGACCACAGAATACGGCCGGAAATATTTACCCAGCCGTTTGAGCGTCGCGCTTACGCTGCGGGCTTTTTGTTCTTCGGTTGTGAAAAGTTGATCTTGTCGATTAAACATAAGAATCTCCGCGATTTTGGGTTTCGCATGGCGGTTTTACGATTGCAGGGCAGGTGAATACCCCGATCAACCGCGCGCCGTCAGGCGACAGCCAGGCATCGTTATTTTTCCAACACCACGTCTTCGGCCAGTTGGGAATGGTAGATTTCGGCGTAGATGGCGCTGTTTTCCATCAGGTCTTCGTGGTTGCCAACGGCCGCAATGCGCCCTTTGTCCAGCACGATAATTTTGTCGGCGTTTAGCACGGTGCTGATGCGCTGAGCAATGACCAGACTGGTGCGCCCTTGCATGAGTTTGTCCAGGGCTTTTTGGATGACGTATTCGGTGTTTAGATCGACGCTGCTGGTGGAGTCATCCAGGATGAGGATGTGGGGGTCCAGAAGCAGGGCGCGGGCGATGGCGATGCGCTGTTTTTGCCCGCCGCTGAGCGTGGAGCCTCGTTCACCGACCGGGGTGTCGTAGCCTTCCGGGAAGCCGATGATGAAATCGTGGGCGGCGGCGGCCTGGGCGGCGGCGGTGACTTCGTCGTTGGTGGCGTCGGGTCGGCCGAAGGCGATGTTGTCGCGGATGGTGCCGCTGAACAAGGTGGTTTCCTGGAGGACGATGCCGATGTGTTTGCGCAGGCTTTCGATGGTCACGTCGCGTATGTCGTGGCCGTCGACGAGGATACGGCCGTTACTCACATCATAAAAGCGCGGGATGAGATTGATGACGGTGGATTTACCGCTGCCGGTGGAACCCAGCAAGGCGATGGTTTGCCCTGGCTCGGCGCTGAAGCTGATGTTGCTGAGCACCGGTTCGCCGCCGCCAAAATAGCGGAAAGTAACGTTTTCAAATTGGATACGGCCGTCTACCGTTTCCAATTCCAGCGCGTCTGGCTTGTTCTCCACATCACTCTTGGCATCCAAAATCTCGAAGACTCGCGAGGCGCTGGCCGAAGCCTGAGCCATCAGGTTAATAATCATGCCTAACTGGCCCATGGGAATAAACACAAAGGTGAGGTACAGGCTGAATTTTTGCCATTCGCCCAACGTCAGCGTGCCATTCACAATTTGCACGCCCCCAAAATAAAGAATGGCGGCCTGCCCCAGGTTGGCGATCAAGAAGATAAATGGAAACAAAAAGGAAAACGTGCGGCTGATGCGGATTCGCTGGTCCAGTTCCGAATCGATGCTTTCGCTAAAACGCGCCTGCTCGCGCGGCTCGCTGGCGAACGCTTTGACCACTTTCAGGCCGGCCAGATTTTCTTGCAGAATCGTGTTTACCCGCGAAAGGCGAATTTGGGCTTCGCGGAAAAGGGGTTGGGCGATAGCGCCAAAGCCCATGAAGATAAAAAGGGCCAGAGGCAGCACCGGTAAAATAACCAGCGTGAGCTTAAAATTGGACAGCATCAGGATGATCAGCGTGCCGGTGAGCAGGATGAAGGCCTGCAAAGCCATCAGCAGCCCTTGCCCCAGGAAGAGGCGCAGCTTTTCCACGTCGTCGGTGGCGCGGATCATGAGCTGGCCGGTGCGGTTTTTGTCGTGGTAGCTGAAGCTGAGGCGTTGGATTTTGGCGAATAAATCCTGGCGCAGTTCGAAGGCGATGTTTTCCGATAGCGCCTGCGAGAGGTAGGTGTGGGCGAAGGTGAACAACCCGCGGGCGAAGGCAAAAGCCACCACAGCCAGCGTGACGTAGAACAGAGCAGTCAGGGCGTTATCTAGCTCTAGCTGCATGGCGCCTAAATCCAGCCCCATGCGCTGGGCGACGACCTGCTGCACGTTGGCGGGTAGTTCAAGGATGGTTTTGTTGGTGCTGTTGGTGACGATGGTGTCGATGATGTTTTGCACCAACTGCGGGACGGCTAATTGGGCGGCGGTGGCGATGAAGAGGGTGATTACGGCCGTTAGCGCCAATTTTGGATAAACCCCTACATACCTGATGGCCCGGCCCAGCGACTTATTGCCGCCGCGACCCGGCCGCCCACCACGGCGACTGCCGTCGGGACGGCCGTCGCCAGGGCGTGACTGATTATCCTTCTGAGCTAGTTGCATAAGAATCTCCTTAAAGCTGTCGAATGACCAAGTTAACGGTTGATGTTTAACTGGGTTTGCGTATTGAGTTTGGCGAGTAACTGACTCAGCGTGTCTCGTTCAGTGAGTGAGAGATTGGTGAAGCAGCGACCGATGGTTTGAAAATGTTGGCGGGCATGATCTCGGACGAGTTCACGGCCGTTATCTGTCAGCCCGATGTTAAATTTACGCCGGTCGTGGGGGTCCAGCGTGCGGATAATCAGACCGTCCTCCTCCAGAGTACGAATCAACGCGCTTACCGTGTTGCGGCTGACGCCATGCCGTTCGCTGATCTCTGAAGGGTTTAAATTGTCCCGATCACCCATTTGTTCGGCGAAAAACAGGTGCATCAGAATACGATATTGCGCAAACGAGCGCCCCGACTCGTCGACGCTGGATTCGCCGATCTGGTAAATGGATCGTGACGCAGCGCGCAGTTCATCCATCAGGCGAATGGTCTGCGGATCAATTTCCGGGCTGAGCGATTGGATGAAGGCTATCCAACGTTCGCGGCGTTCCTGGTTATCTAGCCAATTGTTGCTCTGACTCATGGTTTGTCCTATGGTTGGTTCATTCAGTACAGCATGGAATTGTACGCCATAGAACTATTAAGCACCAGCGTTTCTTATGTTTTGTTCAGACGAAATGGCCGATGGTTTAGAGCAAGGTGTGGCGCATGGGGGCAAAAGAGTGGCGATGGTGAGGCGTAGGGCCGAATTTCTCCAGGGCGGCCAGGTGCATGGCTGTTCCGTACCCTTTGTGTTGGGCGAAGCCGTATGGCAGATGGTGGGGGTCTAGCGCGATCATAAGGCGGTCGCGGGTGACTTTGGCCAGGATGGAAGCGGCGGCAATGCTCAGGCTGAGGCTGTCGCCGCGGATGATGGCTTGTTGGGGCAGCGGGATGGATTTGAGACGGATACGGCCGTCTATCAGCAAATAGTCGGCGGCGGGGCGCAGTTGGGACACGGCCGTTTGCATCGCCAGCTTCGTGGCCGGCAAAATGCCAATCTCGTCGATCACTTCGGCCGATTCCAGGCCAATCCCATAAGCCAGGGCATATTGCGTGATCAGATCGAACAACACATCGCGCTTTTTGGCCGACAACTGCTTGGAATCGTTGACTTCGCGCAGAGCATCCAGGGCGTCGGGGTTATCCAGCGGCAACATCACGGCGGCGGCCACCACCGGCCCGGCCAAAGCGCCGCGCCCGGCCTCATCCAGTCCGGCGATGTAGCGGTAGGGGGTGGCGGCGAGAACGGCCGTTTCAATCTCTAGCGTAGCCATTTTTTGCCGGGGTAACTATTCCGCACTCCGCACTCCGCACTCAGGTGTGGTGGATCGTCACTTTAGAAAGGTCCATCGCTTCCGACGGGCGATTGTAGACGCCGGTAAGCAAATACCAGCGAATCCGCACCGCTTCGGCAATGTTCTTAAAATAGTCCAGTTTGCTCACGTGCGTGCCCTCGGCGTCGTTCCAATCTGCGCCGACGACCTGGATTTGGTAACCAGAGCGGCGGGCCAGGGCCAGCGACTCGTCGTCGAAGCTCCAGCCATCCATGCGCGCCGCCGCAAACACCTTTTGCGCCGCTTCGGCGGAAAACGCCTTAAAGCCGCAGCGCGTATCCCAAATGCCCGGCACAACCATCAATTGGATGAACAAGTTGCCCGCATTGCCCAAAAACCGCTTGTAAAAAGGCTGCGGCACCGCCTGCCGGGCCGTGGGCGCGTCTTTGGCGTCCCGCGAGGCGATGACGACGTTGGCCCCTTTTTCAAACAATGGTTGCATGCGGTCAAAATGGGTCATGTCGGTGGAATTGTCGGCGTCGGTGAAGAGGCGGATTTTGCCACGGGCGGCCAGCATGCCCTGACGCACGGAGTAGCCTTTGCCCCGGTTTTGCCGGCGATCGATCCAGCGAATGCCGGCTTTGCCCTGCGCGAAGTCCGCTACGATGGCGGGGGTGTTGTCGGTGGGGCCATCCAACACAATTAGCAGTTCCCAACTAAAGGTCTGTGCGCGAAGGTAATCGTAAACAGCCTCTAGCGTTTTGCCGATGCGTTTCTCTTCCGTGTAGGCGGGTATGATAACGGATAGATAGGGTTGCATGTCTTCTTCTCTTCTTTCCATAGCCAAGTTCCACTGGTTTCTAGACCAGAATTGCAATCTTACCCGCCCTCATATGACCCGTCAACCGGCGTTTAGACGGCCGTCAGGAATTCGTGGCTAAAGCGGCGGATTGTTCGGGGGTGGGGTCAGGCGGCTTTCCAGGCTCTTGTCGTCCAGGCGGCGTAACGCCTGAATCTCTTTCCGTTTGGGCCACATCTTGAAGACGCCCCACAGCCCGGCCAACTGGCCGCGCAGCCGGGCGCGGGCCGCTTCGCCGCGCCAGTTTTGCAGCGCTTCTTGGGTGATGCGCAGTTGGGCGCGGGCGATGAGCCGCCAGTTTTGCCGCAGCAGGCTGGATGGGTAATTTTTCCAGATGAGGTAGAGGAAGTTACGGCCGTCATAATAACTGCCCGTTACCGCGCCGCCGGTGGCTTTGAGCTTGTGGTAGATAACGGCCGTGGGTGCATACCACACCTCCCAGCCCGCCAGATTTGCCCGTCAGCCTACGTCCACATCCTCGCAGGAAAAGAAAAAGTCATCGTCCAGAAAGCCAATCTCGTCCAGCAGCGCCCGCCGGTAGGCCGACGAGCCGCCGCAGGCGCTGAAGACCATCTCCTCCTGGTCAAACTGGCCCACGTCCGCCTGCCACACGCCCCTGTTGCCGGGAATGCCGTCCAGGCGGTAAAAATCGCCGGCCGTGTGCAGATGGTCGCGCCGGTCGAAGAGCCGCATTTTGCTGGCCACGCTGCCCGCGCGCGGATGCCGTGCAAACGCGGCCATCACCTCCGCCAGCCACTCCGGATCGGCTTCTGTGTCGTTGTTCAGCAGGATGATGATCTCGCCCTGGGCGGCTTGCCAGCCGGCGTTGCACGCCCCGGTAAAGCCCCGGTTCTGCGGCAGCTGAATGAGCTTGACTTCCGGGTAATTTTCCGCGACGTAGGCCTGCGTGCCGTCGGTGGAGCCGTTGTCCACCAGCAGCACCTCAAAATCGCGCCACGTCTGGCGGCGCAGGGATTGGAAGCAGTCGTCGAGGTGGTGACGGCCGTTCAAATGCGGGATGATGATGGAGATAGCGGGTTTCATGGCGGGGAGAGAGGAGATTGGAGACTGGAGATTGGAGACTGGATGTCTCTGACAATCTCCAATCTCTAGTCTCCAGTCTCTAATCTCTGATCTCTAATCTCTAATCTCTAATCTCTAGTCTCCAGTCTCCAGTCTCTAACGTGTCCAAAATGAAGGCATACTCAAACGCCGTATCCTTCAAATAATCATACCGGCCGCTGCTGCTAAAGTGGCCCGCGCCCATAAAGATTTTGAAGAGCAGGCGGTGATCGTCGGTTTTCAGCGTGCGCAGTTTAGCCACCCACTTGGCCGGTTCCCAGTATTGCACGCGCGGGTCATTTAGCCCGGCCGTGACCAGGATGTGGGGATAAACACCGGCCTTTAAGTTGTCATACGGTGAATAGGCTAGCATGGCCTCGTAGAAGGTTTTGTCCTTGGGATTGCCCCACTCTTCAAATTCGGCCACCGTCAGGGGGATGGATTCGTCGAGCATGGTGGTGACGACATCGACGAAGGGCACGCCGGCTACGGCCGTCTGGCACAAATCCGGCGCCAAATTCAGCACCGCGCCAATCAACAGCCCGCCCGCGCTGCGCCCCATGATGGCCAGCTTCTCGCGCCGCGTGTAGCCCTCGGCGATCAGGTGGCGGCCGCAGGCGATGAAATCGGTGAAGGTGTTTTGTTTGTGCAGGAATTTGCCCTGATCGTACCAGGCGCGGCCCATTTCCTGGCCGCCGCGAATGTGGGCGATGGCCCAGATAAAGCCACGATCCACCAGACTGAGCCGCTTCTGATCGAAGGCGGGTGACATGCTGGCCCCGTAGCTGCCGTAGCCGTACAGCAGGCAGGGGTTTTGCCCGTCGCGGACCAATCCTTTCTGGTAAAGCAGGGAGATGGGGATGCGCGCGCCGTCAACGGCCGTGGCCCACACCCGCGCCGTTTCATAGTTGGCCGGGTCGTAGTCGCCCAGCACTTGTTCCTGCTTGATCAGCGTCCAGGCCAGCGTTTCCAGGTCCAGGTCGTAGGTGCTGTCGGCGGTGGTCATGGAGGTGTAGACGAAGCGGAAGGTGCGGCGGTCGAATTCCGGGTTGGGCGCGCCTCGTGTGGCGTAGACCGCTTCGGGAAAAGTGAGCGAGCGGGTTTCGCCGCTGGCGAAATCGTGAATGTCCAGGGTGGGCAGGGCCTGGGAACGGCCGTATACCACCACATGCCCGGCGAACATTTCCAGCCCCTCCAGCAGCTTGTCCGGGTCGTGGGCGATGAAGGGCTGCCAGTGGGCGAAGCCCGGCGCGTCCACCGGCGCGGTGACGAGCTGGTAATTGGGCGCAGCGTCGTTGGTGAGGATGTAAAACTGCCCGGCGCGGTGCTCGACGCTGTAGCGCCGGTTGCGCTGGCGCGGCTCAATCAGGAAAAAGCTGCCGGACGGCGTGTCGGCGTCCAGGGCCCACACTTCGCTGGTCTCTTTGCTGTTGATTTCCAGCAGCAGGTAGGCGTCGTCTTTGGTTTTGTCCAGCGAGACCCGGTACAGCTCGTCGGGTTCGTGGTAGATGAGGACGTCAACGGCCGTGTCCGTGCCCAGTTCATGCCGCAGCGCTTTGTATTCGCGCCAGGCCGCGTCTTGCACCGTGTAAAACAGGGTGCGGTTGTCGTTGCCCCATTCTAGCGAGTAGCTCACGTTGGCCACGCGGTCGGGCAGCAGCTTGCCGGTCGCCAAATCTTTAATCTGCAGGGTGTAACGCTCGCCGCCGGCGGTATCGGTGGTGTAGGCCAGCAGCCGGTGGTCGGGGCTGATGCGCGTGACGCCGACGCGGAAGTAGGCTTCGCCGGCCGCCAGGGCGTTTTCGTCCAGCAGGATTTCTTCCGGGGCGTCCAGGCTGCCCTGCTTGCGGCAGTGGATAGCGTACTGCTGGCCCGCTTCGGTGCGCGTGTAGTAGTAGAAGCCGCCGTGCCGCACCGGCGCGCTGCTGTCGGTTTCCTGGATGCGGCCGACCATTTCGTCGTAGAGCTGCTGTTGGAGAACGGCCGTGTGCGCCATCATCGCCTGGGTATAAGCGTTTTCCGCTTCCAGGTGGGCGATCACGGCCGGGTTTTCCTTCTCGCGCAGCCAGTAATAATTGTCAATGCGCGTATCGTCGTGGATGGTCAATTCCTGCGGCTTCACGGCCGCGACTGGGGGTTGGTTTTGTTGGGTCATAGTTCCTCTTTGGAGCTAGAGCGAGAGCAAGAGCTAGAGGAAGAAAGCACTCTAGCTCTTGCTCTCGCTCTAGCTGTTCAGATACGCGGCCACGGCTTCCGGCCACGGCCGTAATTCAATGCCAAGCGCTTTGCCGACGTTGTTGTTCAGGGCGGCGTAGGGCGGCGGGGTGGAGGCGCGCTGGAAATCTTTAAGCTGGATGGGCGTATTGACCACGTCGCATAGGCCCGCCTGGCGCAAAATCTCGTTGGCGAATTCCCAGCGCGAGCAGGCCCCGGCGTTGGTAAGGTGGTAGACGCCGTACTGGTGGGTCTCGACCAGTTGGGCGATGGCCGCGGCTAAATCATGGACGTACGTTGGATTGGCAACCTCGTCGGTGACGACGCGCAGCTGGCCGGTTTCGCGGGCGCGTTTGAGGATGGCGTGGATGAAATTGCGCCCGCCCGGCGCAAACAGCCAGGAAAGGCGCACGATGTAGAAGCGGCTGAGCAGGTGGGTGACGTGAAATTCGGCGGCGGCTTTGGAACGGCCGTACCCATTCACCGGATTCAGCGGCGCCCACTCGTCGTAACCCTCTAGCCGGTCGCCGGCAAAGACCTCGTTGCTGCTGATGTGCAGCATCTCCGCGCCGAATTCCTGGGCGGCCAGGGCGACGTTTTGCGTGCCCAGGCCGTTCACACGGTAGGCCAGCGCCGGGTTGCGGGCGCAGCCATCCACGTCGGTCAGGGCGGCGCAGTGGATGATGAGGTCGGGGGTGGTCTGGGCGACGGCCGTGAATACGGCCGTGCGCTCAGTAATATCCAGTTCCGGCAAATCCACGCCGCTGATCTCGTGGGAAGCCAGGGCTTGCATCAGCGCCGTGCCCAATTGGCCCTTATGGCCGGTTAGCAAAATTTTCATGCAGGCTTTTCTCCAGGTGAAATCTGGCGGAATTATACCTGGGCTGACGGGCCAGGGCGAAACCCGCCTGAAGGCGCGAGAGCTGGAGGGAATGAGAACGATGAAACTAGCTTAAAACGCTTTGATCCCTTGCTTAAACTTCACTTTACCTTGCTGCCTTTTAATGGTCCATGTGAATTCAAATGAACGTAAGGAGATTCAATTATGACCAACCCGGCAATTGAAACGGATAACCTGACCCGATGTTACGGGGAGCACACGGCCGTTTCCCAACTCAGCCTCACCATCCCCCAGGGGGAAATCTTTGGCTTTCTGGGCCACAACGGGGCCGGCAAAACGACCACCGTCAGCCTGCTGACGACGCTGCTGCTGCCCACTTCCGGCCGCGCGGCCATCTTCGGCCATGACGTTGTGCAGCACAACCGCGAGGTGCGCCGCCTCATCGGCTACGTGCCGGAAAACGTGCGCCTCTACAACGACCTGACCGTCGCCGAGAATTTGCGCTTTTTGGGCGAATTGTCGGACGTAGCTTACCTGGATAACCGCATTACCGACATCCTCGATCTGCTAGATCACCCGGAATGGCGCGACCGACGCGTCGGTGATTTTTCCAAAGGGATGCGCCAGCGGGTGGGCATCGCCCAGGCGCTGCTGCACCAGCCGGAAGTGCTGTTTCTGGACGAACCCGCCTCCGGCCTGGACCCGGAAGGGCAGCGCGACATTGGCCGCCTCATCACCCAACTCAACCGTGATTTTGGCATCACCATTTTTATGAACACCCATCAGCTGGCCGAAGCCGCCCGGCTGTGTACCAGCATCGGCATCATGAATCACGGCCGTCTGGTCATGGCCGACACGCTGGACAATGTGATGGCCCGCTTCCCCGACGCCCCGTCCCTGGAAGACATTTATCTGCGGGTGGGAGATAGAGTGTAGAGTGTAGAGATAGAGAGTGGCCTCTACACTCTACACTCTACCCTCTACCCTCTACACTCTACCCTCTACACTCTCAAGGAGTTACTATGAAAACCTCGATCATCATCGCCCGCAAAGAGTTCCGCGCCGCTTTTCGCAACCGGCTCTTTCTGACCATTACCCTGCTGTTTTTAGGGCTGTCTGTCCTCTCAGTCTACATCGGCAGCACCACCAAACGCGCCGAAATGCGCATCTACAACGAAACCGTGGCCACGCTGCAAGCCGACGGCGCGACGACGCTGCCCGCTGCCCCGGAAATCCATACCCTGACCATTCTGGCCAATCTTATCGAGTACGTCAGCATCGTTGGCGCGATTCTGGCCGTCATCCTGGGCGCTAACACCCTCAGCGAAGAGCGTGAATCGGGCGGATTGAAGTTGATTTTGTCCCGCCCGGTGTACCGCGACCAGTTGTTGTGGGGGAAGTGGCTGGGAAACACGGCCGTTCTCGCCGCCTTGCTCGGCCTCGTCTTCCTGTTTAACAGCGTCCTGCTGGTCGGGGTGGGCGGCATTATGCCCACGGCCGTTGAGCTGCTGCGCCTCTTCGTCTTCACCCTGCTGGCCCTGGCCTACATGCTCATCTTTTTGAGCCTGGCCATGTTCCTCAGCCTGCGCCTGAACAGCAGCGCCACCGTCTTTTTGGTGTCGCTGGTGGTATGGATGGTGGTCAGCTTTGTGCTGCCGCAGATGGCCGAGACGCAAATGGTCAACAGCAGCGTCGTCAACAGCATTAGCGGGGCGATTAACCAGATTCCGCAGGACACGGCCGTTTCCCAGGCCATCAACGCCCTCTCGCCCACCTGGCATCTGCGCCACATCGGCGGCCAACTGCTGCAAGCCGCGCCTGGCAGCGGCGCGCTTGGCGGCGTCACGCTGGCCGGCCACACCCTGACGGCGCTGCTGGTGCTGCTGGCCCCAACCGTGGCCCTGGTCGCCGCCTCGTTTGCCACTTTCTTGCGCAACGAAACGCTGGTGCTGGAGTAACCCTATGAAACGCACATTGCTCCTCCTCATCGTCGCGCTGCTATCGCTGTTGGCGCTGACGCCCCTGGCCGCCCGCGCCGACGCCATCACCCTGGCGCAAACGGTGCAGGCCAGCCAGACGGCCGTTTACCAGGTTGCCTTGCACAATGAAACGGCCGTCCCGCACACCTACACCCTCACCCTCACCGGCCTGCCGGATGGCCTCACCGCCGTCTTCAGCCAGGGCGGCCCGCTGCTGACGCAGGTAAACGTGGCCGCCAACGCTTACGAACAGGTGCAGATGGCGGTGGACGTGCCGGTGGAAACGGCCGTGGCCCAATACACCGCCCAGTTCAGCGCCGCCCGTGACGACGGCCAGACGCTCACCCAGCCGGTGGTGCTAAACGTGGAAAACACCTACGCCGTACAGATTGCCAGCCAGAGCTTGAACGTGTCAGCGTTTAGCGGGCAGGAATTTGGCTTTGACGTAACGGCCGTGAACAGCGGCGCAGCGGCCCTGGATAATCTGGCGCTGACCGTTGACGCGCCGGCTAAATGGGTCGTGCGCACCGATCCGACCACTGTACCCACGTTAGCGCCCGGTGCGGAAACCACCCTCCACGCCCAGATACTCGTCCCATCTTCGCAAGTCACCGGCGATCAGACGCTCCAGCTTTCACTGACCAGCGACCAGACCACCAGCCCAACCAGCAGCCTGACGGTGCGCGTGCAGAAAAGTCCCACCTTTCTCTACGCCGCCTTTGGCTTGATGGGGCTGGCCGTCGCCGCCGCCATCGTCTACTTCCGGCGCAAAGGACGCCGCTAAAGAGTTTGACTGGACACGGATTTACGCGGATTTTTAATCCGTGTTCATCCGTGAAAATCCGTGTCCAAAAAATCTGAAAAGGAACTTCTCATGACAACAACAACCCTCCCTCTCCCGCGGCGCAGCCACGCCATCGGCGTGATGGCCCGCAAGGAAATCCGCGATGCCTTTCGCAACCGCCTGTTTGTGATTGCCCTGATCATGCTGCTGGGGCTCAGCTTAACGGCCGTTACCCTTGGCGCACTCAGCGTCCGGGCGCAAATGGCCGACTACCTGAAAGCGGTGGACATTCTGACCAATCTCGGACGCACCGATTTCCCCGCCGCGCCGCCGGTCAATCCGCTGGCCGTCTCCAAGAACTTTATCAACTACCTGGCGATGGTCGGCGCGTTGCTGGCGATGATTTTGGGGTTTACGGCCGTACACAAAGAACGCCAGGCCGGCACACTCCCCCTCATCCTCTCCCGCCCGGTTTACCGCGACCAATTCCTCACCGGCAAAATGTTGGGCAACGCCCTGCTGCTGGCTGCGCTGCTGGCCGTCGTCGGCGTCGTCACGTATACGGCCGTTGGCTTCATTGGCCGTGTCTGGCTGCCCGCCGACCTCGCCATCAAGCTGGCCCTGACGATGATCATGTCCTGGCTGTACCTGCTCACCTTTTACCTGCTGGCCCAGTTTTTCGCCCTGCTGCTGCCCAACAGCAACCAGGCGCTGCTGCTCACCGTCATCGTCTGGCTCGTTTTCGCCTTCATCTTCCCGCAAATTGGCGACACGATGGACCTGGACAACCAGCTTCCCGGCGGCTTTTTTGCCACACTCGGCCTGGACAAGGCAGGCGAACAGCAGGCGTTGCAGCAGTTCAAATGGTACGAAACCGTGCGCGACGGCGTCGAAGAGCTGTCGCCGACCAAGCACTACGAGCGCATCAGCTTTGCCCTTCTGGGCGTGAAGAAAGAATTCCTGGCCAACACCTGGCAGGAGGTCTTGCAGCTAAAGCTCGTCAATCTGGTGGGCCTGCTAGTGCCCATCGTCCTGCTGTTAAGCGCCTCGTACATCGCCTTTCTCAGGCAAGAAACCAATTAGCTCCAGATTGGTCCAAACTTTTTGGTGCTTAAGAAAACAATCTGGTAATGAACTGGTCATTCTGAGCGCAGTCCGCGGAGCGAAGAATCTCAATAACTTGGTTATCCTGAGCAAATGGGATGCTTCGGAGGACCTCAGCATGACACGTCTCTTGATTACTGGATAAATTTTTTAATCTGCATTGAGATTGGACGAATCTCAAAATGACCCATAAGGAAAAATAAATCATGTTCAAGAAAAGTTTCACCCTTCTATTCATCATTGCCCTGTTCGCCGTGCTGCTCCTGGCGGCTTGCGGCGGCACAGCCACAACCCAAACAACCAGCAATACCGGC
>JAKQCM010000088.1 GCA_029559155.1 Chloroflexota bacterium
ACCACGTCCCAGTTGTGTTGATGGCGCAGTTCGCGCAGGGTAACGGCCGTTGCCGCCTCCTGCGTCACTAATATCGTTTTGTTATACAACTCCTGCTCAACCAGATTAAAGCCCCGCAGCTGCTTCGCATCTTCCTGATAATCGATCTTCCACACTTTTTGCATGATCAAGATCGCCAAAATCATACCCATCACGCCCATCGGATAAGCCACGGAATAGCCAACCACCGGTTCCGTCAGCATGGCGTCTACCAGATTGGCCGGCGCGGTGTTGGCGATATTATCCAGCACACCGGCCAGCGCCGGCGTATTCGTCAGGCTGCCGGCGAACAAACCGGCCGTCACCGTGGGGCGAAGTTGCAGGATAAAATGGGCCGCCACGACCATGCCCAAAGCCACCGTCAACATGATAAAAACGAACAAGTTGTCGCGTAGACCTTTGCCGCGCAGCGAGGCAAAAAAGCCGGCGCCGCTGCTGATGCCAATGCTGTACACAAAAATGATCAGCCCGATTTCAAAAATAATAGGCGGCAGGGTCAGGCGCGGATCGAGTGCCCCAAAAGCCAGGCCCACAAACAGCACCGCAGCCACACCCAGGCGCACACCCTTGATGTTGATGCGCCCCAGGGCATAGCCCAAACCGGATACGATAAAGAGTAATAACAGAGGTTCTTCTACTAATAATTCAATCATGTTTTTATTCGAGATATTCTCGTCCTTGTATTGGTTACGTCAGGCACGGCCGTTTACCACGATGTGCCCGGAAAAGCTGGCCAAAAAATCGGCCGGAATGCGTACCGGTTTGCCGGTAGATAGATCAATCCACACCCAAAGGGCGCTGGCACGGGCCAGCAGCGCCTGGTCGCTGGCTCGGGTGATGGTGTAATGGCGCACGGCCGTTGCCCGCTTCACATCCGACACCCAGGTCGTCACCAGCAGGTCATCATCCAGCACAGCCGCCTGTTTGTATTCAATGCGATACCGCCGCGCGACCGTGCCAAACCCCACGGCCGTCATACGGCTCATCGGCCAACCAAAATGATTCACCGCCCGCACGCCGCAATCTTCCAGATACGCCAGATAATTGGCGTTGTTCACATGCCCCATCGTGTCTAAATCGCGCCATTCAACCAGCCGCCGGGTGGTATAAGCCAGTGGCGGCGCGGGCGGCGGCTCCGGAAAGCGTTCCCGCACAGGCGCATTTTCTGGCAGCCCCTCAGGATAAAAAGCCAGCTGCATTTCCTGCGGAATCGTCGCCGGACGAAGGGTATCGGTCTGTAAATAGACCCAATCGGTAAACCCTTCGGCCACCAGTTCGCCGCTGGCCACATGACGCAGCTCATACGCGCGGCGGCTGCGCACGCGGCGGAAATCCACCACCCAGGTGCGAACGGTCACGCTGTCGCCATACGCCAACGGCCGATAATAAGTGACATCCGATTCCCGCACCAGCCAGTTGTGTCCGGCCATGGCATACCAGGCAAAGTCATACCCGGCGGCCGCCGACGCATCGAACGCTGTTTCTTGCATATACCGCAAATAATTGGCGTGGTTGACGTGGCCGTAGGCGTCGCATTCGTATTGACGCACGCGAAAGGTGCGTTCATAAATCAGGGGCATGGTTATCCTTTCGACGCTGACGAAGTGGCGGCGGCGCGCTCCGCGGCGGCTTGCTGCCGCGCCTGTACGATTTTGTACAGTTCATCATATTGTTGCGCTACTTCGATAAAGTGATCGCTGAAATTCCCCCAGGCGCGGGCCATCAGGTTGCGAGTGTTCTCCATTTCCACGTTTAATTCGCCGCGCCGCGCCTGCCGCAACGTGCGCAAAATATGATGCGGCAGGTAAACAACCTGCCGCGCCAATTCGTTGAGCGGGCTGGTGGTAATGGCGTCCAGGGTTTCGCGCAAGGTTTCGGCGGCGGTAACGGCCGTTCTCTCATCCGCCAAATATCCCGCCTGACACATATAATCCAGCAAAAAAGCCCGGTGCCAATACACGCTCAACTGGTCAGACGCTTCCTTGATGGTGAGGAAATAAAGCAAGTTGCGCGACAACCGTTTCACGATGGCGAACAACAGCAGCAGCGGCCATGTCAGGCAGGCCATCAGGCAGCTAAACCGGCCACGGTTCAAATCCAGGCGCACGGCCGGGCTAAGCGTCAGCCCATTTCGCCGGGCAATAGCCACCGGCATTCGCCGGCGAAAAAACTGCTCAAAGGCAACATCTACCAGGGGGATGGGAATGAGGATGGAGAGACCGGCAAACGTGGCGTCGGCATAAATGAGCCATTCAAAGCTGACTTCTGGGGTAATTTTTTCCTGAAGCGCCATACATTGGATTGTAGTCAGAAACGGCCGTTTGGGCACGGCCAATTCGCCAGTCCTCCGGGCCAATTATTTGGTCACAATTCATGAAACCGGCCCTTACACACCGGGCCAGGCCGGGTCCAGGAACCGCTGAATTTCGATCAAATAACCGTTGGGGTCGCGGATGAAGCAGTGATAAATGTTGAAGGTCTCGTTTAGGGTAGGCGGCTTTTCAATGGCGACCCCTTGCGCCTTCAGGTAGGCGTGCCAGTCGTCCACGTCCTCGGCCACCAGGGTGAGAATGACGCCAGACGGCCGTGCGCCCTCTAAATGCCGGCAAAACCCCAAAAAAGCGGTCGGCGTCACCTGAAATATCTGGCACACGCCCTGGTCCAGCGCCAGAGGCAGGCCCAAAATGGTTTGGTAAAACACGGCCGTTTCCCCCAACACGGCCGTGTGCAAAAAAGTGACTTGCTGTTGAAGAGTCGGTCGATTCATAAGCCTGTCTCGCTGTCCTCCTGCTTGGTCTTTAGGGATGCGCCCCGCCAGGTCACAGTTTCTGGCGCAAAACCGCCAAATGATTGACGAAAAAATCCGACATATTGTACAATTCGCCAGCAAAATGGTTGATGCTTCAACTATTTCGTCGGCAACACACACCCAACGCATACCTTTTGTAGTATATCGAGGTCAACATGACAAAGAAACGGCCGTTCCCCTCTTTACTCGCTCTCATCCTCACTGTTTTTCTGCTCACCGCATTGCCCCGCGCCCCCCAGGCCGCCGCCGCGCCCAATGCAGGCCTGGATAACAACGTCTGGTGGAACGAAGTGCTGCACAACACCCGCGACAGCGCCTATCGCGCCCCATTTGGCGCAGCGCCCATCGGGCAGCCCATCACAATTCGGCTGCGCACGGCCGCCAACGACCTCAGCAATGCCACGTTGGTGGTCTATAATGTGAACACGGCCGTCGACAGCAGCGGCACGCTGTGGAATGTGCAAAACACGCGCCAGGCCACCGACGGCACATACGACACCTATGAATTTGTCATCCCTGCCTCCCCGGATGCGCGCACGCTCTACTACAAATTCCGCTTGCAAGACGGCAGCGACTGCGACTGGTACATCGACAACTATGCCCACAACAGCTATGACCACGAAGATCGTTATGAAAACGGCACAGGCATGATGGTGAATGGCCTTGCCGGCAACCCATGCAGCGCATCGGCCGATGGCTACGCCAACAACTCCTTCAATATCACCGTTTACGACCAGAGCGCCTTCACCAACCACCTGGATGGCTGGGCGGCCAACGCAGTCATCTACCAGATTTTGCCCGACCGCTTCCGCAACGGCGACCCGGCCAACGACACCGCCTGGCCTTACGCCGATGTATACGGCAGCCCCATCAACAATCACGCCGCCTGGAACGAACCGGTGGAAGACGCCCGCGTGACCAACGGCTGGAGCCGCGACTTTTTCGGCGGCGATTTGCAGGGGGTGATGGATGAGCTGGACTATTTGCAATCGCAGGGCGTTACGGCCGTTTACTTCAACCCCATCTTCACCTCCCCCTCCAATCACGGCTACGACACCACCGATTACCTGCACATCAGCCCGCGTTACGGCGATAACGCCCTTTTTGCCCAGCTAAACGCCGAAGCGGAAGCGCGGGGCATCAAAATTATTTTGGATGGTGTGTTTAACCACACCGGCTCCGACTCGGTTTATTTTGATCGCTACGGCCGTTGGGACGCCAACGGCAATCCCACCACCGCCAGCAACAACAGCGGCGCGTGCGAAAATCAATCTTCGTCGTACAACGCCTTCTACACTTTCCTGGCCGGCGTCGGACCCTGCGCCGGTCGCACCGATGGCAACCAAAATTACGATTCCTGGTGGGGCTACGATACCCTGCCGCTGCTGAACGAGAATACGGCCGTTACCGACTACATTTTCGACTCAGCCAACGATGATGTCTCGCCAACGGCCGTCATCCAATACTGGTACAGCCTGGGCGCAGACGGCTGGCGCTTCGACGTCGCCGACGAAATCAGCCACTCCTTCTGGACCCAATTCCGCGCCCAGGTTAAAAACAACGACGCCCTCAACGGCCCCCTCTACAGCGAAGTGTGGTACGAAGCCATTCCCTGGCTCTACGGCGACCAACTCGACGCCACCATGAATTATCGCTACCGCAAAGCCGTCCTTGGCTTCCTCATCGACGCCACCTGGACCGACAACGACAACAACGGCGACCAGACCATGTATGCCCTCTCCCCCAGCGAGTTCGATTACGTCCTCGGCTCCATCCGCGAAGACTACCCCGCCGAAGCGTGGTATGCCATGATGAACCTGATGGACAGCCACGACACCAACCGCGCCCTCTTCGTCCTGCGCGAACAATCTACCGACCTGCCAAATGCCCTGGCCAAAATGAAAATGATGGCCGCCCTCCAATTTACCTACCCCGGCGCGCCCACCATCTACTTTGGCGACGAAGTGGGCCTCGGCGCGCGCGATTATGGCGGGTACGCCGCCTGGGGCGCCGGCAAATGGGACGGCACGGCCGTGCAAGACGATCCCTACAACCGCCAATCCTACCCCTGGCCCGACCAAAGCGGCAGCCTGCCCGCCGGCCTGCCCAATACCGACCTGCAAGCCACCTATCGCACGCTGGCCCTCACGCGCAACAACTACGATGTGCTGCGCACCGGCGACGTAACCACCCTGCTGACCGACGATACGAACAAAATTTACGCCTACGCCCGCACCGACGCCAGCGCCCCGGCTTGCGCCATCGCCATCTTCAATCGGGGCACGAGTACGCAAAATGTAACGCTGACAAATCTACCGGCGGCCTGCGCCGGCACGTTAGAAGATGTGCTAAATGGCGGCGCGGATTGGACCATCGGCGGCGGCAGCCTGACGGTGAACAATTTGGCCGGGTTAAGCAGCGCCGTGCTGGTCCCTGCGTTCGATAACCCCAATACAGGCGACACAACCGCTTCTTTGCCGCCTGTGTCAACGGCCGTCAGCGCGGCGGCAAGCCAGGTAGCGGCGAATGGCAGCACAAGCATCGCCGCGGTGGTGCGCGACACCGCCGGGCAAACCCTGCCCGCCGGAGTGACGGTGAATTTTGCCGTGATCAGCGGCGGTGGGACGGTGGACGCCACGGCCGTTACCAACGCCGCCGGCACAGCCACGGCCACCTACCACGCCCCCGCCACAGGTGACGTGTCTGTCATCGAGGCCAGCATCACCGCACCCAGCGGCGTGGTTTACAGCGACGCCACGGCCGTCTTCGTCGCTTATGCGGCCACCCTCAACACCATCACAACCACAAAAACGGGCATCGGCCCGCAAACCATGACCAACGGACCACTTACGGTGACGAAAGTAGGACGCGGTGAGCCGGTTGTGACCCTGGCGGACTTTACGGCCGTGCCCAATTCCGCCCACAACTACTCCGCCTACGTCGATGCGCACCTGAGCAGCGCCGCCAACGTGGACAGCCTCACCCTCAACCTGGCCTACAACGATGAAACCAACGAAGCAGCGCACACCTTGTATTACTACACAGGCGGCGTCTGGCAGCCGGTCCTCGGCGGCCCAATCACCGTTGATCAGACAGGGAATGTGGTAAGTTTTACGGTGACGGACGCCACGACGCCCAATTTAGCTGGATTAACCGGCACGATGTTTGTGGTCGGCAATTCGTCGGACAGCGCGCCGACGGCCGTTTCCCTGACCACCTTTTATTCGCCCAACTCATTCCCCTTCATGCCCCTGCTGCTCCTCCTGCTCGCCGCCGGCATGGGCCTCTGGCTGCTCGTTACCAAAAAGGTGGACTAAGAACACGGCTTGCGGAACCGAGATTGGAGATTGGAGATTGGAGATTGGAGATTGGAGATTGGAGATTGGAGATTGGAGATTGGAGATTGGAGATTGGAGATTGGAGATTGGAGATTGGAGATTGGATCCATCTCCAATCTCCGGTAAGGCACTTTAAATCCATGTTCCTACATCAGTCTCGGCGTTAAACCCCTTCAACCTCGGCCACGCCCAACTGGTCTAACTGGGCGAAGAACTCAACGGCCGTATTGGCCGCCAATAATGCCGGTATCCAGGCCGCCGCTGCCCCGTCATCGCCCAAATACTGCTTGAGATGCTTGCGAAACAGGAGCAGCCCGTCCCGCTCGCCGTAATAGGCCAGCATTTCGCCCGCATGGAGGCGCAGCGCGGCCACAATATCGGCCAAAGCCAGCGTTGATTTGTCCTGACGGGCAAAAATCCAGGGATTGCCGATGGCCGCCCGCCCCACCATCACCGCGTCGCAGCCTGTTTGCGCCTTCATGCGGTCAATATCGGCCGGTGACTGCACGTCGCCGTTGCCAATAACCGGCACATCCACCAGCTGGCGCAAATTGGCGATTGCTTCCCAGTCGGCTTGCCCGCCATACTTTTGCACTTTGGTACGGCCGTGCATGGCAATCAACGCCGCGCCATTATCCACCATTATCCGGGCGATCTCGCGGTAATTTTTCTGGTCCTCATCCCAACCCAGGCGAATTTTGCCGCTCACCGGCACAGAAAGATGCGACGAGAGCAAACGAAACGTCTCGGCCACCAGTTCCGGCTGGGGCATCATGCCCGCGCCCGCGCCGCGCCCGCTCACTTTGCGCGTCGAACAGCCCATATTCACGTCGATAATGTCTGGTCCCCAGGCTTGTTCCATGCGCTGCGCGGCCCGCAGGAGCTTTTGCGCGTCATTCCCAAAAATTTGGATGACAAACGGCCGTTCCCCCACCTGCTTATCCAACCGCCGCCCAAACCGAGGATGCACCCGCCGCCCCAACAGCGCCTCCACCGGCACAAACTCCGTATAATGCATCGCCGACCCATACGCGCGGCACAACGCCCGGTACGGCACGTCCGAATACCCGGCCATCGGCGCTAAAATCACGTCGCCAAACACCGGCACATTGCCTACATGAAAAATCGGTTCACCCATCATGCGGCCAATTGTAGCGGAAAAAGGGCAATCGGGGAGCAACGGCCGTTTCCCCCGCCTTGCCCAGGGACAATAACAGAATCGAGAATGATCAATTGTCCGTTTCCAGGTAACATTACCGAAAACAGCGCCAAGACCCTAAGGGTTTAGCACCGCTCAAACAAATCACACGTTATCAAACCCTTAGGGTCTAACCACCACCACCAAGACCCTAAGGGTTTAACAACGCACAAGCAAATCACACATTACCAAACCCTTAGGGTCTAAGAAATACCAGGAAGGAACCAAATATGAACCATATCGAAACCCTCGCCATCCATGAAGGACAGCCCATCGACGCCGCAACCGGCGCGGTGACGCCGCCCATCCACCTCTCAACCACATTTGAACGCGAAGCCGACGGCCGTTACCCCCACGGTTACGACTACACCCGCAGCGGCAACCCCAACCGCGCCGCCTTAGAGGCATCCGTCGCCGCCCTGGAAGGCGGAACGGCCGCCGCAGCCTTCGCTTCCGGCTCTGTGGCCATGATGTCGCTGCTGCAAGCGCTCAAACCCGGCGATCATGTTATTGCCCCAGGCGATATGTACTTCGGCATCCAACGTATGTTGCGCGAAATCTTCGTTCCCTGGGGATTAGCGGTCTCATTTATCGACATGACCAGCACAGACGCCCTGCGCGCCGCCTTGCGGCCGGAAACAAAGCTGGTCATTGTGGAAACGCCGTCTAATCCGCAGCTAAAAATCACCGATATCCGCGCCGTAACCGAGCTGGCTCACGCCGCCGGCGCGGCCGTGATTGTGGACAACACCATTCCTACGCCGGTTTTGCAACGGCCGTTCCTCCAATCCGCCGATCTCGTCATCCACGCCAGCACCAAATACCTGGGCGGCCACAGCGACGTGCTCGGCGGCATCCTCATTACCCGCGAAGAAACGCCCCTCTTCGAACAAATCCGCGTCATCCAGCACATTGGCGGCGCGGTTCCCTCCCCCTTCGACTGTTGGCTCACGCTGCGCGGCATTCAAACCCTGCCCATCCGCGTGCGCGCGCAAACTAGCCACGCCCAACACGTCGCCGAGTTCCTGGCCGACCATCCGGCCGTAGAAGCAGTGCTGTATCCCGGCCTGCCCACGCATGAAGCCTTTGAAACGGCCGTGCGCCAGATGGCCGGCGGCGGCGGACTGCTCTCTATCCTCGTGCGCGGCGACGCCGACACGGCCATGACCGTCGCCGCCAATGTCAAACTCTTCACCCGCGCCACCAGTTTCGGCGGAACCCACAGCCTCATCGAACACCGCGCCTCCATCGAAGCCCCGGGAACCCTCACCCCGCCCAATCTCCTGCGCCTCTCCATCGGCCTGGAACACCCGGCCGACCTGATCGATGACTTAAACCAGGCGCTGAATCAAGTCCTGAGACCTTAAGGTTTTTTTCGACCCTAAGGGTGTAAGAAAACCCTTAGGGTCTTAACAATTTGCCAATCCCCCCGCCCTGGCTACAATTTCACCCATGACACCACCTTTCAACCTCTACGATTTCTCTCGACCGGCGTTGAATGAATTATTGGCCGATTGGGGCTTTAGCCATTACCATGCAAACCTGCTTTGGGAGGCGCTCTACCAACAACAAGGCGACTTTTCCGCGCTGCGGCCCGACTTAAACGGCCGTCTCCAATCCCAAACCACCCACGCCCTGCCCACGGCCGTTACCGACCTCGCCAGCGCTGATGGCCAGACCCGCAAATTCCTCCTGCGCCTGGCCGATGGGCAAACCATCGAAACCGTACTCATGCAATTTGAAGGGCGCGACGGCCTGCCCCGCGCCACCGCCTGCATCAGCACCCAGGCGGGCTGCGCCATGGGCTGCATCTTCTGCGCCACCGGCCAGATGGGCTTTACGCGCCATCTAACCCCCGGCGAAATCGTCGCCCAGGTGCTGTTTGCCAACCAACACCGCCCCGCCGGCAGCGAACCGCTGCGCAACATCGTGCTGATGGGCATGGGCGAGCCGCTGCACAACTACAACCACACCATGACCGCCCTGGACATCCTCATGGACCACAAAGGATTGTCTATCGCCCCCAAACACATCACCCTGAGCACCGTAGGACTGGTTCCCGGCATCATCCGGCTGGCCGATGAGGCACGGCCGTTCCGTCTAGCCGTCAGTTTGCATGGCGCCACCGACGCCGAACGGCAGGCGCTCGTGCCGCCCGCCCGCCGCTGGCCCCTGGCCGACCTCATGGACGCCTGCCGCTACTACATTACCAAACGGCAGCGGCGCATTTTCTTTGAATGGACGCTCATCGAGGGCCAAAACGACACCCCCGCAAGCCCATGCCCTCGGCCAACTGCTCACCGGCCTGGAAGCGCACGTCAACCTCATCCCGCTCAATCCAACCAACGGCTACGCCGGCCAACCGACAGAGGAAACGGCCGTCAAGACCTTCCAGTCCATCCTCGCCGCCTACAACCTGCCCAGCACCGTCCGCCAACGGCGCGGCATCGACATCGCCGCCGGCTGCGGCCAATTAAAAGCGATAACCAGACCCTAAGGATTTTCTCTTAGGGTCTTCTCCTATGTCTAACCCATCCCTGTTCTCCGACCACTACCTGGACGACATTCTACGCCACAGCCCAACCTGGCAAACGGCCGTCGCCCAAGCCCGCCCCTCTTAGACTGGCTCCGCGACCGCTACGCCTGCATAACCAACCTATCCCACCGCCGCGCCGCCACCGACTATAACGACCTCTAAAAACCGGTTCATCTGCAATTTTTGTGAAAAGCCAGTTATAAAAGCAGTTGTGAACATATGACCCGCTTTCGCAACAAATCAAAATTCACGCGTCCCTACATCTGTCGTTTGATGAATTTAAGGCGATTGACTTGCCCTTCAACTTGCCCACTGCTGCACTCATTTTCCAACGCTGCACGAACAGCCGCACAATCTTTTTGCAAGCCGCGTGCAAAAGAGGACAAGCAGACAACACCATTTTGGCGGCAGTCATCTAACCAATTATCCAAGTCGTTAACCTGACGTTCGCCAAACATCGTCGTTAATTGTTGCATGAACGCAGACACCTCTTTGAGCGAAGGATATTGTTGCACCCATTTCAAAATGGCTTTTTCATCACCGGTTACCTTCCTGAATGGCGGCGGCGATTTCGGGCTGCTGCTGGGCGTTGGCGATGATGGTGGTTGCGTTGGTGAGGAAATCGGGCAGACTGGCATCTACAACTGACATGATGAACTCCTTTATTTGGTTGTGTAGATGAAATTTTTTATGCTTTTACCTGGCTTGACTGGAAAAGCGTTGATGACTGAATGGGGTAAGACCTGGTTGAGACCTGACAGGTTTAGGAAAACCTGTCAGGTCTGGCGACTTGGTTGGGTGAATGGGTTTTAGCGTTGGCTATGTGGAAGCTCTTTGTGGCGTGGCCTGGACGGCCGTCCACTGCAAAGGCTTGAACTCCATACTATTTCTATTACAGAAAATAGTTTTTTAGTTCTTCTGTCAATTCCTTAACTGCTTTATCTACTTTTTGAGAGATTTCATCATTAGGACTGCCATATATTTGACTATGTGATTTCTCCAACATTCCTCGTGGTTCGATAGTTTTTGTGCGCTCAGATCTGGTAATTTGCCATTGAAAGTAAACTTGTATAGCCGAAGACAATTCTTGAACAAACCCTTTTAAGGGAATAATGAATCTTTCAATATCTTCATCTATTACGATTTGAGCTTCCCAGCAAAGCTCATCAAGTTTTCCTATAGTTACCAAAAGCGGAGCAAGCCTTTGAATTCTAGCAAAGTATTCATCACGAATTTGGGTCTCTTCTATCGTTTCATTATCTAGCCGTTTTCGCTCCGCTGATTCATGGGCAAAGGTAGAAGGATTTCTGGCTTGTATGAACTCGTCTCTTAACTGGAAAGCAAGCATAGCCATTTTGCGTGCCACCTCAAATCGTGTTCGGCCAATCAACTCTCGACGCCACTGATACAGCCCCCAAAAACCCAGGAATGTCACAATAATAGCGGAAATACCAACAAGAATATCACTTATGAGCGAGACCAATTCCAAAAACCAAGGTTGGAACATTTTTACTTTCCATTATAAATTTTAAATTGTTTCTGAACTTTCATTTAAATGTGCTTTAATATTCCGTCGCAATGATCCAACACCGACATCCAAACTCACAAGTGCATTTTTCATAAGGCAGATTTGGAGCTTGGTTCAACCCATAATCCTTGCCCGCCAGTTTTTTGCATTCATCACAAACGAAAGGATCGTTGGCATTTAGTATTCTCACCTTTTTTACACCGCTCCGTTTGTAGTCTGCAATTTGACACAGATTTATAGCATGGGAATGAATCATATTAATTGCTATACTGCTGTCAATTTTTACCTCTGGTTCAACGTGAATTGAACCGTATTGAGTTCCGCGATTTGTTCCCCAGAGGTGCATCATTCCCGCCGCTACTTGTAATTCTTCTAAAAGCTCGGGTCCAATTTCAGAAAGTGCTTTGGGAACCTTATCAAAAATCTTTCTAAGAACTGCAACATCTCGTTTGGAATCATAGTTTTCCCATTCACTATTTATTCCTCGTTGGAAAACTTGCTCTGCTTCAAACGCAGCTACAAATTGACTTGCTTCTCGAAATTCTCTTCTGAGAAGAGCGTCTTTTGTATTTTGCTCGACCTGGTTCCGATACTCCTTCTCATCATAAAGATATTGTTCAGCAATCTTTCTACCTTGCTCTGTACAACGGTATACATTAAAGTCAGCAACTAATTCATTCATTCCTTGTGAATCCGTTTGAACCAGACGCTCTACCAAATCATCTTTGCGCCCCGACACGGGCAGGTTGTATTTTTTCAAGATGGATTTAAGTTCACTAACCTTAAATTTATATCTTAAACGTTCGCTGAGATCAGCCTCAGCAATCATCCCATCTGACAAAAAACGCTCTATTGCGTTCTGAGACGATTCCTTGAGAGCCTCTTCCCACCGTTCTGATTTTGCGAAATTTTCTAGTGCTTGAGGTTCCAGGAACTTGCTCAATAACAAAAGATGAGCTTTGGAGTTTTGCCAATTAGCCCCAGATGATTTACGCCGAGTAGACCCAAATAAAGAACGTAACATTTCGTTTTCCCCTAAATTTAAACAGCCTATCCTAACTTGTGTTAGCTCTCGCTACTACTATAGTAAGATGTCAAATAGCTTCAGCAAGCTACGGCCGTTACCCCTACCAGCAATCACAAACGGGCAATCCGCCAGCAGCAACTGGCCTGCGGGTATTTTATTCAATTTTTCCATCTGGTGCGTTGGTTAGAATTGGCATCTAACTTCCCCGGTTGACGTCGA
>JAKQCM010000412.1 GCA_029559155.1 Chloroflexota bacterium
CCGCTTTACCCGCCTTCCGCCCTGCCCGACTTACTGCCGCAGGCCCACGCTCTCATCATCTGCCTGCCCTTCACCGAAGAGACCGACGACCTGATTGGGGCGCGGGAACTGGCGCTGCTGCCGCCGGGCGCGGTGCTGGTCAACATTGGGCGAGGCAAGATTGTGGACGAGAAGGCGTTGTATGAGGCGCTGCGTGACGGCCGTTTGCACGCTGCCGGGTTAGATGTCTGGTACAACTATCCGGCGGATGTGGACGGCCGTGCCCACACTTTACCGGCCGATTACCCCTTTCAAGAACTGGACAACGTGGTGATGAGTCCCCATCGCGGCGGGCAAACGCTGGACAGCGACCGCCTGCGCATGAGCCATCTGGCGAATTTGCTCAACTGCGCCGCCCGGGGGGAAGAAATGCCCAACCAGGTGGAATTGGGCAAAGGCTATTGAGGCGCGGCGGGGCCGCTCCACCAGTTTTTGCGCTGGCCCCACGCCAGCACAATCAGCAGCCCAAACGGCCAGGGCAAATACATGATCGGATGTTCCACGTCGCCCTGGATGGTAGACAGAAACAGCGCCCACAAGGCAAAGATGCTCACGGCATAGAACAGGGCAACGGCCGTGTTGCCCCAACGCCAGCGCGTACTCATCAACCGCAGCAGCATAAACAGCGGCATAATCATGATGATGTAGTTGGTGGTGGCCGTGCGCACCAGGATGAGATTGGTGACGATCATGGTAATGCCAAGAGTGGCGAGAAATTGGTCGGACACGGCCGTTTCTCCCCCATCAGCAGGCCGCCAAAGCCGCCGCCATTCCCATGCCATGTAGGCCAGCGACAGCACAATCAACCCCTGCTCCACCGGCTTACCCAACTGCGGGAAATAGTAGCCCGTGATCACCCACAGCGGGGAGCCGGTAAACGTATAGCCCGGATAAGACACCACCTGATTCACAAACGAACCGAGCCAGGAAGGCAGCAGCAGAAACGAGGCGGCAAACAAGCCGGCTAAAGTCAACCCAAACCCGGCCAAAAAACGCCAGCGCCGCTGCCCCAGCGCCCACACCCCCAACGCGGCAATCACCAAAAACGTCATTTGTGGTTTGATGGTGGTGAGCGCCAGGAAAAAACCGGCCCAGCCATCGCGCCCGCCCTTCAACGCCAACAACGCCAGCACCAGCCACAAAAAGATGAAGGCGGCAAACTGGCCCAGAATGATCGTGCGGGCATTGTTGTAGAACAACACCGCCCAAAGCACGGTTAGAGCCAGCAGCCAGGAAGGCATCTTCCAGTCTACCAGACGAATGGTCAGCAGAACGGCCGTTACCATCACCAGCAGCAGCGTCGTCAACCAAATCGCTTGAATCCAACTGTAAGAAACCGGCAGCCACACCAGTGGCAGCAGCATGAAGGTGACGTAGAACGGGTAGACAAATAACACCTGGTCTTCTTCCGGCAGGGCGAGACGGCCGTACATATCCCGCTGAATTGCCTCTGTGGCCGCCGGCGAATATGGATCAACGCCCTCCTGCCAAAACAGAACCGCCCCGCGATAACGCGGGTAAAAATCATTGGCCCCGGCCGCTTCCAGGGTAAAAAATTGATGGATAGCGGTGACCAACAGCGCAAATAACAGCGCCAAACCAATGAAACCAACAATCCACTCTTTCCATGTTGCTCGCGTCATGGCGCCAACTCCAACAACATGTACGCTTCGCCCCACTGACGAACCAGACGTGTATGCTGCGCCAAAAAGCGCTCATATTCAGCGTCATCGGCCGGGATCACCCAGGATTCCTGCGCCTCACGCAAAAAATTCAGGCCGGCATTGTGAATGAATAGATGCGTCACGCCCTCGTCGCGCAGCGCCTGGGCAATGTGATCGGCGTCGCCGTGCAAAAATTCCAGATGGGTGTACTTGTCCAAAATGTGATCGCCGCGGCAGTCCAATTGGCAGTAATAGGTGCGCGGCTCCCATAAAAACTGCACCACGGCGTCCGGCGGCAGCGTCTGGCTCATTTCGGCCGAGGCGAGGTAGACATAGCCCAGGGTGCGGGTCAGGTATTCGGCGCGGGTTTGGCTGCCCACGTCATAGGCCAACGGATTTTGGCGCAGCCAATCGCCCACCTGCCCCACCAGACCAAACAGCAAGACCAGGGCCAGCAGCAAATTGAGAAAACGCTGCAAAGAAAACTGGGGATGATCGAAGCGGGACAAATCCGAAAGGATCCAGGCCAAAACGGGACAAAGCGCCGCCAGCGCGGGCAGCATCAGCCGCCCCTGCCACAACGGCGCGGAGCCAATGACGCCCAGCAGCCAGACGGCATAATGGGCCAGGGCATACAGCAACAGTAGGCGAAAGGCAAAAGGAGCGCGACGGCCGTATCGTGACAGCCCATACAGCAACAACAGCGGTAGCAGCGCCAAAAACAACGGCCCGATCAGCCCGTCGCCGCTGGCGTCGGCAATGCCCAGGGTGAGGGTGTAGGGCACAGTCAGGATGGCCCACAGGTTCCAGCCAATGCCGCTGCCCGGGTTTTGGTGGGCATTGGCGCGGAATTCATCCCAGAAACGGCCGTGCCACACAAACGGATACACCGGATTGCCGGTAAACGCCCAGTTTTTGATGTACCAGGGCAGCGCGACGACCAGCGCCGGGGCCGCAAACAGCAGCAGCAGGCGGACCAACCGGCGCGGCTGCCGCCAATTCCCGGCAATGAGCAGCAAGCCAATCAGCATGGGCGCGACGAAACTGGTGTATTTCAGGCTCATCGCCAACCCGGAGAAAAGGCCGCTGAGCAGCAGCCAGCTGCTTTGCCCGCCTTCGCGCCAACGCACATAGGCGTACAACGTGGCCAGAATGGTAAACGCCAGAGCCAGGTCGTTGTAAGTGAACGCGGCCAACTGCCAGACCATGGGCACGGTGAAGAGCAGCAGAACGGCCGTCCACCCATCCTTCAGCCTTAAGCCATGCACCGCCAACAGATAAACCTGCCCGCCTAACAAAAAGAGAAAGAAAAAATGGACGAGTTGGGCGCTGGAATCGCTGCGCAGAGCCATGCTCAGCATAAACAGCATCTCCAACAGGAACGGATTGTTCAACGAAAAGACGTCGACGCCGGGGTAAATGCGGCCGGCCTGAAGGTAGAGCCAGGGGCCGCGCAGGTGGTAGGAGAGGCTGTCCCAACTGGTGGGCGGCAGCAGCGCCACGGACAAAGCCAGCCCGACCACGACAACCAGGTAAAGCGTGATGAGGGGCGACGGCCGTTTGGGCAGTCTGATCGTGCGGAAAAAAGGCAGCAGCACGGGCAGCCCGGCAGCAGCTAAAAGAAGCGATAGGCCCAGGAGAAACGGCCGTGTCAGCCAGCCAACCAGGCCCACCAACAAAACAATCAGCGCCAACGCCCCAAACCCCAGGCCCACGCTCAACAGCGCGGCTTCGGCCATACGGCCGTCGGCCGGACCCAACCAGCGCCACAACCACAAACCCAACCCCAGGGCGATCATGAGAAGGTAAACGGCCGTCAGCACATCCAAAAAGCTGCGCCACACGGCCGTGGCCGACAAAGAAATCTCTGACCAGGTCCCAATCTGCTGGCCGATGACCGCCAGCATGGCGCTGTCCAGCGGTTTTTGCGCCACGTAATACGCACCCAGGCTGAAAAATATCCAGGCTATGAACACACCCACCACCGCCCATCGCCAACCAGGCTGTCCGTTTGCCCTTTCTTGCTGAAAATTCATCTCTTCCATTGGTCCTTTTGCCGCTAGTGTAACATCAACAATTTCAGGTCGCATTTACCCATAGGTACCAACCCCGGTAGGCTATTTTTATCGCCCCAATAGCACAGTAGGCGGCAAATGCTTGCAATTGCCTGAGTTTTGTTGTATTATTTCAACAATAGGTATTGTTGTATTATCCCGCATCCACTTTGGTCAACGCACAAACAGGCAGCAGATTCGACGATATGGTGGCCCAAACAGATCAATTCATTCGCATTCGCGGCACGCGTGATGGCCTGCTGATTGCCCTTAATCCAGGGCCATTTGCGGATCTTCAGGCACAGTTGGCGGCGGAATTGGCGGAAAAACATGGGTTTTTTCAGGGCAGCCAGGTAACGTTAGACGTAGCCAACCTACCCTTGCGGCGTGAGCAGTTGGCCGATTTATTAACCTTGTTTGCGGAACATCAATTAGAACTGAGAACCGTTCTGGGCGAGAGTGATCTGACGCGGCAGGCAGCGCAAGAATTAAATCTGGCCACGCGGGTAGCCGGCAGCCAGACCGATTTGGATGGACGGCCGTTAACCACTTCGCCCACCGCCCCAAACCACACCGACAAATCCGATCCGCTCGATGCCAACGGCCTGATCATCAAAGAAACCCTACGCTCAGGACGGTCCATTTACCACGAAGGCCATGTTGTGGTCATTGGTGATATAAACCCGGGGGCGGAAATTATCGCCGCCGGTGATGTGGTGGTCTGGGGACGGGTGCGCGGGCTGATACACGCTGGCGCTTTGGGCAACGAAACGGCCGTTATCTGCGCCCTCGCCCTCACCCCAACCCAACTGCGCATCGCCGACCAGATCGCCATTCCACCAACCACTGGGCCAGACAAACTACAACCCGAAAAAGCGTCCATTCGTGGTGGACAAATCGTTGCTGAACCCTGGCAAGTAAAATAAGGTGTCCCCGTGTTCAAACAAACAGACGAACAGACTGACCGAACAGTTGCACACCAGGACACATCAAAACGGAGAACCTGATGAGTACAAAAGTTATAACCGTAACTTCCGGCAAAGGCGGCGTCGGCAAGACAACCGTTACCGCCAACATTGCCGCCGCCCTGGCCATGATGGGCAAAAAAGTCGTGGCCCTGGATGCCGACATTGGTCTGCGCAACCTGGACGTGGTAATGGGCCTGGAAAACCGCATTGTGTATGATTTGGTGGATGTCGTCGAAGGTCGCTGCCGTTTACGCCAGGCCATGATCAAAGACAAACGCCAACCAGAACTGTACCTGATTCCTGCAGCCCAAACCCGCGACAAAATGGCCGTCAGTCCCTCAGATATGATTTTGGTGTGCGATCAGCTGCGCAAAGAGATGGATTACGTCATTATCGATTCGCCGGCCGGCATTGAGCGCGGCTTTCGCAATGCCATTGCCCCGGCCGATCAGGTGCTCATCGTCACCAACCCGGAGGTCTCGGCCGTGCGCGACGCCGACCGCATCATTGGCCTGGTAGAAGCGGAAGAAAAAGGCCCGGCCAAACTGATCATCAACCGCATCAAACCGGCCATGATTGCCAAAGGCGACATGCTGTCCATCGATGATGTGCTGGACATTTTGGCAATCGAATTAATTGGCGTGATTCCAGAAGACGAGTCAATTCTGGTTTCCAGCAACCAGGGTATGCCGCTGGCCATGAGCGGCACAAACGGCGCCAGCGCCGGGCAAGCATTCCGCAACGTAGCCCAACGGCTAGACGGCGCAAATGTACCCCTTCTCGACCTGACTTATAAGGCCGGCTTCATGGAACGGCTGCGCGAATGGCTGTCAGGCGCAAATTAACATCACCCAAGGCAATCAGGAGTTGTGGAACATGAGTTGGATCAACCGATTATTCACACAAAAAGAAAAAAGCGGCTCAGTAGCCAAGCAGCGTCTGCAAATGGTTCTTATCCATGACCGGAGTGATGTGTCGCCTGGCGTGTTGGATCAAATTAAGGACGACATCATCGAAGTAATCGCCAAACGATTGGCTATCGACATCGAACACGTTGAAGTAAATCTAACGCAGTCGGGGCGGGAAAGCTGCCTGGTGGCCGAAATTCCTTTGGTGGCCAACAGTCGCACGCGTAGTTAACAGACCGATCTACTGACCGGCAGTCAACCCCTTTTGGCTGCCGGTCTATTATGAAAAATTGCTGGGAAACGGCCGTTCCCCCTCGCCCCTCTCTCCCAAACTGATTACAATGCTCAATTATGAGCTTTAATCGTTCTACTTGGCGTCATTTCGACATCTGGCTAACTGCCGCCGTATTACTGATCACCGCCTACGGCATCCTGATGATCCGCAGCGCCGTCACCGGCGCGCCGGCCCTTCAGGAACATCCCCGGCTGCAGCTGCAATGGGCCATCATCGGCTTTATCGTCATGATCATCGTTTCAGCCATCGATTACCGATTCCTCACCTCGGCGCACTGGTACATCTACGGCGCATTTGTCGCTGCCTTGCTGTTCGTTATCCTTGGCGGGCAAATCAACAACGACGCTCGCCGTTGGATTAGTCTGGGATTCATCGAAATTCAACCTTCCGAATTTGGCCGTATCTTCCTGGCTATCACCTTTGCCCAATTCCTGGCCGGCAGGCAGCATCGAATGCACCAATTTTCCAATACCATTATTTCGCTGCTTTACGTTGGCCTGCCAATCAGCCTCATCTTTTTGCAACCCGACCTGGGCATGTCTATCCTCTTCATGGTCATCTGGTTTGTCATGATCTGGCTGGCCGGCCTGCCGCTGTCCCATTTTCTCATTTTGGCGGCGCTGGGCATTTCGGCAGCCGTGGTCATCTACCCCAATCTGGCCCCTTACCAAAAAGACCGCGTCACCACGTTTTTAAACCCGGAGGCGGCCGATCCAGAATCTGTGTTTAATGTCGATCAGGCCGAAGTGAGCATTGGCACGGGCGGCACCTGGGGCAAAGGCTACATGCAGGGCACACAGAGCCAGCTTGGGTTCCTGCGCGTGCAGCACACCGACTTCATTTTTTCCATGCTCACAGAAGAGATGGGGCTTATGTTCGGCTCGCTGCCGGTATTGTTTTTGATGGGCTTTATTTTGCTGCGCATCCTGCGCGTTTCCCAGCTAACACCTGATCCGGCAGGAAAGTTTATGACGGCCGGCATTGCGGCTATCCTCTTTTTCCAGACGGTCGTTAGCGTGGGCATGAACGTGCGTATCATGCCCGTCACCGGCCTTACA
>JAKQCM010000431.1 GCA_029559155.1 Chloroflexota bacterium
AAACTACATTTTACCTGCCCACTGCTGCCCACTGCTGCCCACTTCTGCCCACTACTGCCTCACCACACTACCGTCATCACCTTTTTTACGGATCGTCCTATACTGCCGGAAAACCCTTGTTTTGCTTTGCAAAACAAGCGCGTTAACAGAACCGGCATCCCGACGGGTATTATCATTGTCGGGTTACTGTCTGCACTTTGACTTTTGAGGAGGCTCCCTCATGGATGGGTTGCAAGTCTCGCTGTTTGGAAAATTCTGCGTTCGCTGTGGGGAGCAAGCGCTGAACGGGCTGGATGCTTATAAAGTTCAAGAGCTATTTTGTTATCTGCTGCTGAACGCCAATCGACCGCATCATCGCGAATCGCTGGCTGGCTTACTCTGGCAAGAACAACCGGCGGCGCAATCCAAGGGCTACTTACGCCGGACATTGTGGCAATTGCAAAATGCCTTCAATGATCGGGCTGATTTGATTTCTATGGTGCAGGTGGATGCAGACTGGATTCAGGTCAACTGCACGAATGGGCTGTGGCTGGATGTAGCTGTGTTTGAGCAAGCGTTTACCAACACACAGGGCAAGCCAGGTTTGGGATTGGACGCCACGGCCGTTCGCGCCCTGGACGAAGCGGTGAAAGTATATCGCGGCAACCTGTTAGAAGGGTGGTACCAGGATTGGTGCCTGTTCGAGCGGGAACGCTACCAGCAAATGCTGCTGCTCATGCTCGATAAGCTGATGGAACATTGCGAAGGCTGCGCCGCCTATGAAGCCGGCATCACCTATGGCATGCAAATTCTGCGCTACGATCTGGCCCGCGAGCGCACGCACCGCCGCCTGATGCGCCTGTACTACCTTTCGGGCGACCGCACCAGCGCCTTGCGACAATATGACCGATGCACGGCCGTTCTGCAACATGAGCTAGGCGTCAAACCGGCCGCCTCAACCGAAAAGCTCCGCGCCCAAATTCAGGCCGACCAGTTAGAACCTCGTTTCTTCCTCCCCTCCGCCGCCACAGACAACCCGCCCTCCTTGCAAAACACGCTGGAACACCTGCAGCGCTTCGACAGCATCCTCTCCCAAACCCGCCAGGAAATCCAACAAGAAATCCACCGCATCGAATCCACCTTCTACCAGGCAGAAACTAGAGAGTAAAGGTGGAGATTGGAGATTGGAGATTCGAGATTGGAGATTGGAGACTAGAAACCACCAATCTCCAATCCCTAACCACCAATCCCTTACCTCCAGTCCCTAACCTCCAGCCCTCCAAAACGCACCGTAATACGCGCCAAGATCGCTCCGTAAACACCCCGCCTGCTACACTGCTCAAGTCATGGAAATAAAGCCGCCTGAGCACCCCCCGACAGACCAGGATGCCTCGTCTGTAAATGCCAACGACGACAGTTATGCGTTTGTGATCCGGATCTGGCGCGAAGATGAGCATGACGACGCCAGCGAGACCGTTCTCTGGCGCGGGCACATCACCAACGTTATCGACCATAAACGGCGTCATTTCCAAGACCTGACCGGCATCGTTCAATTTATCCGGCCCTACCTGGAACAATGGGGCGCATTCCGAAATCAGAAGTCTGAAATCCAAAACCACAAGTCCTGACTATGAGCGAATACACGGCCGTACGCGCCGTCAGCCAAACCCTCAAAGAGCTGGTAGAAGCCCATGTCACCGATCCCACGGTGCAGGTCTTCCTCACCTCGCCCAAAGAGATGCAGCAAAATCAGCAAACCGGCATCTCCATCTGGCTCTATCGCCTCACGCGCAACGAATTCCTGCTTAACCAACCGCGCCGCCGCCCGACCAACGGTCAGGTCGCCCGCAACCCCATGCCCGTCAACCTCCACTACCTCATCACCCCGCTTATGAATGATCCCCGCGACGAGCAAATGCTGCTGGGGCTGGTGCTGCAAGTCTTCAACGACCACGCCACCGTGCGCGGCAGCGATCTGAAAGACGCCCTTTTAGGCAGCGATGAAGAGCTGCGCCTCTCTTTTGAAGCGCCTTCTTTGGAAGACCTTACCCGCGTCTGGGGCGCGCTGCAAGAACCATACCAGGCATCCCTCACTTACCTGGTGCAGTCCATCACCATCGAATCCGACCACGAGCCGGAGGCTGCGGCCCCCGTCATGGAGCGAGAAACGACGTATACCCAGGTCTTAGACATTGGCGATTAACGATTAGAGGTTGAAATTGGCCAACAAGTATCAAGTAGACACAGGCTATCACATGGTCACCGTCGTGGAGGATCTCACCACGCGGTACCGGGTGCTGGTGAGCGGGCGGGTCCTTTCGGCCATATTTGGGCTGCCCCTGCCTCAATTCAGCGTCGCCGCCGATTGGCCCGGCTTTTTCAGCAAAACCACCCCGGATGGTTTCTTCTGCCTGGCCGGTGTGGAAAGCCTGTTATTCCCGGTCTACCCCGTGACATTCGACCTGACGATCACGGCGCCCTTCCACCAAACCTTCACCCAATCCGTCACCATTACCGCCAGCAGCGATTTGCCCCTCACCCTGCCGGACGTGGCTTTGCGGAACAACCCGGTGCGCCTGCAAGGGCGCGTGACGCTGGACGACCCGGACCATACGCCGGTGGCCGGAGCGATGGTGACGATTGATGACACGGCCGTTCTCACCCTCCGCACCCCTTTGCACTTCAACCATCCGGCCGGTACGCCTGTCCAACCCGTCTCCCTGACGACCACCGGCACGATCAAAACCCTCACCGCCCCGGCGGCTCAACTCGGCGACACCGTCACCTTGAACAACCGGACCGGATTGGCTCCGGGCAATGTGCTGCGCCTGGGCACGGCCGTTTCCGCCGAACACGCCATCATCGCCGCCATTGTCGGCAGCCCGGCCACTCCCGGAGAGGTGAAACTAACGGCCGTTTTGCAGCGCAGTCTGCCCGCCGGGGCAACCGTTGAGCTGGTCACAGTTGGCGCGCCCGGCGCGGCCGTGAATTTGCTGGATGACGTGCTGGTTGGCGAAGGCATCCTCCGGCTGGCAGGCACGATGACGGCCGTCGCCATCCAAATCACCGACGCCGCCCCCGCCCGCCGCGAATACCACACCCTCAACGCCCTCAGCGATGCCCACGGCTACTACCGCCTGGACGGCCTCAACCGGCTGGCATCCATCACCCTGCACGCCACCGACGGCACAGACAACGATAGCCAGGATTGGACGGTCAACTATCGCCAACCTGTGAATGTGATCGATTTTAGACTTGACTAAGCATAGAGATTTACGATTTACGATTTACGATTTGTCGCCAATCGTAAATCGAAAATCGTAAATCAAACGTCCCCCAGAGGAGGTCATTATGGCTGAATATCTCGCTCCCGGCGTCTACATCGAAGAAATAGAAGCCGGCCCTAAACCGATTGAAGGCGTCAGTACCAGCACCACGGGCATGGTTGGCATGACCGCGCGCGGTCCGGCTGATGGCCTGCCCAAACTGGTCACCAGTTTCGCCGAATACCGGCGCAGGTTCGGTGGCTACCTGGACGACGCCGCTCTGGACGGGTATCA
Organism: Chloroflexota bacterium; assembly: GCA_029559155.1. Taxonomy (GTDB): domain Bacteria; phylum Chloroflexota; class Anaerolineae; order Promineifilales; family Promineifilaceae; genus Leptovillus. The sequence goes on from JAKQCM010000431.1 coordinate 3,540, forward strand.
ATACCTGCCCTATGCCGTGCGCGGCTTTTTTGAAAACGGCGGCAAACGTGTCTACATCAAACGTGTATTAGACACCGGCACGGCCGACACCGCCGGAACGGCCGCGGCGGCCAGCCCGCCTGTGGGCGGCATTGTCACCCGGCTGGCGCAAAACGCCACCGCCGCCGCCACCACCATTCGCCTGATCAGCCTGCGCGGCATCGAAAACGCCTCGACCATAGACCTGAGCCAGACGAAAAACGGAACCACCACCACGGAATCCGTCACGGTCGCTAGTTATGCCGCCGGCACAAAAACCGTCACCCTGACGGCCGCTCTGGCCAACGATTTCGAGGCCAAATACACCAGCGTTACCATCACCAGCATCGCCGATCCGGGCACGCCGTTGGAACTGGAAGCCGCCGATCCGGGCGCGTGGGGCAACGGCATCAATGTACAAGTTTTCCACACGTCAGCGGCCAGCGCGGCCGTCCAGGCCATTGTCACCAACGTGGTAGCCAACGACACCGTGCAGCTTTCCACGGGCAGCGGTTTTTATGCCGGGGCGATTGTGGAATTTGATCTGGGGCAGAGCAAGGTGTATGCGCAGGTAACGGCCGTTAACGGCAGCAGCATCACCATCGCCACCCCCTTCGGCGCGACCACCGACCTCGACCCCGACGCCGGCACGGCCACCACCATGGCCCGCACCTGCGAATTTCGCCTGGTCATCAGCTACGATGGCGTCACCGAAGATTACGATGGTCTCAGCCTCAACGACACGACCAGCCGTTACAACCAGACCGTCATCAACAACGTTTCCACCCTCGTCCGCGTTCCCAGCACCGTGGTCGCCGACACCACCACCGAAGACCCCTTCACCCAGCCATCCGCTGCCGATGGCCTGACCCTGGCCCTGGCCGGTGGGTTGGATGGCAACGCGCCCAGCGACGCCGATTACGTCGGCGTAGACAATGGTCCCGGCCAGCGCACCGGCATCGCCGCCCTGGCCGACATCGACGAAGTGAGCCTGGTGGCCGCCCCCGGCATGGTCAGCCAGACTATCCAGAACGCTCTCATCGCCCACTGCGAACTGCTGCTGGATCGCTTCGCCGTGCTGGACCCGGACTACGCCAGCAACAACGCCCTGGAAAACATCCAGGATCAGCGCAACCTGTACGATACCAAATACGCCGCCCTCTACTTCCCCAACATCAAAGCCTTCGACCCCCTAACCGGCGGCGAAATCGTTCTGCCGCCCAGCGGCCACGTCCTCGGCCTCTACGCCAAAACCGACATCGAGCGCGGCGTGCATAAAGCCCCGGCCAACGTGGTCGTCGGCAGCATCACCGGCCTGGACCTGACCATCAACAAAGGTGAGCAAGACATCCTGAACCCCAGAAACATCAACGTCATCCGCGATTTTCGCGCCAGCGGGCGTGGGTATCGCGTATGGGGCGCGCGCTGCCTCACCAGCGACAGCCAGTGGAAGTATGTGCCGGTGCGCCGCCTCTTCATTTTTGTCGAAGAGTCCCTGGACGAAGGGCTGCAATGGGTGGTTTTTGAGCCCAACGCCGAACCCTTGTGGGCCAGAGTGCGGCAGAGCATCAGCAACTTCCTGGTGCGCGTGTGGCGCGATGGGGCGCTGATGGGCGCGACGCCGGAAGAAGCGTACTTCGTCCGCTGCGACCGCACGACGATGACCCAGGACGACATTGATAACGGCCGTCTCATCATCCTCGTCGGCATCGCCCCGGTCAAACCAGCCGAATTTGTCATCGTCCGCATCCAGCAGTACACCGCCGAAGCGAATGTCTGAAAGACTAGAGATTAGAGACTAGAGATTAGAGACTAGAGACTAGAGATTAGAGATTAGAGACTAGAGATTCCAATCTCCAATCTCCAATCTCCAATCTCCAATCCCCAATCTCGCCCAAAGGAGAACAACCATGGCAGTCGGAGATCGCAATGACCCGTACCGCGGTTACAACTACCGCGTAGAAATTGATGGCCTGTCCGTCGCCGGTTTCAGCGAAGCCAGCGGCCTGACACTAGACACCGAGCCGGTGGAATACCGTGAAGGCAACGAGCTGCGCATGACCGTGCGCAAACTCAGCGGGCTGCGCAAATTCAGCAACATCATGCTGAAACGCGGCTACACAGACAATATGGAACTGTTCGATTGGTATAAACAAAACCTCAACGGTTCCGTGGAGCGGCGCAACGGGGCCATCGTCCTGATGACCGAAGACCGCGAAGACGCCCTGCGCTGGAACTTCGAGCAGGGCTGGATTTGCAAATACACCGGCCCCACGATGACCGCCACCAGCAACGACGTGTCCATTGAAAGCGTCGAGATTTGCGTGGAATGGATTGAATTGGAATAGCGGCAAACCTGACAGGTTTTTGAAACCTGTCAGGTTTCTGGGAATGACCCATGCCTACTTACCTGACCCCAGGCGTTTACTACGAACCGGTTGATACCAGCCGAGGGCGGCTCACGGCCGTGCGCACCGACATCACCGCCTTCATTGGCCTGGCGCAGCGCGGTCCCCTGCACACCGCCCGGCGCATCGACTCCTGGCAGCAGTTCCAAACCCTGTATGGCGATTTTATCCCTGGCGGCTACCTGGCCTACAGCGCCAAAGCCTACTTCGAGAACGGCGGCCGCCGCGCCTACATCGTGCGCGTGGCGGCGGAAGACGCCCAAACCGCGTCCGGCGACCTGCTGGGCCGGGATGGCGCGCCTACGTTAACCATCGAAGCGAGCAGCGCCGGCAGTTGGGGCAATCAGGTGCAGGTAAGGCTGGCCAACGGCCGTTCCCGAGCCACCACCACTTACCTCACCCAGCCGCCCACCGGCGCGGCCTCCAACGTGGCCTCCATCGTCGGCTTCCCGGTGGGGTCGCTGGTGCGCCTGTTCCAAAAACCGGGCGGCACGGCGGAGATTGAGCAATATCGGGTGGTAACGGCCGTGGACCCCACCGACCGCTGCCTCACCTGGGACGCGCCGCTCAAACTGGTTCCCGCCTTCGTCGGCGATCCCGTGTTCGACCTCAGCGCACCCATCGACCTGGAAACCGTCACCTACACCCTGAGCGTGCTGGAAAATGGCGAGATTCGCGCCGTGTATGAAGACCTGTCCATCATGCCCGCCCACGAGCGCTACGCCCCGGCCCTCATTCGCCTGGCCGATCCGGTAGACGATGAGCAGCCACCGCCGCCGCTCATCCGGGTCCTCGACGCGCACGCCGGCAGCGCGCCGCCGCCCAGTTGGGCCGATTGGCTGCCCGACGTTGACGCCGCCACGCCTCAATTTGCCGCCGGCCTGCTGACGCTGATCGGCGGCACAGATGGCCTGAGCAATTTGCAGGCCACCGATTTCACCGGCGACCTCAGCGCGCTGGAACGGCGCGGCCTGCGCGCCCTGGAAAAAATCGAGGAGGTTTCCCTGGTGGCCTGCCCGGACATTCTCATCCAGCCCGCGCCGCCGCTGCACTTTGATCCGCTGCCGCCGCCGGAAGTGGACCCGTGCCTGCCGCCCTGCCCGCCGCTGCCGCCGCCATCTGCGCCGCCCCCGCCGCCCATCGTCACGGAACAGCCGCCGCAGTTCAGCGAGTTTGAGATTGCCCTGGTGCAGCAGGCCATCGTCACGCACTGCGAGCAGTTGGCCGACCGGGTAGCGATTTTGGATTCTTTACCGGCGGAGGGAACGGCCGTGCTCGATCCCAGCCAGGTGCTCGGTTGGCGGCAGCGCTTCGACAGCAGCTATGCCGCCCTGTATTACCCCTGGGCGCTGGTGGTGGACCCGCTGCGCCTCGGTGGGCAGATTGTCCGCGCCATTCCGCCCAGCGGCCACGTTACCGGCATCATCGCCCGCACCGATTTGCGCGACGGCGTGCACAAAGCCCCGGCCAACGAAATCGCCAACTGGGCGCAGGGGCTAACGCTGGATGTGACGGCCGAATGGCAGGCCATCCTTAACCCGGCGCACGTTAACTGCCTGCGCCAATTTTCCGGGCGCGGCCTGCGGGTGTACGGCGCGCGCACCCTCAGCAGCAACACCGCCTGGCGTTTTTTGAATGTGCGCCGCCTGCTGCTGCTCATCGAAAAATCCATCAGCATTTCCATTCAATGGGCCGTCTTTGAACCCAACGATTTTTACCTGCGGCAAACGCTGATTCTGGCGATTTCCAGCTTTTTGCAGGCGCTGTGGCAGCGCGGCGCGCTGGTGGGCAGCACGCCGGAAGAAGCATTTTTTGTGCAGTGCGATGAAATTAACAACCCGCCAGCCATAACCGAAGCTGGTCAACTCATCATCGACGTCGGCGTCGCCCCCACCAGCCCGGCCGAATTTGTCGTCTTGCGCATCGGCCGCACTCGTGACGAGTTGGAAATTACGGAACAGGCCGGACTTTATAATTAAGCGATTTGCGATTTGCGATTTGCGATTTGTGATTCCCCAATCGTAAATCGTAAATCGAAAATCCTAAATCCTACATCTCACCAAACGGAGACCTTTTATGTCCATTCTCGCCACCCGCCGCGACCCA
>JAKQCM010000443.1 GCA_029559155.1 Chloroflexota bacterium
GCGCTTGCAGCAGCGTCGTCCAGGCCCCATCGGAACCGAGTTTTGGCCAACTGCCGCCGCCTAGGGCGAGGATGGTGGCGTCGGCGGACACGGCCGTTTCCCCTGCCGGCGTCGCAAATCGCAGCGCGCCCTCAGCCGTCCAGCCCAGCCAGCGATGGCGCATGTGGAAGACCACGCCATCTGCCCGCAAGCGGCGCAGCCAGGCGCGCAGCAGCGGCGCGGCTTTCATTTCCATGGGGAACACGCGCCCCGACGAGCCGACAAAAGTTTCGATGCCCAATCCATGCGCCCACTCGCGCAGCTCTTGCGGGCCAAATTGTCGCAGCAGCGGTTCGATTTGCGGGCGCCGGTCGCCGTAGCGGGTGAGGAACTGCTCCAGCGGTTCGGAATGGGTCAGGTTGAGGCCGCCTTTGCCGGCCAGCAAAAATTTGCGCCCGACAGTGGGCATGGCGTCGTACACATGGACGGGTAATCCGCGTTGGCTAATGACTTCGGCGGCCATCAGCCCGGCGGGGCCGCCGCCGATGACAATTACGAGTGGGGCATCGCTGTTATTTTTGGGCAAGGCGGTGGGTAGGTTTGACGCGAAAAAAAATCAAGAGGCTCTTTTTTGCTTGATTTGGGCGATTAAATCATCGAGCGTCGCATCGGCAAATAATTGGTCACGTTCTTCGGTGTAATTGCCATAGCCTGGTGTGAATTGGTTGATGAAGCGCAGTGTGTCAACGACGCCAAGTTCCTTGTAGAGGACTTTGAGAGCATCTTCTGTTATCTCGGTTAGTGGCCGTGTATCGATCATCATGGTTCGATTTCCTTTACCAACTCAAGTGGTGACACCACTTTTGTCTTAAGTTCAGATATGGCTTGCGCTTTCCTTAGAAACTGATCGTCGCATGTGCAAAGATAATCCGCATTCGCTTCTTCGGCTGATGCCAGGTGAAGCGCATCCAAAGGTTTTATCCCCTGGGCATTGAAGTAAGCGGCGCGTGTTTCTATTTGCGGTTGTAAATCAACGTATAGCCTGGCTTTTGCCAGAAGTTCCTGGGCATAGATTCGCCGCATTCGGTTTGGATTGTTCTCTGCCTCGAATAGCAGCACTGCCGAAGAAACGAGTTCGAGCGAGTTGGCTTCGCATAAGGCGATGATACCTAGAACGGCGTCGGCCTCAAGTAGAATCCTGATTTGGCTTTTACTGTCTAACGGCCGTTGCAAGCTGCAACTATCCAAATAGATTCTCATGTGGACAGTATATCATTGAATAAACCACGAATCTAACGCCAACTTTTCAGCCTATCCCAGCAGCCGTCACTGCAAAACGGGCAGCGACAAATAGTCGTCGGGCACGAACAGGCTGCCTTCGGTGGTTCCTTGCGGGGCGATCTGGCGCAAACGGCCGTTTAACTCCCCACTCCCCATCTCCCCCTTCAGCGCCAGCCGGAAAGCGGCGCTGATTTGCGTCACCTGCTCGGCTGTCTCGTGGACAAATTCCAGCCGGTAATGGACGATGCCCGCCGCCAGCCAATCGGACAGGTGGGCGGCGGCCGTTTGCGCTTCCGCGCCAAAGACGGTGTTGCGGCAGCCCACGTCGGCCATCACGGGATGGGAACGGCCGTGGACGTCGCGC
>JAKQCM010000447.1 GCA_029559155.1 Chloroflexota bacterium
TTCAGTTCAGGGTTTCCTCTTAGCCAGCGCCGCCGCCAGCAGGCGGTTCACCACCGCCGGGTCCGCCTTGCCGCGCATCTCGCGCATTACCTGGCCCACGAAGAAGCCAATGAGCTTCTCCTTGCCGCCCAGGTAGGCGGCCAGGTTGTCCGGGTTGGTGTCGAGGATGCGCTCGATGACGGCCGTAATCGCTCCCTCATCGCTCACCTGCGCCAGCCCCTGCGCCTGCACAATCGCCGGGGCGCTCTGACCGCTGGTAAACATTGCCGCCAGCACCTCTTTGGCCGTGTTGTTGTTGATGGCGCGCTGCTCGACCAGTCCTACCAGTTCGGCCAGCCTGGCGGGCGTGACGCGAATCTCGTCGATGCTTTGCTTGTGCTCGTTCATCAACGAAAAGAGGTTGTTGATGATCCAGTTGGCGATGGTTTTGGGGTCGGGAAAAGTGGGGGAGGAGACGGCCGTTTCAAACCATTCCGCCACCGCTTTCTCCTCCGTCAGCACCCGCGCATCGTAAGCCGACAGGCCGTAGTCTGATTGGTAGCGGGCCACTTTGGCGTCCGGCAGTTCCGGCAGGCTGGCCCGCACTTCGGCAATCCAGGCATCGTCAATCGCCAGCGGCGGCAAATCCGGTTCCGGGAAGTAGCGGTAATCCTCGGCCTCCTCCTTGCTGCGCTGGCTGAAGGTGATGCGCTTCGTATCGTGCCAGCCGCGCGTCTCCTGCACGACCCGGCCGCCGCTGTTCAGCACCTCGGTCTGCCGGGCAATCTCAAACGCCGTGCCATCGGCCAGCGACTTGAAGCTGTTCAGGTTTTTGAGTTCCGTGCGCTTGCCAAAAGCCGTCGCGCCGATGGGCCGAATGCTGATGTTGGGTTCCACGCGAAAGACGCCTTTCTCCAAATCCCCGGCGTTCACGCCCAAATAGCGCAAAATCTGGCGGATTTTCATGGCGTAGGCCCGCGCCTCCTCGCCGCTGTGGATGTCCGGCTCGGAGACGATTTCCAGCAATGGCACGCCGGAGCGATTGTAATCGACCAACGAGCCGCCGCCTTCCAGGTGGGTGAGCTTGCCGGTGTCTTCTTCCATATGCACCCGCCGGATGCCGATGCGTTTGGTGGTGCCGTCTTCCAGTTCCACGTCCAGCCAACCGTGCAGGCCGATGGGCAGTTCGTACTGGCTGATCTGGTACGCTTTGGGCAGGTCGGGGTAGAAGTAGTTTTTGCGGGCGAAGATGTTGTGATGCTGCACTTCGCAGTTCAGCGCCAGGGCCACGCGCATGGCATATTCGACGGCGCGCCGGTTGATGACGGGCAGCATGCCGGGCATGCCGAGACAGACGGGGCAAACGGCCGTGTTCGGTTCGGCTTCTACGCTGTCTACCACCTGGCAGGGGCAAAACATTTTGGAATTGGTCATGAGTTCGGCGTGAATTTCCAGGCCGATGATGGGTTCGTATTGGGTCGTTGGGTTGGTCATTCGTTTAATTCCCGCCACCGTCGCAGGTAGTCAATCAGATCCTCAATGTTTGTAACGGTGGATGCTTCTGGTTCTTCCTTATCGGGGAGGTGCATGTGATGGGGTGTCGTGGGAACATCAGGCCAGTGTGGGGCATTATCCCATCGTCGCCGTAGTGTGCCGTCGTCTTCCATCCAGTGATAGGCATATTTACGGCTACCATCGGCAAAGACGTAATCGCGCAGTTGCAGGCGGCTGTCGTCGGCGAGAACGGCCGTTATCTGCAACAGATAGGCATCTCCTTCCTGCTCGTACCGGACGACTTTCCACGAGGCAATCAGATCACGATTCTGGTCAAGCAGGCGCAGCATAACAACCCTAATTTGACTTGAGAACTTCTAACTGTGATTCAATAGCTGTGATGGAATCTTCATACCACTGCCATTGCACATAATCATCATCAGCCGCAAAGTCTTCGCTTCCAACGGTTTCATACCTGGCGCGCATTTGGGCTAAAGATATGCCCCACTTGCTTTGCAGCGCCTGAACTGCTGCCTGATAGCGCGCCAACCGGCCTAGCAAGATCATCCGGGCTTGCTGCCGCGCGGCCACAATTGGGTCTGTGTAACCCAATGATTTGAGAATACTGTCAACTGTGTAATCGGAGATTGTACTCATAACAAACAACTCCACACTTATTTTTAGCCATCATTGTAGCAGATGGGGGAAACGGCCGTTCTCACTCATGCCGACACATAAACAATTCACAGTCAATAAGACCCGATGACTTTAACGAATCGTTTGTGACCGAAAACGAATTTTTCGTTCCGTCACCACTGCAAAACGCCTACTCAACTGTGAGCCATATTGAGCCATCAGCGCCGCCATAACTTGTATACGGTTGCCGCCGCTTTCATCTTGTAAGCGCAGCAGCACCACCCCATGATGCGGTTCCTGCCGCCGGAAAATCAATTCGCCAAAATCCTTGTCGTTGGTAATCACAATGCGCTCTTCTATCCA
>JAKQCM010000039.1 GCA_029559155.1 Chloroflexota bacterium
ATTCCGTTTTTGGTTACAATGCGCTGGAAATTGGCGCCAATCAGGCCTTTACCGGCTCCATCCCCGACCCTCGTTCGACGGCGTACGATATTTTGAGCGCCCGTTATGTGGTGGCCCAGGTGCCGTTGGACGAATATACGAGTGGCGAACGGCCGTTAACCCTCATCGCCAATCAAGGCGCGGCCTGGGTGTATGAACGGGCGCGCGTGCTGCCGCTGGCGCGGCTGGTGAGTGAGGTAGAGGTGATTGGAGATGAGGCGGCGGCGATAGCCCGGATCCATCAGCCTGATTTTGACCCGGCGGCGACGGTGATTTTGGCGGCGTCGCCGCCTTGCGCGGTGGACGCGGGCGCTGGCGGCACGGCCGTCATCACCGACCGGCGTGATGGCTACTGGCAAATAAAGACAGACAGCCCTGGCGCGTCCCTGCTGGTGCTAAGTGAAACCGATTATCCCGGCTGGCGCGTGCTGGTAGACGGCCGTCCGGCCCAATCGTTAACCGCCTACACGACCATCCGCGCCGTGTGTGTGCCTGCCGGGGCGCATACGGTGGTGTGGTCGTTTGTGCCGCTGGTGTACGCGTGGGGCGGATTGTTGACGCTGATGGGGCTGGTGTTGGTGGGAACGGCCGTGTGGCAGACGCGCCGCGAAAAACGAGCATTTTGAGATGCAGATTGGGTAAATTCCTGCTCTGTGTCTTGTAAATTTTGGGAGAAAACGAGATGCAACATAGTTCAAATAAAGCGATAACCATTTGGTTGACGGCCGTTGGTTTTTTGGTCGTGTTTTTGGTGGTGTTTGGCGGTTGGGTGCGGCTGACACGCTCCGGGTTGTCCATTGTGGAATGGAAAGTCATCACCGGCATTTTGCCGCCGCTGACGGAAGAGGCGTGGCAGCAGGAATTTGCCGATTACCAGCAAACGCCTGAATTTCAGAAGATCAATCGCGCCATGACGCTGGATGAATATGAATTTATTTATTACAACGAATACATTCATCGCCTGGTGGCGCGGTTGACCGGGATGATTTATGTGCTGCCGCTGTTTTATTTTTTGTGGAAGGGCACGATTCCCTGGCGCAAATCGGGCATTTATCTGGCGATTGGCCTGGGTTTTGCATTTCAAGGTTTTTTGGGTTGGTACATGGTCAGCAGCGGCCTGATTGATCGGCCGAGTGTGAGCCATTATCGCCTGACGGCTCATTTGTTGGCGGCGCTGACGTTGTTGGGACTTTGTTTTTGGGCGGGGTTGAGCAATGTGTATGGCACGGAACGGCCGTCTGACAGGTCGCAGCGCAAAGGGGCGCAGTGGCTGGCCGTGTTGATGGCTGCCGTGCTGGTGGTGCAGATCTCTTACGGCGGTCTGGTGGCCGGCTTGAAGGCCGGTCATGCGTCCAGCACATGGCCGTTGATGTTTGGCAAGCTGATTCCGCCAGGGCTGCTGTCTTCTGTGGAGCCGTGGTGGAAAAATCTGGTTGAAGTGCCGATGACGGTGCATTACGTACACCGTTGGTTTGCCTTTGTGGTGCTGATTGCTACGCTTTTGGTGTATTGGGTGGCGCGGAAGAAAGGATTTTATACGGCCGTGCGCTCCGGCGTTCTGTCGATGTTGGCTCTGGTGTGCGTGCAAATTGCCCTGGGCGTCAGCGTCATCTGGTTCCGTGTGCCGGTTTGGTTAGCCCTGGTTCACCAGGGCACGGCTATATCGCTGCTGCTGGCGGCATTGTTTTTGAATCATCGGATTCGTTATGCTGAGTCGCTGCCGCAGGCAGTCGCCGCCGGCCAGCAGGTAGAAGCTATTCCTGGTTAAATCGACCGTTTAGCTCAAAGTTGTAGGAAAAAAGGACGCAAAGCAGATAACCGCTTTGCGTCCTTTTTTCATTGGCGTCTTGGCGTTAAAAAATTCCCGTGGGCGCGGCGCTTTGTTGGCTTACCCGCACGGTTGACATGGACACCATGTGAAAGATGCGCCGCAGTTCGGATTGATTCAGACCGGCCGTCAGCGCTTCGGTAAACCCGATTTCATCGGCCAGCTTCTGCGCTTTTGCCTGAGCCGGGGCTGTCTGGTTTTTCGTTTTGAAGCCCATCGCCTGTTGGTTCATCCCATCGAAAAATCCAACATAGGCCAGGGTGTACATCTCTTGTTTGAGCAGTTCGCGCGATGTACGCGCCACGTCCTGGGCGCGCTGTTTGGAAGCGTTGTCGTCGCCGTCTGAGTAGACGATGACGATGCAGCGCACCATGATGCCGCTCTGGCGCAGTTGCTGGGCGTAGAGCACCATATTGGCCAGCCCACCGGCGACCGCGTCGTACAGGGCGGTGGAACCGTAGGGCGAGTAAGTGGCGCTGTCTAAGCGGCGGGCGTCGGGCAGACCGACGTAACCGTGCAGCAGGCTGACGCTGTCGTTGAAGAGGATGGTACTCACGAGGATGTCGTCGACGGCCGTCGATTGGGCCATCGAGGTCAGATAGCTGTCGTTGTAGGCGCGGATGAGGTCTGCGGCATGAGGGGACATGGAGCCGCTCATGTCGATGATGTTCATCGCCAGAGTGACCTCGTTGGTTGCCAGTTGATCGAGGGGGACGCCAACGGCCGTAACCATCGTCGGTCCGTTCAAATTGGCCACCACCAAATCGAGCGTATCGTCGGTCAGCCCATCATCCAGAGCCGACGCAAATAAATCATCTAAATTGCCAAGTCCGTTGTTGTTCATTTCAGGTTCCTTCGGGGGATTGGAGAGTAGAGAGTAGAGATTGACAAGGCTCAATCTCTACTCTTCCGTCACCAGTTTTAAGTCTCCAGTCTCCAATCTCTAAAACGGCAGTTTGTCCGTGCTGTTGATAAAATTCACCCCTTGCTGCTCGAATTCGGCGAAGCGCTTCAGGGCGATGGTGTGAAAATCCACATCGGGATGCTGCACCGGCGAGGTGCAGTCGCGCAGAAAGTAAATTTTTTGCAGGGCATCCGGTTTGGCGCTGAAATCTTCGACGAGATCCTCGACCGTTTCCAGGACGCAGTGGCTTTCCGCTTCACCGGCGATCAGAACAATATCGGCGTCGGCCAGGGTGTCCAAAAAGGCTTTGTTTTTGCCGCCCAGCGGGTGGTTGGGCGCCGGCACTTCCGGCTGGATGATGGAATAATGTTCGGTCAGGGGAATGCTGCCCTTGGTGAGCCAGGTGGGCTGCGTCTTTCGTGCCAGGCTGTGCCACATCACGGCCGAAAATAGTTCCGGGTCCAGCGCGTTGCCGATGCTGCCAATCATGACATGGTAGGGCCAGATGGTCAGCGTCTTTTTGGCTTCCTCTTCTAGCTGCTTGACATAATTGGTTGACTGTACCGGAGCGACCAGCGGCCGCCATTTGCCATCTTTAATGTCTTGGTAGGTGATCATCGTGAAAGGGGCGGGATGGTTGCCCTGCTCGTCGGCCCACCAGGCAGGGTGGAAAATCTGGTGCGGCAGGTGAGAATCCAGAGAGCAAGTGATGTTGGTGATGCGTTCCGCGTTGGTGTAGATGAACTCGGTGAGCCGTTGGATATCGCCTACGGAGCCGGGGACGTTCAGGCTGCCGCCTGCGTGGCAGAAATCGACTTGCATATCAATGATGACCAGATGAATTTTTTGTTTGTCCTGAGTGGCCGGGGGCAGGTTGGCCTGCACGGCGTCGGCCGCGATACGGGCCACATCCGGATAAAACAGCGTACCAATGCGTTGCGAATTGTAGAAGGCCGGGAACTTGTTCATGCGTTGTCTCCTTTTTGAGGTGGTAATCGGGTTGGGTAAGGAACCCATCCACCGGTGACTCTGTCAGTTAGTGTTGAAATAACACTAATTATGCGGATAGTATAGTGTGTTTATGACACTTTGTCAAGCGTCAATTGTTGATCGAATTTGCGAAAGGACCAATCTTATTGATCTTTAAGAAAACAATCAGGTAATGAACTGGTCATTCTGAGCGGAGTCTTCGGAGCGAAGAATCCCTATCACTTGGTCATTTCAAGCAAACGGGATGCTTCGGAGGACCTCAGCATGACATGTCTCTCGATTACCGGATTAATTTTTTAATCTGCAAAAAGATTGGTCCATTCCGGACGGTGTTTTTCGTAGGGTTCATGCGCTGCGGATGTTCAGGACAGGCTGCGCAAGAAATAAAGTTGGCTGGCGGTTTGGGCGATGATGCCTTGTGGGTGGGTGTGAAGATGGAGGATTTCTTCTGCTGCTAGGGGAATGTGGGCTGGGATGGGCAGCGGTTGGGCCAGGGTAAATGGGTAAAGTTCGGGGCGGAAATCGTCGGCGGCAGCGGTGTGTTGGCGGAGAATCTGCCCGCGATGATTGACTAAATGGATGTCGGTGCGGATGACGCCACGGTGGTTGATTTTGCGCCAGAATGAAACGGCCGTATTGCCAAACGCGACGGCCGTTTCCACCAAACTTTCTCCGGTGCGCAAATCAGGCAAGGCGACATCGTAGCTGGCGCCATTGTGGATCAGAAAATAGCGGTTTTCGGCAAAGATGCGGTGTGCGCCGGCCAGGGTGCTGCCTGCCGGGGCGGCCCAAAAGCGGGTCTGGTTGTGGTGGGCGGTGGCGATGGCTTCTTCCACATACAGACCGCGCTCCACGGCCCCACGCATGATCCAGGTTCCGGCGATGCGGTAGAGGCAGCTGTCGCTGGCAGCGAAAACGGCCGTGTCCCGAAACAACGCCGTCTCCAACAATTGCATCTTGCGCGGCTGCGAGCCGCTGACATCCAGCAGCAGCAGTTGGCGGCTGCCGGGCGGATTCACCGCCAGCACATCCTGAAACAAGCCGTAGGTGTACCCGGGCTGCCCGCTGAAGAGCGGCGTCTCGTTGATTACGCCGCCAAGGCCCAGGCGTATCACCTTTACTGTGCCGCCATCACGGACGATGGCTTGCAGACGGCCGTTGGCTTCTACGCGCACAGATTCAATGAACCCGGGCACGGTTAGCAGCAGGGAAAACTCAGCGGTTTGGATAACGGCCGTGGGACGCCGGACGGGAGCAGTCAGTGGGCCGGTGGTCAGTTTCTGCGTGTAGTCGGTAAGTAACGAGAGCGGAAAAGGAGGGCGCTGGCCGTTTTCAAACACATCCAGCAGGTGTTGGCGCAGGTCGGCGGGTAGGGCAGTGGGGCGAACGGCCGTGGCCGGATAGACCACGTCGGGGTGGAGGATGCTGACGCCGGCGGCCGCGCGGGCTGCGAGGGTTTTGTGCTGGTGGTGGACGCCGCCGTAGGGATGTACGCCAAGCAAACTGCGCACGAGCAGCACAAAAAAAGCATACCAGTCGGTAGCCGGGGAGAAATACGGCCGTTGGCCAAAATCACTGATGCCGTATAGGTGTGGATCGACAAAAAATTCCATGGCTACAGGGCAAGGATAACAGCCAATCTGGTAGCTGTCGACATCGATCCAGTGCGCGGCGAATGGTTGGGCTGGCGTGAGGAAGATGTTTTGGTCGTTCAGATCGCCGACGATGACGCCGAGTTGGTGCAGGTTGGTGAGGGTGGCGTGGAGGTGTTGAAAGAGGGCGAGAACGGCCGTGGCCGTGATGCCTTGTTGTTTACGAAAGGTGAGGCTGGCTAGCTTTTTGATGGGAAAACTACCGGCCGGCAGGCGAGGCATTTGGAAGCCGATCACCTGCCCATGTTTGTCGGTGACCAGGCCGGCGGGCGCGCAGATGGCCGCTGGCAGGCGTCGGCTGAGGCCGGAGTCGAGCAGGTGCTGCAGTTTGGCGATGTGGCCGGGCCGGGGCTGATGGTAAAGTTTAACGGCCGTGTCGCCCACGCCAAACACCATCCCCTCACCGCCGGATTGAATCAGCTGCGCCGGGTCCAGGGTGATGGATTGGCGGTTAATGGTTATCGTTTGTTGGCTCATCACACGATCCTTGTGTCGGATTAATCTGCCTGCCACCAGACAGCAACCGCGCCATCGTCTTCAAACTGGCCGCGCTGCTGGCTTTGTAGATTGAGCCAGCGTTGCAAAGCGAGGCCGGGGCGGGGTTCGGCGCAATCGGGCAGCAGGGTGCTGCTCCAGCCATCGGTGGCCGTGGCGAACCAGTGGGCGGTGGCAGGAATGGATTGGGACTGAAAACGGCCGTTTTCTGTTTCGGTCAATAAGTCGTAGGCCAGGTAATCGGGCTGGTTGCCGCTGTCTAGTTGGGTGATGATTCCATCGACGACCAGAAAGCCATCGCCGCGCCAGAAGAAAACGGCCGTGTCTGGCGTTTTCACAAACCCAACGATTGTGCAGAGGAGGCGGGTCATGATCAGGTGCGACCTCAGGGTCGGGTCGTGATTGGGATAAAGGGTTACCAGGCGGGCAAGAAAATCCCGCGATTGGGCGTACAGAGCCGGCAGGAGGGCGTCTGGTTGGATGGTAGGATCGGTTTGCAGGGTGTGGCTGACTGACGCGGCGATGAATTTGCCTAGTAGTTTGGCGCCGACTTCGTTGTGGGATGGGTAAACGGCCGTTCCCGCATGGTATTTGCCGCCGCAGCCATCCAGAACCAGCCCAAAGGCGCAGCCAGGCGCAGGCGCGCCGCTGATGGCGTAATCGTGGCAGTTTTGCTGCCGCAGCCGGTGTGAACGGCCGATAAGTGTAGCGTGATTGATCATGTTGCCGCCTCCATTAGTGTGTGTATGACACCAATATAATAGTGTAAATAATACACGAAGTCAACACGCAATTACCACGACGGTGGCGAATGGGGTAACATTCGCTCATCAATTTGTTGGAGGAACCATTTATGAAGACATTGCTTGTCCTGCGCCACGCAAAATCGAGTTGGAGTAATGATTTTTTATCGGACCATCAACGTCCTCTGAATGACCGGGGCAAACAAGACGCGCCGCGCATGGGGCGGCTGCTGCGCGACGAAGCGCTGACACCCGACCTGATCATCACGTCGTCGGCAGAGCGGGCGTTGTCCACGGCCGAATTGGTGGCATTAAACTGCGATTACGACAACGAAATCGCCGTCACGCGACAATTTTATCTGGCCGATCCGGAAGATTATCTGGAAGTTTTGGCGGACGTGGATGATGCGTATTCGCGGGTGATGGTGGTGGGTCATAATCCGGGCATGGAGGAGCTGGTAGCGGACCTGACGGGGGAATCGGTGCATCTGGCCACGGCCGCGTTGGCCCACATCCAGTTTAATATTGAACGCTGGCGAGACCTGACGCCGGAAACCGTGGGGAAATTGCAGTCGTTTTGGCTGCCAAAAGAATTGTGAGGCGTCAGGCGGTGACGGCCGTTTTGTTTTTAGCCCGGTCGGCGTCTTTTTCGGCGTGCAGCTTGCTCAGGCTTTTATGCTGCGCGACCCATAACCCCACCAGACCAATTTTTAGCTCATACTGGGTGTTGACGCCCACCGGCGCTTCGGCCAGGATTTCCCGCTCTACCAGTGAATTGAGCGCCGTTGTGACCTCAACGGCCGTCAACTCAATGCCATAGGTTTCCAGGTAATGGATCAGGTCGTCGGCGCGGAACACCATTTCGGCGTCCATCAGGTGGGCAACGGCCGTTAACAATGCCCGCTCCACAAACGACGACCGCTGCCAAAGATACGCAAAATGCACTTCCCCCAGACGCATCATTTCATCCAGCGCGGCATTCACATCAGAAATCGTCACATAACTGGCGCGGCGCGAATTGGCCTGCTTGACCAATGTGTAACAGACCAGTTGCAAGAAATAGGGGTGACCAGCCGTCACCCGGCGAATTTTGTCCAAGGCCAGGTCATCATACACCAGATTGGGAGCCACCGGGTCGGTGATCAGGTGAGTCATGGCCTCCACCTCTAAAAAGCCGATTTTTTGGTACAGTGCGATATTGAACAAAACCGACCAATAATCGGCGCTCATTTCTTCCAGGTGGCGCGTGCCCACAAACACAAAGCTCAAACCCTCACTGTGCTGCATCAGATGGCGCATGTAGGTAAAAAAGGTCGAGGGCAAAATGCCGTCGTTGACCAGATTTTCAAACGCCTCAAATTCGTCAAAGACAAGCAGCAAAATGGTTCCGGCGGGCAGCAGCGCCTGCACCTGGGGCAAAAACCGGCGCTGAAAATGAATGGTGGGATCGTTTTGCCAATGCTGCGGCTCCGGCACGGCAACTTCGAGGCCGCGTGTGGCCAGCGCATCGGCTATTT
This sequence comes from Chloroflexota bacterium, assembly GCA_029559155.1. Classification (GTDB taxonomy): domain Bacteria; phylum Chloroflexota; class Anaerolineae; order Promineifilales; family Promineifilaceae; genus Leptovillus. Next base: position 8,169 of record JAKQCM010000039.1, read on the forward strand.
GCCAGGCCAGTTCATACAAGAGCGCGGGCATACCAGGAATAACGCCCAGAGATTGGCAGTCGATGTACACCGGCAGTTGATTTTCCGGTAGATGCTGGCGCAGGCGCAGCAAAAACGAGGTTTTGCCGGTGCGCCGCTGCCCAATCAGAATCAGCACGTTATGCTGTGATACGCGTCCGGCATTTTCCGCTATCAGGGTAAAAAGGTTTTCGCGGCCAAAAAAGACGAGGCTGTCGTGGCGGAGGGGCGTGCCGGGTAAGTAGGGGTTGGGAATTGGGCTGAAATCGCGCATGGGCAGGATAAGCTGCACAAGATCGGCGAAGGCTATTTCTTTGTCGCGTTTGTTGCGGTCGTCGTAGGTAATGGTGAGCGCCAGGCGGAAGCGATCTTTGACCCGTGGCTCCAGGGTGAAGCTGACCTGCCAATTTTGGCCGGGAAGCAGGCTGGAGATGAGACGCGGGTCGCTCAGGACGAGGTAGGCCGGGTTATCGTCCAGAACGATGAGGATGTTTTCGGCGGGGGCACGGCCGTTATTGGCAATTTCTAGCACGATGTCGGTACGGCCGTTCGGCGCCAATCGTTTTGTTTTTAGCTGCACAGCCAGCTCTGCCTGCCCACGTAACTCCTCTATCTCGGCGCTGAGCAGCCCAGACCAGCGCTTGACAATGGCTCGCACCAGCGTGCGTTCGATGGTGATCGAAAAATCGGGCAGTTGATTGCGCAGCAGACCCACCTGTAAATTGGCCTCGTTGAGATACACCAGCCGATCATCGCTGCGGTCTACCCGTTCGCTGTCGCGCAGATTGGTCAAAATGGGCAACAGGGGATCGATGACCGGCGACCACCGTTTTTCAGCTTCCAGCATGGTGCGCAGCTCTACCAGTTGAGGTTGGAGCAGGCTGAGTTCGGCGATGGACGGCGCTTGCAGCAGCGCCTGGGCGGTTTTAAACGTGGCCACCCAGCGGGCGCCGCCTGCCCAGGGCGGCGATTTTTTGGCAATGTCGCTGAGGGCGTGGGTGATGAGTGAAATGCCGGTTTCCGGGCGATTAGGCAGCAAAAACAGGCCGTCGATAAGACTGGTGAGCAGCCATTCGCCATCCTGACGAGCCTGATTGGCTAACGTGAGCAGAAATTCGGTTGAGCTGCCGGTGGTTGGGTAGCGGTTTTCCAGCATGATCAGGGTCTGGCTGGGGCGTTGTTTCAGCTGGCGATAGAAGCGGCGGGCGCGGGCTGCGGCCGTCTGCGATTGGCGGATGGTGTATAAGACAACGCCCAGGCCGAGAATACTTAATAAGAAGAGGCCTAATTGGGAGGATGTTTGTGGCAGGGAAACGGCCGTTGGCGGCAAAGCCGGCGGTGGGTTGATGCTGCCCGAGTGGTACCCGTCATCATACACAAAACGGTAGACCACGCTGCCTTCGGCGGCCGGCGGCGACACGGAGGGCCAGAACAACGTGCCGTTGCCATTGATGGTCTGAGGAGCGGTTTCTATCCAACCGCCTGTTTGCGGGTCTAGCAGTTCCAGCCGGACGCTAACTTCATCTTTTTCCACATCTTGCACCGAAACGCTGAAGCTGTAGAGATTTTGCGATTCGTCGGCGCGCGGATTTGTGAGCAGCGGCGGCCGATTGGCTTTGGCGCGGAAAAGCTGCACCAGCCCATTTTCGGTTACCACGAGTAAGTCGGCGCTTTTGCCGTTGGCTGAATTGAGCGCTTGCAAGGCATAGACCCCGCTCAAAACGTTGAGGCGAGTAGAAAGTTTCAGGTCGCCATTAAACAAGAGAAGGTTGCCGTTATGGTCGCCCACCACAATCTCTGGTTGGGCGTCGCCGTCCAGATCGCCCCAGTGGAGGCTGGTGACGGCCGGTAGATCGGGAATTTGCCAGGTGATGAGCGGCGTGTCGGTGTCTAAAGTCAGGTGCAGCAGGGTGTTGGCGTCGGTGGCGATTAAAAAGGCATTTTCGGTGGCTGTTGGGTTTTGGTCGGCGTCGGTTTCGGTGGTTTGGATGGGCAGGCTGACAGACGGCCGTCCGTCGATGTGAATGGGCCATTTGGGCAGTTGGATGCCGCGCCAATCGAATCCGCTCACTGTGGCGTCATCCGCCAGGGTAACGAGCGTGGTTTCGCTTTCTACCTGGGGCAGATTGGTCTGATAAGCGTGAGTGATGACGGCCGGATAAGCGGTGATGACGGCCGGGTTTTGCCCGTTCCGCACGCGGTAGATGAGGTTTTGGCTCACCACGAGCAGTTCGGGTACGTGGAAGGTGCGATTGGTTTGCACCAGAAACTGGTTGATCTGGTCGTCGATAACGGCCGTCCACAGCAGTTCGCCCGTCGTGTCGTAAACATAAATGTGGCTGTCGACTGTGCCGACGATGATTTCGGGCGTGGTGTCCCCTTGTAATTGGGCAACGAGAACGGCCGTTACTTCCGCCGGTATTTCACGCTGCCACAATTCATCGCCGTTGGTCTGGCGCAGTTCGATGACCCCTTCCACCTGTTCCTGGCTGTTCAGGCCCGGCTGACTGTCGTTGTGGATAACGACAATGAGCGGCGTATTGCTGCCGCCGCCGCGCACCACATCCAGGTGCGTAATCGACCCGCCCGGTTCGGCAATCCAGCGTAATGAGCCATCGTTATCCAGCCGGTGCAAACGGCCGTCGCGCGCGCCGATCAAAATTTCATCATTGCCGTCCTGGTCAAAATCATAAACCAAAACGGCGCTGGGAGCGGCAAATAAGGATGAGTAATTCCATTCGTTGGCGATTTTGCTGGAGCCACCGCCCAGGCCCAGCAGTTCCACGGTAGCAAAACGGGCCAGCAGGACTTCGCTTTGGTTGTCGTGATTGATGTCGACCAGCCGCGTAAGGCCTGTTGTGTCGATAGAGGTGTATTGTTCCAGCGTGCGGCCTTCCTGGTTGATGAGCAGCACATCCGCCGGGGCGTTGCGGCGGTTTGGCGCGCTTAAAATGACCGAGAGCAGCGATTGCCCACTGTCTTGCGAGGCAGGCGCTGCGGAGATATTGAGAATAGCCCGATTGGCTTCCAGATCGAGGTTGCGGGTCCACAATCGCTGCCCATCGGCATTGTAAGCTACCAGAGTGCCGCTGTCGGTGCCGGCCAGCAGCACAGGCTCGCCGGATAAATTGGCCGCAACCATGCTGGTGATGGGTTTGTTCAGCGTTCGCAGCCAAAGCCGCTGGCCGTCGGCGTTGTACACCAAAATTTCGCCGCGTGATGTGCCCGCCGCGATGTAATTGCGGCCATTGAATTGGATGGTGGTGAGCGTTGTCAGTCTGGCGGAGATGTTTTGTTCCCAAACCAGGTTGCCCTGGGTATCCAGCCTGACCAATTGGCTGAAGCGGCGGGGGTTGAACTTGCCCAGGAAGATGTCCTGACGGCCGTCTTCGTCCAAATCGGCCACAATCGCCTGGGGAAATGCCTGAAGGGAGGGGTTGGTGTTGCGCACGAAACGCCACTGCAAATTCCCGGCGGGATCAAACAGTTGCATCTGGCCCGAATCCAGAACGACGAGGATGTGGTCTGAACCGTCGTCGTTCAATCTGACGGGCAGCAGGGCGATCGGATTGGCGGTGAATTGATCTTGCCAGGCCTGGATATCTTCCGGGCTGCTGCCGGCCAGGAGGGCGGGGGAAGGAGAAACGGCCGTCAGCCCGGTTTGCCAGACCACTGTGCCAGAATCAGACAGCAGCAGCAGGCGGTTTTGCGCGCCTAAAACGATGGATTTCGCGGCCTGATTGCCACGTTCCACCTGGACAACGCCAACGGCCGTGATCGGTTCCTGCGCTTCATAGGTCCACAACTGCGCCCCGGAGGCGGTGAGCAGTGCGGCGCGGCCGGTTTCATCCACAATCAGCAGTTCGTCGTTGTTGTCGTTATTCAGGTCCAGGGGAACCAGGTGGTTGAGCCGCGCGGATGCCGCATACTGCCAGTACGGCACAACTTCGTCCTGAGCGTGGCTAACTGCGGCGGAGCAAATCTGGGCGAGGGCGGCGAGCAGTAAGACGGCGAGGGCCAGGCGGCGTTTGGAGAGCCAGAAGGAGGGTCGGTTCAGGTTGTTAATCCGGGGGGCGTAGGGCATAACCAACCCCTCGCTCGCTAATGATCCAGTTGTCGTAGGGAGTAATGGCGCGGCGCAGGCGTTTGATGAGGGTTTTTAACCGGTCGGGGTCATCTACCAGAACGTCGCCCCAGACGGCCGTTTCCAGGTCGTCGCCATGAACTACCTGACCGGGTTGTTGACATAAACGTATCAGGATATTAAATTGGGACGTGGTCAGGCTCATTTCCAGGCCATCGGCCCACACCTGATGCCGCTGCTGGTCAATGACAAATGGGCCGGCCTGAATGAGGCCGCGCACTTCCTGGCGGCGCACATACCGGCGCAAAATTTCGTTGGCGTAGGTGTATTTTCCGTCTGTGTTGATGAGCAGACATTGCTGTTCCAGCAGGCGCAGGGAATCGATTGGACCATCGGCAATTGCCAGGACGTATTGCTCTTCGGCGGTCAGGTTTTGCCACAAATAGCTCAGATGTGAATCGGCTTCCATCTCGATGGGATCGTTTAGCTGCGCAAAATCATCTGGTTTTTCCAACTGCGTGCCCTGCAGCAGCGCCTGGTAGGCGTGATACCCGGCGACATGCAAGAAAAAGGGATGCGGCCCAACAAGAAAGCGCAAATAAGCGGTCAGCGCCGGTTTGAAGGTGATATCTGTGTTTTTCAGGCGGGCCAGGAAAAGCGTGTGGGCTTCTTCGTCGCTGTATAAACCCAGAGGCAGGGTCACAAAGATGTTGAAGAACGGAGAGCTGAGGATTTCTTCTTCGGCGGTGATGGCGAATAACGGCCGTTGGCTCGCCGTTAGATAAGCTAACCCATATTTGGTGGTCAGCCCGCGCAGGCGGGCAAAGAAATAGGGCGTCAGGTGTTCGTTGGCCGCCAGCAGCTCGAATTCATCCAGTAAAAACACAACCGTGATGTGGTTCTGGCTGATCTGGTAGAGGGCGCGGTCCAGGTCTCGGTAGGTGCCCGGGCTGTTGTCCAGCGGTTCCAGGGCGGCGCCGGCCTCGGCGGCGGCATGGTGCAGGCTGGAAAGCAGGGTTTCGTACACTTCCTCGGCGGGCGAGCCGCCCAGTTCCTGGCAGTCGATGAGGATCAGCCAGACTTTGGCCGGGTCCAGCCCCATCTGCGCCCGCACTTCTGGCCGGCACAGGTGAATGAGCAGCGAGCTTTTGCCGATGCGGCGTGGACCAATCAGCGAGACGCTTTGGCCGTTCCGCACGAGTCCAAGAATTTGTTCCGTTTCGTTCTGACGGCCGTGAAAATTAGCTGCCTGCCGGATTGCGCCGCGATGGTAAAAGGGGTTGGTCATGCTCATAGGCTGTATTTTAATCCGTAACCCGGTTTTCGTAAAACGAAAGGTGGGCAAATTGTCACCCAATCACCACTTTGGGCTGTCTGGACGTCACTCGTTGGCCTCTTGTAGGTAGCGGTAGATGACGCCCAGCACGGTGGCCGGTTCGGCGTCGCGGTCTTTGTTGTATTGGCGGGTGGCCCGGCTGCGGCTGAGGTGCAGGAAGCGTTTGGCGCGGGTGAGGCCCACGTAAAGCAGGCGCAGCCGCTCGCTGATGATTTCGATATGGGCGCTTTCCGTGGCCGAACGGCCGTCATAAATCCCGGCGTCACCGGCCATCAGGTAGTGCAGCTGGGCAACCGCTTCGGCCGTGGGGTCGCCGCCCAAAAAATCATGCACGCCCAAAAATGGCGCGTCCAGATTACCGGGAATCCAAAAGCCATCAATGCCCACCAGGAAAACGGCGTCCCATTCCAACCCTTTGGCGCTGTGTTGGGTGGTGAGGGTGATACGGCCGTTGCTCGGCTCATAACCCAAATCGGCCGGAGCAGTGATGGGCAGCCCGCGCCGCCCTTGTACCACGTCCTCGAGCTGGGCGGCCAGGTCTGGCAGCCGCCAATCCGGCTGCGTGTCGCGCCAGCGGCGCAAAACTGTGGCAATCTGGTAAGCAATCGACAAATCCACCTCGTGGACGTCGCCCCAGGCAAATAGTTCATCCCCCAGCGAGAGCGCCAGGTCGTCGATGGGTAGGGTGCGCAGCGCAAACATATGCCGCAGGAATTCGGCAAAACGAGCGATGGCCGCCAGGTCATCCTCGGTGGCGACGCCCGCCGGCAGGGCGCGTTCCAACTCCTGGCCTTCCCAGGGGAAGAGCAGCGCTTCCGGTTTGTGGACGCTGCGCAAGATGGTGTGCAGGCGCGGCAAGTCTTCTTCAGGGGATTTGGCCGCCGGGTGTTCTAATTCATGCAGGCTGGCGTGGGCCGCCACCAGGGCTTTGGTGTTCAGCGGGTCGGCCAGCACGGCCAGGATGGCGTGCATGGCGGCAGCGATTTCCCGTTCCCGGCTGCCGCCGCGCAGCAAGTTGTCATAATCTGCGCCCAATTCGTCCAGGTGGTCGGCCAGGTTGTAGCCAACCTGATTGGTGGGCACGAGGATGGCCAGGGTGTGATCGGGATGTTCCTGGGTGTAGCGCAAGGCTTTTTGGGCGATGGCCGGCAGTTCTTCGTCTTCGCGATGTTTGTAGACCTTGAGTTGGATGCTGGCCTCGCTGTCGGGTGGATTGGGTTGGGCGTCGCCGGGAGGGGTGGGCAGAATGTTTTGCCGCCGGAAGGTGTGGGCGCGCACTTCGGCGACCGGGTGTTTGTCGATGGTCCAATGGAGCATGGCGTTGGCCGCGCCCATGATGAGCGGGGCGCAGCGGCCGCTGTTGGGCAGCGGCCGGTCAATCACGTCGGGGCGGTCGAGGAAGGCGTTAAAGAAGCGGGGATGGGCGGCGGTGAAGGTGCTGGTGATGGCCTGGTTGGGGTCGCCGACGCGCACCCAGTTGCCATTGGGGCCGGTGAGTTGGGTGAGCAGCACTTCTTGCAAGGGCACGCTGTCTTGAGCTTCGTCTTCGAGGACGTAGGGCCAGCGGCGGCGCAGTTCGTCGCTGAAGTGCGGGCGGTTTTGCAGCAGGTCGGCTGCCTGCCAGATGAGGTCGTCGAAGTCGAGCGCGCCCTGGCGGCTGAGGATGGTTTGGTAACGGCCGTAAATCCCCGCCATCATCCACAGGAGAGGAGACTGGGGGATTGGAGATTGGAGATCGGGTGAGGTTTCGTCCCGTTGCCGGTCTCCAGTTTCCAGTCTTTGCAGGATTTCTTCCGGGTGGTAGCGTTCGTTTTTGGCGGCGCGGATGAAAGTGCGGGCGGTACGTTCGGTGATGTCGCGCCAACGGGCGCGCATTTGCGGCGTATCTTCGGTGAGGAAAGCGTACCATTGGTCGGGATATGCTTCAATCCAGTTGGTGACGGCCTGGGAGAGGGCGTTGGCGCTGCGGGTGTCGTCCAGAACTTCCGGGCCGGCCGTTTCTGCGCCCAGGCCGCTTTCGGCCAGACGGACGATTTCCAGGGCCAGGCTGTGCAGGGTGCGCACGTCGAAACCGACGGGTGGCAGATCGATTTCGTCCAGTCGTTTGCGGATGCGGGCTTTGAAGGTGTCGACGCTGCTGTTGAGGTAGGTGACGATGAGGATTTGTTGTCCGGCGGTGGGGTCGATGTGCTCGTCGGCGATGAGTTGGGCGGCTAAAAGGGACAGGGTGAAGGTTTTGCCGCTGCCGGGGACGGCGCTGATGGCGAGACGGCCGTTTTCGTAGGTCAGGATTTCGGCTTGGGCGGGACGGAGCAGAAGTGAGTTCATAGGTGTTCAGGCGGGTAGGTGTTCAGCATGTTGATGAGATGAGCCCAGGGCGATTGCATACTCAACTTTGCGGCCGTTCCGCCAGATGCTAAAGCAACTGGCTACCAAACAACGCCCCGTAAACGGGGCTTTAAGCCGGTTTTAACCGGCGTTGTTATCTAGCCGGGTCGTTTACGCCCTGGCGAGGCCGTTTGAGACATCTGAAATTGGCGAGTATGCAATCGCCCTAGAGATGAGCTAGCGGCTATTTCCACTTGTGGTCTGTTCGTATTATAATGCCGGTCGTTTGTGTGCGCATCAGAAATTTATGATTTGGGATGGACTTGTCGATTGAGAATGAAACTTCTTTTGGGAATTTTGCTGCCCTTGCTGGGTGTGATGGGCATTTGGGGATTGGCCAACTGGACCACAAACGTGGCGGCGGCGCAGGAGCCAACGGAAACGCCGACAGAGGAAGCAGCGGGCGAAACGGCCGTTGATCCCCGTTTTGGCGTGGTGGAATCGTTTTGGGAACCGGCCGAGGCCGCCGACTTGCAAGTGGGTTGGGACCGCATCCTCTTCCTGTGGCATGAGATTCAGCCCACCGGGCCGGATGATTGGAATACGCTGCACGTTTTGGAAGAGTGGCTGGTGGATGCGCAGATGAACGGCCGTACCGTGGTCGGTTTGCTCAAAAGCACGCCGCCGTGGGCTGCCGACGGCGAGCCGTATGCCGGCGTGCCGCAGGGTCTCTACCTGCCCATCGACGATCCGGACAATTTGTGGGCTGTGTATTTGCGCCGCGTGGCTGAATATTATGGGGCGCGGGGCGTGCATCACTGGATTGTATGGAACGAGCCAGACATCCCCGCCGATGTGTATGGACACGAGTTTGGCGGCTCGATGGAAGATTATTACCGGCTGGTGCAGGTGGCCTATCTGGTGATGAAAGACGCCGATCCCGAAGCGGTGATTCACCTGGGCGCGCTCACCTATTGGCACGACCCCACCTTTTTGCGCCGGTTTTTGACGATGGTAGCCGCCGATCCGACGGCCGTGGCTAACAATTATTATTTTGACGTGCTGTCGCTGCATATCTATTTTCGGCCGGAAACGATTCCTGACATTATCCAGGAAGCGGCGGAAATTCAGCAGGAGGTGGGCATCGACCCGCCGAAACCGATCTGGATGAATGAGACGAATGCGCGGCCAAGCATGGACCCGGAGTGGCCGGTGGAGGTGCAGCAGTTTCATCTGGACCTGGAGCAGCAGGCGTGGTATGTGCCGCAGGCGTTTGCGTTGGCGTTTGCTTCTGGGGCGGAGCGGGCGAGTTTTTATAAGTTGATAGACATTCATCTGCCGCCGGGGGGCGAATCGTGGGGGCTGCTGCGGCCGGACAAGAGCCGCCGCCCGGCGTACCGCGCCTATCAGGTGATGGTGCAGGAGTTGGGCGGATTTGTGGGGCCGGTGACGATGCAGGCAACGGCCGTACTCTCCACCACTGGCCGGCCAGCTTATACGCAGGTGACGTTTCCCATGCCGGACGGGACGGTGCGGGTGCTGTGGGCCAATGGGCCAACGGCCGTTACGCTAGATGTCCCGGCATTGGCGGCGGCGGGTAAGTTGGTGGGGCATATGGGGCATCGACAGGCGGTAACGGCCGTGGACGGCGCGTATACCATCACGCTGGAAGGCGGCAAGTGTTACCAGCGGGAATGTGATATTGGCGGGCCGCCAGTCTATCTGGTGGAACGAGGGGAAACGTTGGCGGCGCTGGCCACGGTTCCGGCCATTCACACGCCGCTGGCGGTGGCCACCATCACCCCGACGCCGGAGGTTCCGAATACGCCGACGCCGGTGGATACGCCGTCGCCGACGCCGAGCAGCACGCCTACGATAACGCCATCGCCAACCACCACGGCGACGCCGACGGCTACGTCTACCGCGACGGCCACGTTAACCCCAGAGCCGACCGTGACGGCTTCGATGACGCCTGAAGCAGAGGTGGGGGAAACGGCCGTGCCTGTGGCAGCCAATCCATCGCCACCTGCCGCTTTCCCTATTTGGATTTTGGGGGCCGTTCTGGGGTTGCTGGTTTTGATTGCGAGCGGTGTGGTGTGGCGTCTGCGACGGAAAGATTGAGCCTGGAGTGGGGGAGTTGATTTGCAGATCGTAAAAGAAAGAGGAGATACGGCCGTATCTCCTCTTTCTTTTTATTGTTTTGGGTGTTTAATTGTGTGTCTAGTTTGTTTGTACCAACACATTATCAATATAAACGTCGGCTTTTTCATTATCTTTACTACTCTTGGTCAGATAACCGCCGATGGTGATGGTGTGCGTGCCTGAAGTAAGCTGGCTTGATTGGAAAGTGAAGGTTGTCCAGCTTCCATTGAACCCGCCGCATACGTGGATGACGTAATTGCTGCCGCTGCTGCCATAGAGTGTGTTGTCGATTTTTACCATCACATCTGCGCACTCACCTTGGCTGCTGTCCAAACCTGTGTTTAGCAGGCGATAATCGAAACGAACGGTAACGGCGCCGGCTGTTGTCAGGGTGAAGGAGCGCTGCCACCCTCCGGAAGCGGGGGAAGTTGAAGAAGTGCCTTCGCCCATTGTTACCCTGAGTCCACCGCTGCCCGCGTTGCCGATAGTGTTCTCGCGGACGCCGTAAGACTGGCTGGGATTGGTGGTGCCAAAAGTGTCATCAAGGTAATTGAAGTTGTCTTCACCGGTATTGAAGTTGGCGTTGATCAGATCCATGGGCGGCGTCGTGAAGTTGGCGATCACGTTGGCGGCGCCGGAAACAGACAACGTGGTGGGATTTGTGGAACCGCTGGCGCTGCCGCTCCAATTGCTGAAGAGGCGGTTGGCGGCGGGGTTGGCCGTGAAGGTGACGCTGGTCCCGGCGAGGTATTGGCTGCCGCAGTTGGGTCCAGGCGAGACCGACACTGTGCCGCTGCCGGTGGGCAGAACGGCCGTGGTCACGGCAAAACATTGGCTGAAATTAGCGGTCACGCTCTTGGCGCTGTTCATGGTGATGACAACCGAAGGGCTGCTGCCGGTGGCCGCGCCACTCCAACTGGCGAATTGATAGCCGGTGTTGGGGGCGGCGGAAAGGGTAACGGCCGTTCCTTGTGTGTAAGTGCCGCCGGCGCAGTTGGGTGCAGGGGATGCAGTAATGGCGCCGCTGTTGGCCGGGTTAACGGCCGTTGTCAGGCTATAGCACACAGTGGGGGTTGATGTCACAGTTGGCGTTGCGGTGGGGACAGGCAGGCTGACATCAAAATAGTTTAACGCAAAACCGCCATTTTCAATCACCAGGCGAATTTCATTAGCCCCAGCCAGGAATGGAACTTGGGAAACGGTCAGGTTATTCCAGATGGCGTCCCCGCCGCTGTTGGGTACGGCCAGGCTGCTGGAGGCGTAAATTCGGCTGCCGTTGCGCCAGATCTCGAGGTGGAAACGGCCGTTTGCATTACCCGCAGCATAGCGCACAGAAAGGTTATAGAATCGTGTTTCCGCAGCATTGATTTTGTACTGCACCCATTCGTTTGCCACCAACCAATCCAGTTGATAGCCGCCGCCAGAGTCAGTCGCGCCGCGCAAATCAGGCCCTTGGATCGTCACATCTGCTCGGAACACACCGCTGCCAGGGCCGCCATCACCGCCGCTGTCCACAAAGGCAATATCTGGCCCGCCGCACATGAAGTTTTCCATTTCAATTCGCCCAGGCGCTGCATATGGACCAAAACCGGTGCATGTTGGCGTGCTGGTCGGCGTTGCGGTAGGCGTGTTGGTGACTGTGCTAGTCGTTGTCGGGGTCGCCGTGTTGCCAGGCGGCGTTGCCGTGGCTGTATTGGTTGGCGTGCTGTACGGATTCACCGTTTGTGTGGGCGTGTACGTTGGCGCCGGTGTGTAGGACGTTAGAGATGGCGGCGCGACCGGCGCCCGCTGAACCAGCCGCGAAAATACATCCCCGATAGCTGGCCCAACCAGGTTGATAATCACAAACACCACCAGAGCTGCCAGACTTAAAATCAGCGCGTATTCCGCGATGCCCTGACCTGCTTCATCATTCTTAATACACCGTTTTGCCGTCGGATTTTTCATTTTCTTGTCCATGGCAGTTCCTTTACTGTGCCTTGTGATAGTTATCTTACTAAAAATGGAAGTCCGGTAACGTTAACTTGCCAGCCGTACGTGTCACCTGTCCCAGCCTTATAACGGGCCATCAGCCGGCCTCCGTAAAATGGCGTACAATCTTCCATAGTCGGATTTGAATAATTACAATTCTCAATGTTTCCAGGCACCACAATCTCGTAACGTGGTTGCACCCAACGGTTATTGCATCCAGAACTGTAACTGGCGCCGCCGACAAAACAACGCCCTTCAGGATCGGTTGTGCCGCCAAAAGAGACTGCCCAATCGGTGAGATCCCAATTCACATTGTCTGTCGAATTATCTGGCGTGAAGGCTAGCGAGTCAAAGTAAAACACAATAGGCGGTTTCGCGCCGGAGTCCATATCGAACGTACTTACAAATATTGTTTGTCCAGCCATTTCCGCGTCGATATAGATAAGGGGAATATCTACTACATTACTCGTATTTGAGTTCATCGGCAGACGCCCCATACCAAACACGGTCGCGCCCATAGAGTAGTGGGAGCCGGGATTGTTTATCACGTACAGATTGCGATCATTGCCATTACTGGGAACGGTATTCACAAAATCGTTTGGCCCGGCCCAGACTTCAAAACCGTTTTCTGATCCCCCGGAAATACTGGTGATGTCCAGATAGACATACCGATAATTTGTGCCTGGGTCTTCCAAAATGTTCGGTAAATCGTTTTGGATATTCAATTCGAAGGTTTTTTCTGAACCAGCATCAACGGGCACAAAAACAGGTTGATCAAAACTTTTTTGTCCGCCTGGCGATACCCAGCGTAAATCTGTGTCATGGTTTACTGCTTCATTTCCAATCTGCCCGGTGTAACTGGCCAATGAAATTGGTTCGATAGTCCCGTCGTCGTTTTCACGATAGTAAAATAATTCGTAAAGGGTACGGGTATTAAAATTGACATTGTAGGTGCTTGGTTCACCGCAAACACCAGGGGTATTGGTCCCGCGATTTTCGTCGATTCGGACTACCCAGAAGGGGTTAATTTGGTCAATGGTAACGCCATTACTGGCGGAGACGAGGCTTTCTTCTCCGGTGGCAATCATGCAGGTGTTTTTTTGATTGGTATTCGAACAAGTTTTAGGTTGAGCGCCGGGTGGGAATAGGGTCGGGTTCAAGGATCTAGCCACGCTCGAATAGACAATGTTATCTCCGGTAGCGGCTTTGTTGATCGAGTCGGGATCGTAAATTTCCACGCGCAGCACGTCGTCCGGGTAGTTTGGCGGCAGCAGGATGCGATAATGGTATGTGTAGGGGCCCGGTTCCCAGGGGCTGGTCAAAGGCGAAAATGGATCTCCATAATCGGTGCAGATGTTTGGGCCGAATACGGACTGATTGGATGTGCTGACAACACCCTGATCTACACGCCGGCTGGCGTAGATGTCGGCTTGGGGGAAGTATGCGGCCGTAGCTGAACGCACAAGATCGTAGCTTTCAAGCCCAATTAATCTGAGAAAGTAGAGTTCTACCGGCCAGGTGACGGTGATGGTGTATTCTGTTTCACCGATGACTGTATCATCTTGAGCGCTTTCCAGGGATTGGGTGACAGAAATGGGGATGTTATTGGCATTGAGAAATTGTCCGGCGCGCGTGTCGGCGGAATCTTTGCTAATCAATAATTCTGTTACCCCGGCCAGGGCAGCGGCATCGACGGCCGCTTGCAGCTGCGAGCTGCGGGCGAATAAAAAGCCTACATCAACGGCTATGCCTACAAAAGCCAAGAGGCCAACGAGTGAGAGGGCAATAATGGCGATGCTCTGCCCAGCTTCATGATGGCTGGCGATGGGATTTTTTAGTTGTGGAGTATGAATAAATTTCATGTGCAACACCTCTGTTTAACCAGATGATTTACATAGATGTGGTTTTTGGGATTTTAAGACCCTAAGGGTTTTCCTGAACCCTTAGGGTCTTGATATTTTAGTTCGTTGGTTGTCCGCAGGAGCTATCCCAGCGAATAAACTCGGCCATGATCCAGGATTCAGGCAGGTTATGGCCAATAATTCTGAAGATCGCGAATCGTTTGATTTTGTATGCGGCATTGCTGCCACCCTGCCCATTTGTATCGGCATACACGATCATGCGCAGTTGGCGGTTCAGAACGATATGTTCTTCTAGGGTTTTTCTGGCGCCGGAACTATTGATTGTGCCGGTGCTGGTGGCAATGTAGTCGCCGATGTGCATTTCCCGGTCGGTGGGGTCGCCCATTTCCACAAAGCCCGAAACTCTTGGTGTGCCATAAACCGGACAGTTGCCGGGAAGAGGTGTGTAGTCGCGGCTGTTGCCGGGCCACGTTAAGCTGGCCTCAAGCGCAGTAGAATCGTTGGAGCATCCATTCCAGCCCAACCAGCCAAAGTTGCCGGGGCCAGTTCCGTTTTGGATTTTGTAAATATAGCCTTCTTTGGCGTCTTGCAGAGGTTCATTGGGTCTGTGGTTGACGAAGCTGTAATAGTTGGGGTCCGGGTAGGGAAATGGCGATGGGCTGGTGACAAAGTGTTTGAAGGTGGTCGGCCACCGGTTTTGGGCGTCGCTGCTGTCGCCGGGGGGCAGTACAGAGCGGATGGCTTCGTGGATGGCGATGGGGAAGGCGTCGCAGCCATTGGTTGTTTCAACCTCTGAACTTTCCATGCGCATGAGGTTGAGAGAGCGCACGGAATTGAACCCTACCAGATTGGGGAGCGCATCGAGGCCAAGGATCGAATCGATGTCGTGGATGGCGTAGACGCCGACAAAACGTAGCCCGGCGGCAATGGCGGCGGAGGCGTTGTTTCCGTTTTCATCTGTTTGGAGTTGTTCCAGAACTTGCTGTTGGACATCTGCGGCCACCACGTCGCTGAAGACCTTGGTTTGGCCAAGGCCATATACATGGTCAAATTCCCATGTATTGGGGACGAAGCCGGTGCCGGTATCGTTGATTTCGCCGCGCACGGCCCAGAGATCCCACAGACCTTCATCAACGTTGAGGGTTTGGGTGACGGCGTTGAGGGCGGCAAGCGACATACCGATGTTTTCGCCGCCATTTGCGCCAAAGCGGGCGCCAACTCTGGTGGCATTGTTGACGCGGTTTTGGGTGACGACGATGTTGCTGACTTCGACTAAGCCGGCAATGATGATGATGAATATGGGGAAGAAGAGGGCAACTTCTACAAGGCTTTGCCCACGATCCCGTCCTTTAAAGATTCTGTGAAAGAAATTTTTCATCGGTAGGTCCTCCGTTTTGCATGGGTGTCATGCCGTTACAACCTTTAAGATGCATCCAGTACTTCCAGGATTTCGCCTGATGCTGCGTCTATACGCATTGTTAATGAATTTCCATTTTTTGTGGATAGGAGAGAAGTAAGCCATTCGACACGGCCGTTTCCGTTTGGGTCGTTCATGGACAGTGTCATGGAGTACACCGTAATGCCTTCTCTTTCAATAAATCCATAACCACCATTGTTGAGAAACGTTTGGGCGATTTCTGAACTGTCTTGCTGCCAGGTGGTGATGTCGAATAATTGCATTTGCCGCGGCGTATCCCGTGGCGATAAGCTGGCCTCGTTTTGATACACAGAGACAACGGCCGTTGTCCCCTTCGACGGTGAATAAAAAATAAAGCCCCAGGTCTCTTGCCCGGATACCAGGTCTGAAGCTTTTACGCCTTGCGGCCAGGTTGCCGTCGCGCTAACTAAAACGGCGTCCTCTTGCCAGCCTCGGGCCGCCTTTTGGGCGCTGACATAGGCGTTTTTAGCTGTTTGCTGCGGCGTGCTTCGGGTAGGGGCAATATCGTCAGCATATCCCGCAGCGACCGCTTCCGGTCCAGTTAGCTGGGAGGCGGTGTTGGTTTCTGGACCAAGCCATAAAGATAACGCCAGCCCAATGACGACGACCAACAAGACCAACAAGACGATTCCCAAAATCCATTCCAGGCGACTCATAAGGTTAGCTTTTCTCCTCTTATCTCCGCAGCATGGGCAAATAAGCGCCGTAATCGGATTCGTTTGATTGGAAGTAGATTTGATTGGCATTACCTGCATCATTGGTGAGGGATTCTTCGTAAGCCAGATAAAGCCAATTAGCCTGGGAGGCGCTGGACGGCCGTAACGCCCTTAGAGTCGTGTCGGTAATCTCCTGACGAGCGTTTGTCCAACCGTTGCAGCTATTTGCCATCCATACCTGCTCTTTACCAGACAGATTATCGGTTGTCGCGCCATCAAAGAAGACCTGTACACACCCCAGGCGGTCTGTCGGCGCTGAGGCCAGGTCTACCGGTTCAATATTGACGTATAAAGCTGTGCCGGAAACACTTCCTTCGTTTGTCCATCTACTTGGATTTTCGCAGTTCACTCGACAACTCAATAAATAAACATATTGTTCGGATGGTTGCTGGAAAATGGTCGAAAGGGTTACTTTTAGACCCGTGCTTGTAGAGATAATGCGTGGTTCTTGAGATGAAAATGTGCCAGATGCGTTTATGGCATTCGAAATATTGATGGGGGTACTCCAGGTAACGTTGTTGGTGGACACAGTTCCTTTGACATAATAAATAACATTTATGAAATCGCCAATGAGTCCATCATATTCCAATTCTTGCCAAACAATATGAACATTACCCAATGAATCCGTTGTTATGGAGGGTGAAACTGAATCAAGACCAGAGTTTGTTAACACGATGGGCTGCGCTAACCATGTCGCCTACGATCTGTAGATCGGGTGTAAAGGATGTTGGGCACTTGTTTTAAGGAATCAGGATCGCTTATATCGCCCTCTGACCAGACGATGTGGATATTGGAGCCAAATGTTGCCACCACTGGTGTGGTTACGCCAGGATCGCCGCTTGGGTTTGACAATGTTTTATAGGTGGTGCTCCAGTTACTGGAATTGGCGTATACCAATGCTCTTCCTTCACGCCAGGCCGCGTGTGCGGCGCCTTGATCGTCGAAATCGAAATGAATTTGTTTGGATTCAACGCCTGGACTTTGGTGAACGGCCGTTGGCGCAGTCCAGGTTGCCCCATTGTTTTGTGAAATGGTGTAGTAAGGATCAAGGGCTACGTTAAGCGGCGATTGCGAAATAAAGAAAACCATAACTTTCCCGGGCTGGTTGGGGTCAGCCTGGATAACGGGACGTTTGGCGTTTGTGATGCCAGTAGAAATCATTTTAGGGGTTGACCATGTGTTGCTGTTGGGCACGGCCGTTTCGGCAACGGCCGTGTGTTTTCCCTGGCTCAAAACCAGCAAAAATAGGGTCAAAACAAAGGTTAAAAGCACGACTGCCTTTTTCATATCAACGTTAACTCCAGCATGAACCGTTATGGGCAAGGGACATGGTTGGTGAATACACTGACCAATGGCAGCACATTCGGTACTGCGATACCCACGCGCATCCCAAAAAACGATTTTTCTGTATCAATGCCGCCACATGCTTCAATGCGGTAGGTTCCGGTGGGGAGGTTATTGAATTGGTAAAAACCTGATATCGGTGAC